>JBBQQL010000092.1:0-16362 GCA_038215995.1 Lysobacterales bacterium
GGCCAGCGCGAGTTCAAGCGCTTCTATCCGTCGGGTGAAGTCACCTCGCATGTGCTCGGCTTCACCAATATCGACGACCACGGCCAGGAAGGCCTGGAGTTGGCCTACGACGACTGGCTCTCCGGCAAGCCGGGCGCCAAGCGGGTGATCCGTGACCGCATGGGTCACGTGGTGGAGGATGTCGAGCAGGTGCGCGCGCCCAAGCCGGGCCAGAACCTCACGCTGAGCATCGATCGACGTATCCAGTTTCTGGCCTATAGCGAGTTGAAGAATGCGCTGGAGAAATTTCAGGCCGACTCCGGATCGATGGTGATCCTCGACGTAAAGACCGGCGAGGTGCTGGCCATGGCCAACCTGCCGACCTACAACCCCAACGCCGTCGGCGCCAGCAACCCCAGTGATCGCCGCAATCGCGCGATGACCGACGTGCTGGAGCCAGGCTCGACGATCAAGCCGATCCTGATGGCGGCGGCCTTGTCCAGTGGAAAATTCACGCCGACCAGTCCGATCATCGACACTACGGGCGGCCACTGGTATTTCCAAGGGCATGATATTCACGATACCCACAATTACGGATTGCTGACGCCGACGGGCGTGATCACCAAGTCCAGCAACGTAGGTGCGGCGCACATCGCGATGGCGCTGGATACCACGCTGATGTACGACACCTACCGGGCGTTCGGTCTGGGTAACAGCACGGAGAGCGGTTTCCCGGGCGAGGCGTCTGGCCACCTGCGCATCGGCCATGACTGGCGTCCGCTGGAGCAGGCCATCATGGGCTATGGCTACGGTGTCAATGTCACCGTGCTGCAGCTGGCCAATGCCTACGCCACCATCGCCGATGGCGGTGTGATGCACAGCCCGACCTTCATCAAGGGCGATGACAATCCGGCCAAGCAGGTCATCACGCCGGAAGTAGCGCACGAATTGATCCAGATGATGGAAACCGTGACCGGCCCGGGCAGTACCGGTTCCGAGGCGCGTATCGCCAACTACAGCGTGGCGGGTAAAACCGGCACCGCGCACAAGGCGAATGCGGGCGGTTACGCCAAGAGCAACTACACGTCGGCATTCGCGGGTATCGTGCCCGCCAGCAACCCGCGTCTGGTGGGCGTGGTGGTGATCGACAATCCGCAAAAGGGCAGCTATTACGGCGGCACTGTTTCCGGCCCGGTGTTCTCCAAGGTGATGGGCGGTGCGCTGCGCCTGCTCGACGTGGCGCCAGACAATATCGGTCGCTGGTACGTGGGTGGCCCGTTGCAGGGGAGTGGTGGGCTGGTTGGCAGCAAGCCACCGGTCGACACGCCGATCGACGACGCACCCATCGACGAGGGCGCGCCATGAGCGCCGTGCGCCTTGATCAACTCCTGCTCGGCGTTGCCGACGCACCGCTGGCGGCGACGCCGGTGGCTGCGCGCATGTTCGTATCCGGACTAACCCTGGATTCGCGCCAGGCCAGCGGTGGCGATGCGTTCTTCGCATTGCGTGGCAGCAAGGGTCACGGCATCGAATTCGCGGCCGCGGCAGTACAGCGCGGCGCGCAACTGGTGCTGGCCGAGTCACCGCCGGTAGCGTGCGAAGACCCAGGCGTGCCGGTGTTGTGGATTGACGGTTTGCGGGAACAGGTTGGCGAAATTGCTGCCCGTTTCCATGGCCGCCCCAGTGAGTCGCTGCGCCTGGTTGGCGTCACCGGCACCAATGGCAAGACGTCATGCGTGCAGTTGCTGGCCCAGGCGCTGAGCCTGCTGGGCCATCGCACCGCGTCGATCGGTACGCTGGGCGCTGGCGTACATGGCCAGTTGCAGGAGGGCGAGCGCACCACGCCCGATGCGCTGACCGTGCAGCGCCTGTTGGCCGAATTTCGCGATGCGGATGTCAGTCACGTGGCGATGGAGGTGTCATCGCATGCGCTGGAACAGGGACGCGTTGCCGCCGTGGATTTCGAGGTTGCCGTATTCACCAATCTCAGCCGCGACCATCTGGATTATCACGGCAGCATGCAGGCCTATGGCGAGGCGAAGGCCAAGCTCTTTGCGTGGCCAGGACTGCGCGCGGCCGTGATCAATATCGACGACGCCTTCGGTCAGGCATTGGCCGTCCGTTTGCCGGCCGGCGTGAAGGCCTTGCGTTTCAGCATGGCGGACGACGCCGACGCGGAAATTGCGGCTGGCCAGATCGTGACTTCAAGCGAGGGGCTCTCCTTCCGGCTGCGCACGCCATGGGGCAGCCGCGCGATCCACAGCCGCTTGCTGGGTCGCTTCAACGTGGCCAACCTGTTGGCTGTGGTCGCTTGCCTTGGTGCGCTGGGTGAAGCTTTCGCGCGCATCGTGACCACAATTGAGCAGCTGCAGCCAGTCAACGGCCGCATGAACCGGCTGGGCGGCGTGCACGGCGAGCCCCTGCTGGTGATCGATTATGCCCACACGCCGGATGCCCTGGAGCAGGCGCTGACGGCTTTGCGCGCACATTGCGCGGGCCGCCTGATCTGCGTATTCGGTTGCGGTGGCGAGCGCGACGCGGGCAAGCGTCCGTTGATGGGTGCGATTGCCGCGCGGCTGGCGGACATTACCCTCGTCACCGATGACAACCCGCGCGGGGAAGACGGTGACGCGATCGTGGCGCAGATCGTCGCTGGCATGACCGAGGCGCGTGCGATGACGGTCGAGCGCGACCGCGCGCAGGCGATTGGCCAGGCGCTGCAGTTGGCGCGTGCTGGCGATGTGGTGTTGATCGCCGGCAAGGGTCACGAAACCTACCAGGACGGTGCGGCAGGCAAGCATGCTTTCGACGACCTGGCGGTGGCCCAGTCCGCGCTGGAGCAGTGGCAGCGGGGTGCTCGCGCATGATGAGTACCAACACCATTGCGATCTGGACTCACGGCCGCCTGGTTGGCGCCGACGTCGAGATCACCGGCGTCAGCATCGATACCCGCCGTGTGCAGCCGGGCGACCTGTTCGTGGCGATCAAGGGCGAACGGGTCGATGGCCACGATTATCTGGCAGAGGCTGCCGCGCAAGGCGCCGTGGCCGCCATGGTCACGCGGCAGATGGACGGCGCCCTGCCGCAGATCGTGGTCAACGACAGCACGCTCGCGCTGGGTGATCTTGCCAGCTCGGTGCGTGCGCAGCGCAACCTGCGTGTGGTCGGTATCACCGGGTCCAACGGCAAGACCACGGTCAAGACACTGACCGCTTCGATTCTTTCGCGGCACGGCCATACCCACGTCAGCGCCGGCAATTACAACAACGAGCTCGGCCTGCCGCTGAGCCTGCTGGCGATGCCACAAGACACGGAGTACGCCGTGTTCGAGATGGGTGCCGGCAAGCCGGGCGACATTGAATACCTGGCTGCCATCGCGCGGCCAGATATCGGCCTCGTCACACTCATTGCCCCGGCGCATCTTGCGCGGATGGGCAGCATCGAAGGTGTGGCTGAAACCAAAGGTGCGCTGTACCGC
The DNA here is from genome assembly GCA_038215995.1 of Lysobacterales bacterium. Classification (GTDB taxonomy): domain Bacteria; phylum Pseudomonadota; class Gammaproteobacteria; order Xanthomonadales; family Rhodanobacteraceae; genus Rhodanobacter. The sequence goes on from JBBQQL010000092.1 coordinate 3,458, forward strand.
GCGTTGCCGGTCGACGGAGTCGCGATCATCAATGCCGATGACAGCTTCGCCAGCTTCTTCGCCGGGCTGGTGGGCGCGCGCACGATTCTTCGTTATGGCCTTGATCATCCGGCGGATATCGGCGCGAACATCATTGAACAGAGGCTGGATGGTTCCCGCTTCTTGCTCCGCACGCCGAGCGGCGACGCCGAAGTGGCGCTGCCGTTGCCCGGTCGCCACAACATCGCCAATGCGCTAGCCGCGTCGGCCATCGCGCTCGCGCTCAACGTGCCGTTGGCGATCATCGTCAGCGGGCTGGAGCAGGTGCCGGGTGTGGCCGGGCGCCTGCGGCCGCAAGTGACCGCCAGCGGCTGGACGGTGATCGACGACAGCTACAACGCCAATCCGAGCTCGATGGCTGCAGCGATCGACACCCTGACCCTGGCCAGGGGTGAGCGCTGGCTGGTACTCGGCGACATGGCGGAGCTAGGTACCGATGCGCGTGGGCTGCATGCCGGCATCGGCACTCGCGCCCGCGAAAGCGGCGTCGATCGCCTGTTCGCGGTGGGGCCACTGGGTGAGGCCACGGTGGAAGCGTTTGGCGCCGGCGGGCGACATTTCGACGACCAGGTGAGCCTGGTCGCCGCGCTGATGGCTGAACTGCATGCGGGCGTCACCCTGCTGGTCAAGGGCTCGCGTTCGGCCGCGATGGAACAGGTGGTCCAGGCGCTTACTGATCGCAAGGGCGATACGTCTTCAAATCGCGGGGGTGCAAACGATGCTGCTTGAACTGGCCGACTGGATGGCGCGGCATTTCACTGCCATGCACCTGTTCCAGTACATCACCTTCCGCACGATCATGGCGGCGCTCACTGCGCTGGCGGTGTCGTTGCTGCTGGGGCCGGCGCTGATCCGCAAGCTGAGCGCGCTGAAGGCGGGCCAGGTGGTGCGCAGCGATGGTCCGCAGACGCACCTGGTCAAGGCCGGTACGCCGACCATGGGCGGGGTGATGATTCTGCTCTCGGTCAGCGTCGCAACTCTGCTTTGGGCGGACCTGCAGAACCGCTACGTGTGGGTGGTGCTGGCGGTGATGCTTAGCTTCGGCGCGATCGGCTTTTACGACGACTACCGCAAGCTGGTGCTGAAGGACAGCCGCGGGCTGGCCAGTCGCTGGAAATATTTCTGGCAGTCGGTGTTTGGTCTGGCGGCGGCGGTCACCCTCTATGTCACGGCGCCGCACGCCGCCGCCGGTGTGCCGGTCGCCGAGACCGCGCTGTATCTGCCGCTGTTCAAGCATGTCGCCGTGTCGCTGGGTCTGCTGTTCGTGGTGGTGGCGTATTTCATGATCGTGGGCTTCTCCAACGCGGTGAATCTCACCGACGGTCTGGATGGTCTGGCGATCATGCCGACGGTGCTGGTTTCCGGCGCGCTGGGCGTGTTCGCCTACCTGGCAGGCAACAAGGTGTTTTCCGAATACCTCGGTATTCCATCGATTCCGGGTGCCGGTGAGCTGGCCATTTTCTGCGGTGCGCTGGCTGGCTCGGGGCTGGGTTTTCTCTGGTTCAATACTTATCCGGCGCAGGTCTTCATGGGTGATGTGGGCGCGCTGGCGATGGGCGCTGCGCTGGGCTGCGTCGCGGTGATCGTGCGGCAGGAGATCGTGCTGTTGATCATGGGCGGCGTGTTCGTGATGGAAACCGCCTCGGTGATGATCCAGGTCGCCAGCTTCAAGCTCACCGGCAAGCGCGTGTTCCGCATGGCGCCGATCCACCATCACTTCGAATTGAAGGGCTGGCCCGAGCCACGCGTGATCGTGCGCTTCTGGATCATCAGCGTCGTGCTGGTGCTGATCGGCCTCGCCACGTTGAAGGTGCGCTGATGTTCGACTTCGGCTCAAGCCAGGCGATCAAGCGAAGTGGGCCCCGCGGTCGCTTCGACCCGTTGCTGCTGATTGGCCTGATCGGGCTGGCCAGCGTGGGCGTGGTGATGGTCACCTCGAGCTCGATCGCCGTGGCCGACAGCCAGCATATGGGCGCGTTCTATTTCCTGAGGAAACACCTGATCTTTCTCAGTCTGGGCATGTTCGCCGCTGCACTGGCGATGCGTACCGAGCTGAAGCTGCTCGAGAAGTATGCCTTTCACCTGATGCTACTGGCCTTCGTCCTGCTGCTTGCCGTCTTTGTGCCGCATTTCGGCATGCGCATCAACGGCGCGCGGCGCTGGCTCAATCTTCTCTTCACCACTTTCCAGCCGGTGGAGGCGGTGAAGCTGATCCTGGTGGTGTATGTCGCCAGCTATCTGGTCCGCCATCGTGAAAGCGTCGAGACCCGCTTCCTCGGCTTGTTCAAGCCGGTGATGGTGGCGGGCGTGATCGTGCTGCTGCTTTTGGCACAACCCGATTTCGGTTCGGCCACCCTGGTCATCGCGGTGACCATTGCGATGGTCTGGCTGGGCGGTGCACGACCGATTTTCCTGTTTCTTATGGGCCTGCCGCTGATGCCGCTGCTGTATATCGCTGCGACCGGCGAGAGCTACCGCATGAAGCGGCTCACCTCGTTCATGGACCCATGGAAAGACCCGTTCAACGACGGCTTTCAGCTGACCCAGTCGCTGATGGCGATTGGCCGCGGTGAATGGACCGGCGTCGGGCTCGGCTCGAGTGTGTTGAAGCTGTCGTATCTGCCCGAGGCGCATACCGATTTCATCTTTGCCGTGATTGGCGAAGAGCTGGGTCTGGCCGGTGTGGTCTTGGTCATCAGCCTGTTCGCGCTTGTTGTCGGGCGCGGGCTCTACATCGGCCTCAAGGGTGTCGAAGTGGGCCAGCGCTTTGCCGGCTACGTGGCGTTCGGCATCTCGCTGATGCTGGCAATGCAGGCCATTGTCTCGGTGGGCGTGAATCTGGGTGCGCTGCCGACCAAGGGGTTGACCCTGCCGCTGATCAGTTACGGCGGTTCGTCCATGGCCTTGACCTGCGCCATGGCTGGCGTGTTGCTGCGCGCCACGTTCGAAATCAATCGCGCACTGGATGCGCGCCAGATGGCCACGCGCATGCCAGCGGCTGTGGTTGCTGCGGACGCGAATACGGCGCTCAAGCAGCGCGAGGCGGAGGCCGCATGAACAGTTCGGCACCCGTCTTGATCATGGCCGGCGGCACCGGCGGCCACATTTTCCCCGGGCTCGCCGTGGCCGAGTGCCTGCGTTCGCAGGGCGTACCGGTGGTGTGGCTGGGTGCCGTGGGCGGCATGGAAACCAAGGTGGTGCCGGCGCATCGCTTCGAGCTGCACACGGTGGCCGTCGGCGGCCTGCGCGGCAAGGGACTGAAGACCCGATTGCTGGCGCCATTGATGTTGTTGCGTGCCCTGATGGCCTCGTTGCTGCTGCTGCATCGGTTGCAGCCGCGCAGCGTGCTGTCGATGGGCGGCTATGTAGCCGGGCCCGGTGGTGTCGCTGCGTGGTTGCTGCGCAAGCCGCTGCTGGTGCATGAACAGAATCGGGTGGCGGGGTTCACCAATCGCAAGCTCGCCGGTTTGGCGCGCCGAGTGTTGGCGGGCTTTGCCGACGTATTGCCGCAGGCGCAGTGGGTGGGCAATCCGGTGCGCGATGCGATCGCAGCCCTGGCCCCGCCCGCGCAGCGCATGGCTGGCCGCGAGGGTCGGCCGCAGTTGCTGGTACTGGGTGGCAGTCTGGGCGCCCGGGCGCTCAATCTGACAGTTCCGCAGGCGCTGGCCCGGCTGGCGCCGGAGCAGCGGCCGCGCGTGCTTCATCAGTGTGGCACCAGAGGTCTGGACGAGGCCCGTGCGGCGTATGCCGCAGCAGGTGTCGAAGCTGACGTAGTGGCCTTCATCGACGACATGGCGGGCAGCTACGGCGCGGCTGATCTGGCGGTATGCCGGGCCGGCGCGCTGACCCTGGCCGAGCTCTCGGCCGCCGGCCTCGGCGCCGTGCTGGTGCCGTATCCGCATGCCGTCGACGACCACCAGACCCGTAACGCGCAGGTGCTGGCCGCTGCCGGCGCCGCGATCGTGATGCAGGAGAGTGAACTGGATATCCAGCTACTGGCGCAGCGACTGGAGTCGCTGCTGGGGAACCGCCAAGGCTTGCTGGCGATGGCGGAAGCGGCGCGTACGCTGGCCAAGCCCGATGCGGCGAAGGTGATCGCACAGGCGTGCATCGAGGTGGCGGCATGACTCTGCGTCGTCTGCTCGCCCACGAAGACCTGATGACGACCTTTCGTCGGGTCCACTTCATCGGCATCGGCGGCGTCGGCATGAGCGGCATCGCCGAGGTACTGCACAACCTCGGCTACGCCGTGTCAGGGTCGGACCGGGCCAACTCATCGACCGCAAAGCGCCTGCAGCAGATGGGCGTCAAGGTGCATGTGGGACACGCCGCGGAAAACATCGCCGATGCCGACGTGGTGGTGACGTCCAGCGCGATCGGCCAGGACAACCCGGAACTCGTCGCCGCCCACGTGGCACGCATTCCGGTGATTCCGCGTGCCGAGATGCTGGGCGAACTGATGCGCTTCCGCCGCGGCGTGGCCATTGCCGGCACGCACGGCAAGACCACCACCACCAGTCTCACCGCCAGCGTGCTGGCCGAGGCGGGCTATGACCCGACTTTCGTGATCGGCGGCCAGCTCAATGCGGCCGGCGCCAATGCTCGTCTGGGTACCGGGCAATACCTGGTCGCCGAAGCGGACGAATCGGACGGCTCGTTCCTGCTGCTGTCGCCGGTGATCGCGGCGATCACCAATATCGATGCCGATCACCTGGAAAACTATGGCGGCGACTTCGCCCAGGTGAAGCAGGCGTTCGATGCCTTCCTGCACCGACTGCCGTTCTACGGCCTCGCGGTGCTGTGTGTGGACGATGCCGAGGTGGCGGCGCTGGCGCGCACCACCAATCGCCGGGTGACCACCTACGGCATCGATACCGTTGATGCCGATGTGCGGGCGCTGAACTTGCGCCAGGACGGCTTCGAAATGTATTTCGATTTGCAGCTGCCGGGTCGTGCCGGGACGCTGCCGGTGACGCTCAATCTGCCCGGTCGCCACAACGTGCTGAACGCGCTGGCCGCTGCCAGCATCGGCTGGCAGCTTGGTGTGGAGGCGGAGGCGATCGCGCATGCGTTGAAGCATTTCGAGGGCGTCGGCCGACGCTTCCATCGCCGTGGTGAGCTTGCCCTGGACCAGGGCAGCGTCCTGCTGGTCGACGATTACGGCCATCACCCGCGCGAGCTCGCGGCCGTGTTCGCTGCGGTTCGCGGCGGCTGGCCGGCTCGTCGCCTGGTGGTGGGCTTTCAGCCCCATCGTTATAGCCGTACGCGCGACCTGCTCGATGACTTCGCCAACGTGCTGGCCGAGGCGGACGTGCTGCTGCTGGCCGATGTCTACCCGGCAGGCGAGGCGCCGATTGCCGGTGCCGACGGGCGTGCGCTGGCGCGTGCCGTGCGGGCGCGCGGCAAGGTCGACCCGGTGCTGGTCGAGCATCCGCGTGAGTTCCGCGACAGCCTGCCAAGCCTCCTGCGCGACGGTGACCTGTTGCTGTTGCTGGGCGCGGGCGACATCGGTGCGACGGCACTGGAGTTGGCCCAGTCCGGTCATCTGAGGACAAGCAAGTGAGCACGATGTACAAAAGCAAGGTCAGCGATCCGGCCCAGTTCGGTCGTGTCGCGGTAGTGATGGGCGGCAGCTCGGCCGAACGCGAGGTGTCGCTTGATTCCGGTCGGAACGTACTCGCCGCGCTGCGCGAACGCGGCATCGACGCGCATGCGATCGACGGTATCCCGGCGCTGCTCGATGCCCTGCGCGCCGGCCACTTCGCGCGCGTGTTCAACATCCTTCACGGCCAGCATGGCGGTGGTGAGGATGGCGTGCTGCAGGGTGCGCTGGAGTCGCTCAATGTGCCGTATACAGGCTCCGGGGTGCTCGGCTCGGCGCTGTCGATGGACAAGACGCGATCCAAGCGCGTGTGGCAGTCGCTCGGTCTGTCGACGCCGACTTTCGCAGCACTGCCGCGTGGTGCCGATGTGCACGCGGCCGCGCGCAGGGTCGGTTTTCCGCTGATCGTGAAGCCGGCATGCGAAGGTTCCAGCGTCGGCGTGACGCGGGTGTTTGCGGAGAAGGACCTGGATGCGGCGGTGGAATTGGCGGCGAAGTATCCGGGCGACCTGCTGATGGAGACACTGATCGAAGGCGACGAGCTGACCGTGGCGATTCTCGGTCGCCAGGTGCTGCCGAGCATCCACATCGTGCCGAAGGGCGCTTTCTACGACTACAACGCAAAATACGTAGCCGAAGATACCCAGTACATCTGCCCGGGCGCGCAGGGCGTGGCCGCGGAAGAACTGGCAGCACTCTCGCTGGCGGCGTTCGATGCGCTGGGTTGCTCCGGCTGGGGTCGCGTCGACGTGATGCGTGACCGCAACGGTCGAAACTGGCTGCTGGAAGTGAATACCGCGCCGGGCATGACCTCCCACTCTCTCGTGCCGAAGGCTGCCGCAATGGCAGGCATCGACTATCAGGAACTGTGCTGGCGGGTACTCGAAACCAGCCTGAGGGAGGATGCGTGAAAGGATCGGTCCGCCTGATCGCCTGGTTGCTGGCCATCGCCCTGGTCGCGCTGCCGATTGTCGGCGTGCTGCGCGGCTGGTTTGCGGCCGGGCGCTGGCCGGTGACGCAGCTGACCGTGCAGGCCGAATTCAAGCATGTCAGTGCGGCCGATGTTCGTGCGGCGATATTGCCGCGCCTGGGCAAGGGTTTCTTTGCGCTGGATCTCGATGCAGTGCAGAAGGCCGTGGCCGCGCTGCCCTGGGTCGAGTCGGTCGAGGCACGCAAGCGCTGGCCCGACACGCTGCAGTTGCGGATCTATGAGCGCCTTCCGTTCGCGCGCTGGAACGGCAAGCAGTTGATCAGTCAGCAGGGACAGGTTTTCGACGTTCCGGACGCGAGCGACGTGAACAGCCTGCCGGATCTCCACGGCCCGGACGCGCGGCTTGCCGAGGTGGTCAGCTTCTATGCGGAGACCAGCAAGGCATTCGCGGGCACTCATCTGAAGATCACCGGCGTGGCGCTGAGTGATCGCGGCAGCTGGAGTGTCACCACGGCCAGCGGCGCGCAGATCGTGATCGGCGACCGCGAGCAGGCCGGCCGGCGTTTGCATCGATTCCTGGATGTATATCCGCAACTGATAGCCGGTCATGCCGACGGCTTCGTCTACGCCGACCTTCGTTACACCAATGGATTTGCCGTGCGCTGGCCCGCTGTGGCCGGCGTCAACGCTGGAGGTTCCACCCGCTCATGACTATCTCGCTATGAAATCGCGTAACGACAAGCAGTTGGTGGTCGGGCTCGATATCGGCACCTCCAAAGTGGTGGCGATTGTCGGCGAATACGAGCCAGGCGAGCCGATCACCGTGATCGGTATCGGCACGCACGTATCGCGCGGCATGAAGCGCGGCTCGGTAGTAGACATCGAATCCACGGTGCACTCGATCCAGCGCGCGGTGGAGGAGGCCGAGTTGATGGCCGGTTGCGATATCCGCTCGGTTTACGCCTCCATCTCGGGCAGCCACCTGGAAACCCGCAACTCGCATGGCAATGCCGCCATTCGTGATCGCGAGGTCACGGCGGCGGATCTGGAGCAGGTACTGGAAGCGGCCAGCGCAGTGGCGATCCCGGCCGATCGGAAGGTGCTTTACAAGGAATCGCAGGAATATCGCATCGATGGTCAGGACGGCATCCGCTCGCCGGTCGGCATGAGTGGCGTGCGGCTTGAGGCCAACGTCCACCTGGTGACCGGTGCGGCGGCCGCGGTACAGAACATCAGCAAGTGCATCCAGCGCTGCGGCCTGACGGTCGATGAGCTGGTGCCTTCGGCGCTGGCCAGTGCCAAGGCGGTATTGACCGACGACGAGCGCGAGCTGGGCGTATGCCTGGTCGATATCGGTGCCGGCACGACCGATATCGCCATCTATACGCAAGGCTCGATCCGCTATACCGCTTCACTGCCGATTGGCGGTGATCAGGTCACCAGCGACATCGCCTACGGCGTGCACACGCCCACCGCGCATGCCGAGGAAATCAAGATCAAGTACGCCTGCGCGCAGACCGGTCTGGCGCATGCGGAGGAGACCATCCAGGTACCCAGCGTCGGCGATCGCCCGCCGCGTCGGCTCGCCCGCCAGTCCCTGGCGCAGAGCGTGCAGGCGCGCTACGAGGAGATTTTCGAGATGGTGCAGGACCAGCTGCGTCGCTCCGGCTACGAGAGCCTGGTGGCTGCAGGCGTGGTGCTGACCGGTGGCGCGTCGAAGATGGAGGGCGCGCTGGAGCTGGCCGAGGAAATCTTTCACAAGATGGTGCGCATCGGCGTGCCGCAGCATATCGAAGGGCTTGGCGACGTAGTCACCAGCCCGCTGCACGCGACCGGCGTAGGCCTGCTGTTGCACGGTTCGCGGGCGGGCGGGATGCGTGCCAGCGGTCCGGCCGGCGGTAGCGTCGGCGGCATGATCGGGAGAATTCGCGGTTGGCTCACCAGGAATTTCTGAGGGGCCGCACTGCAGGCAATGACAATTTTGGCGGTGCAGGATGCGCAGCCACGGGCAGAAGGACCATGAGCCCACCACCAGGATCCGGCAGGAGTCGGCATCCTGGTTACAACGACAACAACTCTACGGAGGACGGGAAATGTTTGAACTGATTGATAAACTCGCACCCAATGCAGTCATCAAGGTCATTGGTATCGGCGGTGGCGGCGGCAATGCCGTGGCACACATGCTCAATGCCAACATCGAAGGTGTCGAATTCGTTGTCGCCAACACCGACGCACAAGCGATGAGCAACTGTGGCTCACGCACCCACCTTCAGCTCGGCGGCAACGTCACCAAGGGTCTTGGTGCTGGTGCCAATCCTGAAGTCGGTCGTCAGGCTGCTCTCGAAGATCGCGAGCGGATCGAGGCGATGCTGGAAGGCGCCGACATGGTGTTCATCACCGCTGGCATGGGTGGCGGTACCGGCACCGGTGCTGCTCCTGTCGTGGCGCAGTTGGCCAAGGAGAAGGGCATTCTCACCGTGGCTGTGGTGACCAAGCCGTTCCCGTTCGAGGGTCGCCGGCGCATGCAGGTCGCTCTGAAGGGCATCGAGGATCTGTCGCAGCACGTCGACTCGCTGATCACCGTGCCAAACGAGAAGCTGCTCAGCGTGCTCGGCCGGGACGTGACGCTATTGAACGCCTTCAAGGCAGCCAATGACGTGTTGCAGGGTGCCGTACAGGGCATCGCCGACCTGATCACGTCGCCTGGCCTGATCAACGTCGACTTCGCCGACGTGCGCACCGTGATGTCCGAAATGGGCTTGGCGATGATGGGCTCGGGTACCGCACGTGGCGACGATCGCGCTCAGGCGGCTGCCGAGGCCGCGATCAAGAACCCGCTGCTGGAAGATGTCAACCTCAATGGCGCCTGCGGCATCCTGGTCAATGTCACCGCCGGCACCAACCTGACCATGCGCGAGTTCGACGAAATCGGTCGCATCATCCACGACTTCGCCAGCGAAGACGCCACGGTGGTGATCGGTACCTCGCTCGATCCGGAAATGAAGGACGATGTGCGCGTTACCGTGGTGGCGACAGGTCTCAACCGAGCGAATGCGTCGCGTCAGCAGCCGCCGATCCGCATGGTCGAGACCCAGCAGGTGCAGATGCGTCCGCGTCCCGTGGTGCTGCGCACCGGCACCGGCAACGAGGTGGTCGACTATGCCCAGCCGGAGATGACGGTAAGCAGCTCCACCCGTTCGGAGCCGGCTGCGCAGAAACAGGCGGAGGCGGGCTTCGACTACCTGGATATCCCGGCGTTCCTGCGCCGCCAGGCAGACTGAGTGCCGGAATGGGCGAGCGTTCCCCCTGTGCAGAACATCGCCACGGGGACTGAACGAACGCCCTTCTGGCAGGTCAGAGATCAGTCGGCCAGATACCGATGGCGCAAGCCACGGTATGGCCGGGTCGGAGCCTTGCGCGGCGCTGTAAACGCAATGGGTAGGTGGTTCGTTTGAGGTTTGCTTAGGTGTCAAGACTGTGCGTCGGGACGACGCACGGCCAATGTCCGGGCTTGCCCGTTGCCATTGGCCCGCTGCTCCGTGCCGGATTCCCGTCCCAGGCATCGAGTGTCGTGTTGCCACAACGTTTTGTCGGCAGGTGTCGGGGAGTGGTGCCGGCAGCCTTCAGGGATGAAGACAAGATGAAGCCTTAACAAGACTGTACGGTACGGTTTGCTTTTGACGCAGGTTAAAACTGTGTTAGCATCCGCCCCTAATTGGCTGCTGCCTCCACCGGTACCAACAACAATGATCAAGCAGCGTACGCTCAAAAACATTATCCGGGCGACCGGCGTTGGCCTGCACACAGGCGACAAGGTCTATATGACCCTGCGCCCGGCCGGCCCGAATACCGGTATCGTTTTTCGCCGGACGGACCTCGATCCGCCGGTGGACATCCGCGCGCGGCAGGACAACGTCGGTGATACCCGGCTGTCGACCACGCTGGTCAATGGCGATGTGCGTGTCTCCACGGTCGAGCACTTGCTCTCGGCGATGGCGGGCCTCGGCATCGACAACGCCTACGTTGACCTTTCAGCGCCGGAAGTGCCGATCATGGACGGCAGCGCCGGTCCCTTCGTGTTTCTGCTGCAGTCAGCAGGTATCGAAGAGCAGAACGTGGCCAAGCGCTTCATTCGCATCAAGAAGCCGATCAAGGTGCAGGAAGGTGACAAGTGGGCGAGCTTCGATCCGTTCGAAGGGTTCAAGGTCGGCTTCTCGATTGACTTCAATCATCCGATCATCAGCAAGCGCACGTCGCGTGCCGAGATCGATTTCTCGACCACGTCCTTCGTCAAGGAAGTGAGCCGGGCTCGTACGTTCGGGTTCATGCGCGACATCGAGATGCTGCGCGAACATAACCTGGCACTGGGTGGCTCGATGGACAACGCGGTGGTGCTGGACGACTACCGTGTGCTCAACGAAGACGGCCTGCGTTACGAGGATGAGTTCGTCAAGCACAAGATCCTCGATGCGATCGGTGATTTGTACCTGCTCGGCCACAGCCTGATCGGCGCCTATCATGCGCACAAGTCGGGACATGAGTTGAACAACAAGTTGTTGCGCGCGCTCATTGCCGACGCGTCGGCGTGGGAGGAAGTCAGCTACCAGGATGATCCGGCGACCTCGCCGATCTCCTATGCCCATCCTGCCCAGGCGATCTGAATCGGGCTTCCATCGGCGCGCCATTGCCACCGCCGCATACAAACGGCCACTTCGCAAGAAGTGGCCGTTTTATTTTGTGCTCCAGATCGTTTCGCCCTTGTCAAGTTCACGGTTTCGCGATGGCTGTTGGTGTTTGCCAGACCGGCCATGCTATAAAACCAACCTTCGTGAAGAGCGCGTGATCTCTTGTGCTCTTTCACCAGCGGTAACCATGCTTCGCTCAAGTGAGTAGTGCGGGCGGCATCAGGAATCAGAGTCTTCGGCGAGGGACGCCAGCTGCAGGAACATGGCCCGCCATTCGGGGTCGGTGAATGACGCGGCAGCGGCCCTGAGGTGGGTGGCCGCCGTGGGCGAAAGCGGTTTCGACCGATCCGGCGCAACGACAACCGGTGGTTGGGGGGCCACTTTCACGGTGACGGAACTGGCGGACGCGCCGACGGCGCGTGCGGTGGCAAGGATCTGTGTCTGCATCAAGCGCAGGCGCGACGCCCATCCCGGTGAAGATGCCAAAAAGACGAGGCGGTCGTTGCGCAGGTTGGCGAATCTCACCTGCTCGCGCAATGGCGAGGGCAACGTCTGGCGCAAGGCGCGATCCAGCGCTTCGAGCGCACTGGCTTTACCAGCCAGTGTGGCGAAGGAGCCGCAGTCGGCAAGGGGCCTTGGCCCGTTGCCCAGGCGGCGAGTCATCGCTGGTGTGGCGCGTTGCATGGTGCCGGAATTCGATTTTGGAAAGACATGCAAATCATACTCGTATCACGTGCCAGGAAAGTGCCGAAGACACTCGATCTCGCTGACCGGCGCCTGCGCTGGAAGCTGCTGTCGATGGTGTCGCTTGCAGTCTTCGGTCTGGTCGGGGCTGGTGTTGCATTGGCCTTGATGGTCGCCAGCCCGCGGGATCGGGCGTTGACCGAAATCCGCTCCCTGCAAAAGCAGATCCGCAGCCAGGATGCCCAGTTGGACGGTGTGCGCACGGAGGCTCAGCGAGATCTGGATGCCTTGGCTGTGAAGCTAGGGCAGTTGCAGGCACAGTCGACACGCCTGAATGCGCTGGGTGAGCGGTTGGCAGAAGTCGGCAAGCTGGACGATGGTGAGTTCAATTTCGATCAGCAGCCGGCGGTCGGCGGCGTCGAGGATGCCAGTGGAGCAGGGTATGCCCTGCCACCTGCGCTGGACAGCGGCATCGACCAGTTGGCCGCGCAATTTGATACCCAGCAGGCGCAATTGTCAGCGCTGCAAAGCTTGTTGCTGGATGCGCGAATCGAGTCGAACCTGAAACCCACCGGCATGCCGGTTCCGGGCTATATCTCATCCTATTTTGGTGTTCGCCCGGATCCGTTCGACGGCCACTCGGCTCGTCATACCGGCATTGACATCGCCACGCCCTATGGTACTTCGGTACATGCCGTCGCCGAGGGAATGGTCACGTTTGCCGGCGTGCGCAATGGCTACGGCAACGTCGTTGAAATCGATCATGGCAATGGCTACATGACTCGCTATGCGCACAACAGCAAGCTGGACGTTCATCCCGGCCAGCATGTGCAGGTGGGGAGTGTGATCGCGCAGGCGGGGTCCACCGGTCGCTCCACGGGTTCGCATGTGCACTTCGAGGTCTGGTACGACGGCCGCGTGGTCAATCCGCTCGCCTTTGTACGCAATCACCGTTGAGGCCGGG
>JBBQQL010000093.1:0-16315 GCA_038215995.1 Lysobacterales bacterium
CGATGAGCTGGCCGCGTCGATCAAGGCGCAGGGCCTGATCCAGCCGGTGGTGGTGCGCGAAATCGGCCGCAACAGCTACGAGCTGATTGCCGGCGAACGCCGCTGGCGTGCCGCCCAGCGCGCACAGATGAGCGAGCTGCCGGCGCTGGTCAAGAAGGTGTCCGAGGAAGCGGTGCCGGCGATGGCGCTGATCGAGAACATCCAGCGCCAGGATCTCACCCCGCTGGAAGAAGCCGATGCGCTGAAGCGCCTGATCGACGATTTCGACCTCACCCATCAGCAGGCGGCCGATGCGGTCGGTCGCTCGCGTGCCGCGGTCTCCAATCTGCTGCGCCTGACCGAGCTGCCGGCGTCGATCAAGAAGCTGCTGGACGAGGGCAAGCTGGAGATGGGCCACGCCCGCTGCCTGCTCACCCTGCCCGAACGCGAGGCCGAGCACTTGGCGCTGGAGGCATCGCGCCATGGCTGGAGTGTGCGCGAGCTGGAGGAAGCGGCACGCCGCGCGCAAGCCGCGCCCAAGGGCAAGGCCAAAAGCGCGCCGTCGCGAGATCCGAACATTGCCGATCTTGAGCGCGAACTGGCCGAACGCTTCGCCACCCGGGTCGAGCTGGCGCAGGGGCGCGGCGGGCGCGGCAAGCTGGTGATCCACTACCACAGCAATGACGAGCTCGAAGGTATCCTGCAAAAGGTGCGCTGACCCGCCTCGGCCTGCCCACGGTGTGATCGTGCGCAGGCCCATCGTGGTGGCAGGTTGTCGCCGATGTAAGCACTGATGTTCGTTGGGGGTGAAAGATGAAACGCCCTGACCCGGTCTCCTTGGTGGTGAATCCCCGACAACGACAATTCGAGGCGCTGACGCGCGCGCATACCGGCGACCTTTATCGCTTCGCTTACTGGCTGTGCGGGCAGGATGCGCTGGCCCAGGATCTGGTCCAGGAAACCATGCTGCGTGCCTGGAAAAACCTCGAAGCGCTGCGCGAGGCCGAGGCCGCGAAACCATGGCTGCTGACCATCCTGCGCCGCGAGCATGCGCGCCTGCACGAACGCCGTCAGCTGGATACGGTCGAACTGAACGATGGCATCCCCGAGCAAGCCGCCTGGGCCAGCCCCGAGCGTCATGGAGACGCCACAGAACTGCGTGAAGCCATGTCGAAACTCCCCTACAAATACCGCGAACCGCTGTTGCTGCAAGTTCTCGGCGGCCTCACCTGCGACGAGATCGCCGCCGAACTGGGCCTGCAGTCCGGTGCGGTGATGACGCAGTTGTTCCGCGCCCGGCAGCAACTGAAGTCGATCATGCACGGCGCACGCGCGGAGGTGTCACATGGACTGTCTTGAATTCCGCCGCCGGTTAGGTGCCGATCCGCACGCGCACGACGCTGAGCAGCTTGCCCATCGCGCACAGTGCGTTGGCTGCGCCGCCGCCTGGGATCGCTCACAACAGGCGGAAAGCGACTTGTTTGCCGCGCTGCAGATACCGGTGCCCGCCGGCCTGGCCGAACGCGTGTTGCTGACCCAGGCTACCGGCGAACGCCGTCAATACGGACGCCGTCGTACCATCGCGCTGGCGATGGCCGCCTCGCTGGTGGCGGCGATCGGGGGCAGTCTGCTCTGGCGTGAGTTTGACGCGCGCACCCTGCCTGCGCTGGCGGTAGCGCACATGCCGGAAGAGATCCATTCGCTCGACCTGACCCAGCCGATCACTGCGCAGGCCATCGAGGCCGGCTTTGCCGCACGCGGCCAGTCTTTGCAGGGGCCGCTGCCCACCGATGTCACCTACGTGCACGACTGCCCGGTAGGGCCTTATCTCACCGTCCATCTGGTCAGTCGCGTCGGCGACACCTCGGTCGCCGTGCTCTATGTGCCTGGCAAGCAGGGTGGCACGGGGCGAGATTTCCATCGCGGCGACTGGCGCGGGCGGGTGGTGCAGTTGCAGCACGGCCAGTTGGTGATGCTGACCGATCAGCGCGGCAAGCAGCCGTTCGACGCGGTGGCCTCTACGGTGGCGCAGGACTGGCGCGTGGCCATCGACGGCCTCGGTGGGCCGCGGGTCAGTCAGCTCTAGCCGGTGATGGGCGCGCCGCCATCATCGGCGGCGCCAGCCGGCACGCTTCAGCGGTGGAGCGTGCCGCTGCGGTTGAACCAGCTGCGGACCAGTCGATCCAGCGAGAGCGCACCCGGACCCCACGCGAGCACGGCCAGCAACATCAGGCCCCAGGCTTTGTGATCGTTGAAATCCGTGCCGATCAGACCGGTCCAGAAACCGTCTGGCCACAGGTCCGGATACGACACCACCGCGATGATGTTGTAGACGAACAGCATCGCTGCCACCGCCCGCGTGCCCAGGCCGAAGATCAGCAACCACGGCGTGATGAGCTCCACCCAGGTCCCTAGCGTGGCGGCCACCTGCGGCGCCAGCAGCGGCACCTGATAGGTGTTGCTGAACAACGAAAGTGTGCCGGCGGGGTCGGCCAGCTTGACCACGCCGGCGCGCCAGAAAGCCAGCGCTACCACCAGGCGGAACAACAGCAACACCAGCGGCTGCAGATGAGCCAGGGCGGCGGTGAGGTCTTGCCAGTAACCCACGGCTGTCGAGGCGGAAGGGTTCGACGCGGAAGTGTTCATGTCGGGTTCTCGTTGAGAGTCAGGGAGGGGGATACGTTCCCGATCAGGGCATGGGCAAGCACCGGGCCAAGCAGGCTCGGCAGGGTCGCCTCGTCATCGACGGCGCGAGCTGCCGCCATGGCAGCGGAAACCGGCTCGCCACCGCTCAGCGCGAGGACGAAGGCGGCTGTGGCCGGCATGCAGGCGTGCATCGCCACCTGGCCGTCCTCACGCCAGAGCAGAACGCCTTGCGCGGCGCCATGCAGATCCACGCGGCGGGTTTGGGGTGACTCGCTGTAGCGCCACAAGTCCAGCAGCGGGAACGGTGCGGAGATCGCCTGCACGCTGGGCAACAGCCGCAACACGGGATCATCGCCGGCCGCCAGCAGCGCGGCCTGCATCGCCACCGCATCCAGCGCGTCCGCCTCGGCGGCGAGAATGCAGCGCTGGCGCAGCCAGTCCAGTCGAGCCAACGGCTCCAGCCAGCCAAGTGCCTGCAACTCCGTCTGGGCCACCAAGTAGTCGGCGAAGTCATCGCCAAGATTCTGCAGGTTGCCGCTACGGCTGCCGTGCCATGCGGCGTAACGGGTGGCCCAGCCGTCAAAACAGCCGGTGCCGAGCATGCGCTCCACGGCAGGAAAACTGGTGACCAGCGAAGCGACCTGGGTGGCCAGCACGGCGTGGCGGTAAATCTGCAATCGCGCGGCTGGCTCGATGCCGCGCGTGGCTATCCACGGCAGCAGCGCCGGTGCCGCGCCGTCGATCATGGCGCAGGCAAATCCTGCCTGCAGCTCAGACAGACTCGGTGGCGTATGCATGCAGATAGTCCGTGGCGATACGCGCCTCGTCTTCAAGTACGGCGAAGGCTGGCAACTGCTGATCCCATTCGATCAGGGTCGGGCGGGCGCCGATCCGCTCGATCGCCTGCGCATAGAGCTGCCATACGGCGGGATCGACGCGCTGATCGACACCCATGATCAGCAGCGGGCCACCGAGGCCATGTTGTCGGCTGAAGCCGGCCAGGTGAATTTCGCCCACGCTGGCGGGGTCGATGTGGTGCAGATAGGCCACCGCGTCGATGCCGTGGTTGATGCTGTTGACGTAGATGTTGTTGACGTCGAGCAGCAGGCCGCAGCCGCTGCGTTGCGCCAGCGCCGCCAGGAACTCCCACTCGGGCATGGTCGAATGGGTGTAATGGATATAGCTGGAGACGTTCTCCAGCAGCACTTTTCGCTGCAGCGTGTGTTGCAGCTGGTCGACATGTTCAACCATCAGCGCCAGCGCCTCTTCGGTATACGGCAACGGCAGCAGGTCGTTGAAATGGCGCTCGCCGATGGCGCCCCAGCACACATGCTCGGAGACCAGCGTCGGTGCGGCCCGCGCCACTACCTCGCGCAGGCGCTGCAGGTGCGCCGGGTCGAGCGCATCGGCGCGGCCCAGCGACAGTCCCACGCCGTGCAGGCTCACCGGATAATCGGCGCGGACGCGTTCAAACACGTCCCACATCGGTCCGCCGGCGCAGAACAGGTTCTCGCTGTGCAGCTCGAAGAACGGCACGGCCGGCCGCATCTCGAGCACATGCTCGATATGCGGCGGCCGCAGGCCGATGCCGACGGAGGTCGGCATCGGCTGCGCACGCAAAAGGCGTGTCGACGGCATGGGACTCAGCTCTTGCCCATCGCATCGTGTTTCATCATGGCGTCGGCGGTCGGCGAACCACCGTCGAGCTTGGAGCACAGGCCGGTCGGCACCTCGACGAACGAGGCCGGGTCGCGCGCCTTGGACGACTGACCGGCGCAGGAGTGCGAGCCGGCCTTGCAGTCGTTCTTGTGCGCCGCGTTGACGCCGTAACACTTCTGCATGCTGCCGGCGGCCATCTTGTCGGCGGCGTGGGCGTTGCTGGCGACGCCCAGTGCGCCGGCGGCGAGCAGGCTGAGCAGGGTGGAGCTGATGACAGTCTTGGCTTGCATGGGTCTCTCCCGTGGATGCCGGATGATTCCGGCTGAAACAGAAGACCCGAGCCGTGCAGAATTCCTTACACGGGATTTTGAGAAAGGCGGGCGTTTCAGGTCGGACGCTGGACCGGATCGCGCGCGAAAACGGTACATGGGCGATAATTGGCGCCTGACTGCTCCCGGAATGGATCCATGCCCCAGCTTTCCGTCGTCGTACCCGTATTCAACGAGCGCGACAATATTCCCCCGCTGCTCGCCGAAATCGCCGCTGCCCTGCGCGGTCAGGTCGACTATGAAGTGATCTATGTCGATGACGACTCCAGCGACGACAGCCGGGATGTGCTGACGGCACACAAGGCACTTCACCCGGAACTGCGCGTATTGCATCACGTCACCCGCAGCGGGCAGAGCACCGCCGTGTGGAACGGCGTGCGCGCCGCGCAATCGCCGTGGATCGCCACCCTTGACGGTGACGGCCAGAATGATCCGGCTGACATCCCCAAGCTGCTGGCCGCACGGGATGCGGCGCAGGCGCATACGCGTTTGTTCGCCGGCTGGCGCACCACCCGCCGCGACAGCTTCAACAAGCGCATCTCGTCGAAAGTGGCCAACGCGGTGCGTTCGCGCATGCTGCGTGATTCCACCCCGGATACCGGCTGCGGATTGAAGCTGTTCGATCGCGAGGTGTTCCTGCGCCTGCCCTACTTCGACCACATGCACCGTTATCTGCCGGCGCTGGTCAACCGCGCCGGTTTCCAGAGCCAGAGCGTACCGGTCGGTCATCGCCCACGCACGGCGGGCGTGTCCAAGTACGGCATGCTCGATCGGCTGTGGGTCGGCCTGGCCGATCTGCGTGGCGTGGCCTGGCTGATGCGTCGCGGCAAGGTGACCCGGGTCGAGGAACTCTGATCCCGTGAGGCGGACGTGGCTCCTCGTCACGTTCTGCCTGGATCATCGTCGTATGCTGCAGGACTTGCGTCAGGGAGACCTGCGATGGGCATCCTCGTCAAACGTGTCTACGAGCCAGCGGCGAAAGCCGACGGTTTTCGCGTGCTGGTCGACCGCTTGTGGCCGCGCGGCCTGACGAAAGAAGAGGCGCCGCTGGATCAGTGGGCAAAAGAGCTGGCGCCGTCGGTCGCGCTGCGCCAGTGGTTCGGGCATGCGCCCTCGCGCTGGGACGGGTTTCGCCATCGCTACGCCAGCGAGCTGGATGGCCTGGCCGAGCACTGGCGTGCGCTGGCCGAACGGAGCACGCGACACCCGCTGACCCTGCTCTATGCAGCGCGTGATGAAGAACACAACAACGCGGTGGCGTTGAAGGCGTATCTCGACAGCTGGCTGCGCACGCATGGCCCGCGCTGATCGCGACGCTACCTCAGGCTGAGCGCAGCGGACCATTCGGCGCGGGCCAGTTGGCCAGGGCAGCGCGTGTCTGCAGACGACCGCGTTCGATCAACTCGCGGGCGCGATAGAACTCGTAGACGCTGGCGATGTTGCGCGGCATTTCAATCAGCAGGTCCGGCGCGTAGGCGGCCAGACGCAGGCGTGACAGGTTGGCCTGCATCAGGTCCATCGCCTGGGTCAGGGTATCCAGGGTGCCCTGCGCGCGCGGCTGGGTTTCCCCCTGCGGCATCAGCCGGCTGATGAATTCGCCGATCTTGTGCCGGTAGCTGTCTTCATCGACCGGCTCGCGCGGCGGCGGTTCGGAGCTGCTGGCTTCGGCGGCGCCGTCCACGCTGACTGCAAACACGTAATCAGCGCGGGCGCCGATCAGCGGGGTCACCGGCACCGGGTTGAGCAAGGCACCGTCGACCAGCCGCTTGCCATGCAAGGGGTGCGGGCGGAATACGGTAGGCACCGAAATCGAGGCTCGGATGGCGTCGAACAGGCTGCCATGGCTGAGCCATACCTCGCGCCCACGGTCGAGATCGGTGGCTACCGCGGTGAAGGCCGTCGGCAGTTCTTCGATCTGGGTGTCGCCGATCAGGCCGCGCAAGGTGCCAATGATGCGCTCGCCCTTGATCAGGCCGCCGCCGGAAAAGGTCCAGTCGACCAGCCGCAACACGTCGAACTTGGCCAGCGCGCAGACCCAGTCGCGGTATACGTCGAGCTTGCCCATGGCATGGATGCCGCCGATCAGTGCGCCCATCGAGCTGCCGGCGATGGCCACGATCTGGAAGCCCTGGGCCTCCAGCTCCTCGATCACGCCGATGTGGGTCAGGCCCTTGGCTCCACCGGCGCCCAGTGCCAGCGCGACGGTCGGCCTGGCGATATCCGCTGCATCATCTTCAGGTGTCGGATCGGTGACGGTTTGGTGCGGGCTCATGGACGGTTCCGGTCGCGGTATGCATGGGTGGCGCCCGCGCCTTCGCGATCTTCCACATCGGTCTGCCAACCAGGACGGGGCGGGGCAAAAGCACGGCGTTCAATACAGCTCGCGCGCTGGCGGTTAGGATGAGGGTCAAGCAGAACGACAGCAAGACCCGGAGCCGGCATGTGCAAGATCGATGAATCCATCCACCAGCGGTCTTATGCCGTCGCGGGGGCGTGCGCATGAGTTGGCAGGCATGGGCCACGATGGCGGTGATCGTCACGGCGATGGTGCTGTTTGCCAGCGAAAAGGTCCGCATCGACCTGGTGGCACTGATCTCGCTGGCGGCGTTGGTGATTCTCGGTATTGTCAGCCCGGCCGAGGCGCTGTCCGGATTCAGCAACGAGGCCACCGTGACGGTGGCGGCGATGTTCGCGCTGAGCCTGGGCATTGAGCGCTCCGGGGCACTGGAGCCGCTGAGCCGGCTACTGATGAAGATCCGTCAGCCGTGGTTGCTGACCCTGGCGGTGATGCTGGTGATTGCCCCGCTGGGGGCCTTCATCAAGAACATCGCGCTGGTCGCCACCTTCCTGCCGCTGACCTTGCGGGTGTGCCAGCGCACGCATACTTCGCCGGCGCGCGTGCTGATGCCGATGGCCTTCGCGGCGCAGATGGGTGGCGTGTGCACGCTCATCGGGACCTCCTCCAACCTGCTCGCCGACAGTCTGGCGCAGAAGCAGGGGCTGTTGCCGATCGGGGTGTTCGAGATGACCCCGCTGGGCGCCCTGCTGGGGGTCGCGGGCATCGTCTACCTGATGCTGGTGGGTCGCTGGCTGCTGCCGGCGCATATCGATGCACAGATGCCCGAGGAGCTGGACATCGGCAAGTACGTCACCGAACTCGAACTGACCGCCGACTCGCCGCTGGTCGGCAAGATGATTGCCGACGCCAAGCTGGGCGAGAAATTCGGGGTGTACCCGCTGGAGCTGCTGCGCGGCGAGCGACGCATGTGGTCACCGCGCTCGCAGCAACTGGCCGCCGGCGATGTGCTGCTGGTACGCGGTGACTGGGAAAAAATCGAGGAATTCCGCCGCGGTGCCAAGCTGCGCAATGCGCCGGAAAAGCATTACGACCAGGCCACCGAACGCCCGCGCGTGCTGACCGAGATGATCGTGGCGCCGGGCAGTGCGATCGAGGGCCGCCGGTTCAACGAGTCCGGTATCGGCTGGCGCTACAACGCTACCTTGCTGGCCATCCACCGTCGCGGTGTGGTGCTGCGCGACAAACTCAGCGACGTCAACCTGGCCGTGGGTGACGTGCTGATGGTGCTGGTCGACGAGGACCGCATGTCGCAATTGCGCGCCGAAGAGGCGTTCATCGTGCTGACCGAGCGCGAGGATGCCCGCCGCACGCCGCGCAAGGCACTGGTGGCGGTAGCGATCATGGCCGGGGTGGTGTTGATCTCGGGCCTGCACTGGCTGCCGATTCCGATTGCCGCGATCTGTGGTGCCACGGCGATGGCGCTGACCGGCTGCTTCGGCCGCAAGGATGTCTACGAGGGCATCGACTGGAAGATCATCATCCTGCTCGGTGCGATCCTGCCACTCGGTATTGCGATTGAAAATACCGGCCTGTCGACACACGTGGTGGAGATGGGCATGGGTCTGGTCGGCAATCATGGCCCGCTGGCGGCGCTGCTGATGATCTACCTGCTGACGGCCCTGCTCACTGAGTTGATGGGGCATAACCCCTCGGTGGTGCTGATGGTCGGCATCGCCGCGTCGGTGGCGCATGCCGTGCACGCTGACCCGCGGCCCTTCGTGATCGCGGTGGCGTTCGCGGCGGCCACCTCGTTTGCCACGCCGGTCGGCTACCCGACCAACACCATGGTGTATTACGCCGGCGGTTACCGCTTCGTCGACTTCATGAAAGTGGGCATTCCACTGATCCTGATGTTCTGCGGACTGTCGATGTGGCTGATCCCCCACTTCTGGCCGTTCCACCCACTTCAATAAGGCAACGCGCTTATCGCGTTTGCTCCCTCTCCCCTGCGGGGAGACGACTGCATGGATGCAGGAGGTAGAGCAATGCAGGGAGCGATTGCCGAGGGTTGGGGAGAGGGGGACAATCTTGCACGGAAGCTGCACCGGAGCGGGTTTTGTTCGGCCGTCCCCCGAGCACCCGCCCCTCACCTCAATCCTCTCCCCTCGGGGGAGAGGAGGCGAACGTGCCGTGCGGGTTGGTCGCTTCGTGCATCAGGGCGTCAGGAAGACCCGGGCGCCGATGTGCGTCTCTTTTTGTGCTGTCAGGCGTAGCCTGACAGGGCCAGTTGCAGCAGGATTTTCATTTCCTCGCGCAGCGGCAGCGGCGCCACCACTTCGGCATCCGGGCCGTACTTGAGTACGTCCATCAACAACTCCTTCGAGTTGGAGTACGGCACCTTCAGCTCGTAGCGGCCATCGGGCAGCCATTCGCCCTTCTGCTGCGAATGCCAGTGCTCGTCGGCGACCCAGCGTGCGGCGTGCGAGGAGAAACGGATGGTGGCCCAGGCCTTGGGCTTGCCCGCGAAAATGCCATAACTGGAAGCCAGCAAGTCGTTGAGATCGGTCTCGACCACATCGATGGCGGCCGCGTCCAGCGCGCTCGCCTCGACGATGCGATCGACCGCGAAACTGCGCAGCGCCTCGCGGTCGTGATCCCAGACATCGAGGTACCAGTTGTCGCGGTAGTGGGTCAGCCGCTGCGGCGACACGGTGCGGCGGCTGTCGGCATTGGTGGTGCGCGCGCGGTAGCGGAAGCGCAGCTGTTTCCGTTCCAGCACCGCGCCGGCCACGATCCGGAACGCCTGCTGGTCGAGCTTGCGCTCGCCCCACGGAATCACCCGGATGCGTTCGATCGGCAGCGCCTTGCCACTGTCGTGATGCGACAGCAGTCCTTCGATGCGTGCCTTGAACGGCGCCAGCGCACCGGCCAGTACACCCGGGCCGGAACGGCTGATCAACTCATTCAGGGCCAGCAGCGAGGCCAGTTCGTCCGAGGTCAGCCACAGCCCCGGCAGCTCGAATTTTTCAGCCTCGCCCAGTTCATAGCGAAAGGCGGCCTGATCGGTGCCGGCGCTTTCGATCGGTGCACCCAGCGCGTCGCGCAAAAAGGCGACATCGCGGTACAGCGTGGCGCGCGAGCACTCCAGCTCGCTGAGCAGGCGTGGCAGCGGAATGGGGTAGTGCGCGGACTTCAGGAGCCGGTGCAGGCTCAGTATGCGTTCGTAGCGATCCATGGTGGCGTCGGCATATCGTGGGAAGGGCGCTTTGTAGCATGGCGGCGGCGTGTGGCAGTCGCAAGGCGTTCGTGCCGGATCGAACCTGGCGCTGGCTACCGTGACCCGTTCATTGCAAGTTCAATCCGCTCCGCTATGGTGCTCGGCTTACCAATCTTTAACAAATGGACTCCCCGCCATGACAAAGACCCTGATCGCCAGCGTGTTGCTGGCAACCTTTGCCACTTTTGCAGCGCAGGCGCAGGATGCGGCACCCGCTTCCAACACCGGCGGCTGGACCGGTTCAGGCGAATTCGGTTTCGCCTCGGCCACCGGCAATTCGCGCTCGCAGAACCTCAATGCCAAGCTGGGCCTGAGCCAGGACAATGACCAGTGGAAGAACAGCTTCTACGTCGAGGCCTTGCGCTCGAAGAGCCAGCAGAAGGTGGTTGATGCTGCTGGCAACACCATCGACCAGTTCAACACCACCGCCAACCGCTATGACGGTGGCGCGTCGGTGGGCCTGAAGCTGGACACGCGCAGCTATATCGTGGGCGCGGCGCGCTACGAGCACGACGATTTCGGCTCCAACCTGTGGCAGGGCGTCGTTTCGCTGGGCTACGGCTATATCGCGCTGAAGGACGAACGCAACGAGCTGTCGTTCGAAATCGGCCCTGGTTACAAGCGCTACCGTCCGGCCGACGCCGTCGTCGTGATAAACGGTATCAGCCTGCCCCAGCAGCAGCCGACTCAGGGTGAAGTCGTTGCCCGTGGCCTGGTCAACTACAAATACAAGATCACCGACAACACCTCGTTCGAGAACACCTTCCTGATGGAAGCGGGTTCCAAGAACACCTATCTGCAGAACGACGCCGGCGTCGCGGTCAGCATGACCCGCAAGCTCGCCTTGAAGGTCGGTTTCCAGGTACGCCACAACAGCGATGTGCAGGCCGACACCAAGAAGACGGATACCCTGGCCACGACCAATCTGGTCTACCGCCTCTGATTTGACCGGTCATCTCTGACTGGAGCGGCCCCGTCGCGAGAGTGACGGGGCCGTTTTTTGTCCGCGGCATGACCATGGCCGACGGAGACGCCGTCGTTCAAATCCCCAACAGGGTGCCGGCGCCCTGGGTCAGCAGCGCCGCGGCCACCTCGCGGCCGAGGGCCTCGGGCTGATCGATCGCAGCGCTGGCCTGCGCATGCAACAGACGACCGCTGGCGCTGTCGCCGACCATGCCGCGCAGATGCAGGTCGTGCTCGCCGAGCACGCACCAGGCGCCGATCGGCACGGTGCAGCTGCCGCCCAGAGCCTGGTTCATCGTGCGCTCCGCGGTGATCATCAGCCGCGTGTCGGCGTCGTCGAGCGCCTCCAGCAGCGCCAGCACGGCGCTGTGGCCCTCAAGCGCCTCGATCGCGACCGCCGCCTGGCCCGGCGCAGGCAGCCAGTTGGGTGGGGTCAGGCGTGAGCGGATACGCGAGGCCAGACCCAGCCGCTCCAGTCCCGCACAGGCCAGCACGATCGCGTCATAACCGCCGGCGTCCAGCTTGCCCAGTCGCGTGCCGACATTGCCGCGCAGGTCGAGCAGCACCAGGTCCGGGCGCAGCGCGCGCAACTGCGCCTGCCGGCGCAGCGAGGAGGTGCCTACCCGTGCGCCTTGCGGCAGCGCGGCCAGGTTGGCGTAGTCATTGCTGACGAAGGCATCGGCCGCGTCCGCGCGCGGCAGGATCGCAGGCAACACGAAGCCCGGTTCCAGTTGCGCCGGCACGTCCTTCAGCGAGTGCACGGCCAGATCGGCGCGTCCTTCCAGCATGGCGACCTCGAGCTCCTTCAGGAACAGGCCTTTGCCACCGATCGAGGCCAGCGGCTGATCGAGGATCTCGTCGCCGCGGGTGCTCATCGGCACCAGTTCCACCGCGAGCCCCGGATGCGCCGCGCGCAGCAGGGCGGCGACATGTTCGGCCTGCCACAGCGCGAGCGCGCTCTTGCGGGTGGCAATACGCAGGGTGGCGGGCTTCATCGGAACTCCATGAGGTTCGGCAAGGTCTCATTGTCGCGTAGTTCGTGTGTCGGGGTGCAGCGGCGAAACCGCGCACCGCTGGTGGTCAACGCGCCCACCCGGCTACGATAGTTCACATATTCCAGGGAGATGATCATGCAAAGTGGCAACCCGGCTCTCAACAAAAACACCTTCCTCGACGCGGCCAGCGGCGCCGTCATGTCGCATGGCGACCAGGTGATGACGCTCAACGGCACGGTCAACAAGACCGGCCTGCTGCTGGTGCTCGCGCTGGTCGGCGCGATGTTCAGCTGGAGCCAGTTCAGTGGCCCTGCCAGCCTGCCGTCGATGATGCCGCTGATGATCGGCGGTGCCATCGGTGGGCTGATCCTGGCCCTCATCACCACCTTCAAGAAAACCTGGGCACCGATTACCGCACCGTTGTACGCGCTGGTCGAGGGTGTGTTCATCGGCGCCATCTCGGCCATGTTCGAAATGCGCTACCCCGGTATCGTGATGCAGGGCGTCGGCCTCACTTTCGGCGTGATGGCCGCGCTGTTGCTGGCCTATCGCAGCGGCCTGATCCGCGCCACCGAGAAGTTCAAGCTCGGCGTGGTCGCCGCCACCGGCGGCGTGTTCCTGCTGTACATGGCCAACATGGTGATGGGCTTCTTCGGCCACTCGATGGGCTTCATCAACGGCAGCAGCGGCATGGGCATCGCCTTCAGCGCCGTGGTGGTGGTGATCGCGGCGCTCAACCTGATCCTCGACTTCGACATGATCGAGCAGGGCGTCAATGCCCGCGCGCCGAAATACATGGAGTGGTACGGCGCCTTCGCGCTGGTGGTGACCCTGGTCTGGTTGTATCTGGAACTGCTGCGGCTGTTGTCGAAGCTGCAGTCGCGCAACTGAGCTGGCACACCCCAACAGCGGGAAACAAAAAGGCGCGGGAAACTGCGCTTTTTTGTTGGATTGAATAGTGATTGGTAGCGCGCATCGACGAATTCGAGGCGAACGGGTCGAGCCAAGCGACATGGCCTGCTTCGACGATAGTCAATGCTACGAAGCTAGACCGCCGCATTCCTTTTTTCTTAGACCCTGTTCTTAGTAGCGCGCTGTTCTTGCTGTTGTTACTTTTGACTACGGCCCCGCGAGACCGTGAGGCAGATGGTCTCGCAACCATTCCTCGGCAAATGCCTCGCGCCTGGACGCGAAGCACGATTTCGGATCGGCAGGAGTTGAAGATGTGCTTTCCGTTTTCCCCTGGCCCGCCCGATCGATCCGATAAATCGCGGCATAAGGCTTGCCCAACGGTACGTTGCGGCGAATCGTGAGGAAGAAATCCGGAAGATAGACTGGTATCGCATTTGTCCGCGCCGCCAGTTGCATCAGGCTCAGCATGCGTTGCTGCAAGGCGATGTCCTCGTCTGCATGCACTGACAGATAAAACATTGCCCACACACCACTTTCCCCCACCATCGCCGTGGTGGGCAAACCGTATTCGTCCACGATGGCGATCAACGCCTTGCGATGTCGTTCGTCGGCATATCCGACGCGCGCGTTGCTGGCCGGCGTATCCATCGCGGACATGACGGCCCGCGAAGCCTGATCTTCCTTCAGCATGGCCATCAATTTTTCGCGCAAGCCTGGCCGGCCCACCGGCTCCGTTTCGGGCGCCACCATGTCGGGCGGCGTTATCGGTTCCGCCGGTTGCCATCCGCATGCCTTGCTCGCCTGCGCGTTGGCATGCTCGTTCGCCGACTTGCGCACAGCGTCGATCTGCCCCCATTGCGCCCGCGTGTAATCCGGCACATCGGTTGCCGCCATCGCCGACGCTGCAACTGTCAGCCACGCTCCCGTCAACCATCGACTTCGCTTCATTCGCAACTTGTTTCCCTGGTAATTCGTAGCGAAACCGAAACAGTGCGACTGAGGGTCTAGCGTTGTAGCTTCAACTGACGTTCTCCCGCCGTACTGCATACCACGAAGCCAACCCACGTAGCCCCTCGCTCGCATTGGCTCACGCCGCAAGTCGCGCGATCTGCTCGACAGCCTTGCCCAGCGAGCGATGCGCCTCCTCAAGATCGTAATCGGCCTGCAGCCCCAGCCAGAACCGTTCACTGGTTCCCAACGCTGCCGCCAGGCGTACAGCCGTATCCGCGGTGACACCGCGCTTGCCAAGCACGATCTCGTTGATGCGGCGTGGCGGCACACCGGCGGCGCGTGCCAGTGCGTTCTGGCTGATGCCCATGGGAGTCAGGAACTCCTCGAGCAAGATCTCGCCGGGGTGAATGTTGGGCAGGACTTTCATGGTCGACTCGCTTTATCAGTGGTAATCGACGATTTCCACGTCGTGGGCATCACCCTCGATCCATCGGAAGCAGATGCGCCATTGATCGTTGATGCGGATGCTGTACTGACCCTTGCGGCTACCCTTGAGGGCTTCAAGCCGATTGGCCGGCGGAATACGCAGATCATCCAGCACGAAGGCGTTGCCAAGCATGCGCAGCTTGCGACGCGCGACGGACTGGATACCGGCGGGCAATCGTCGGGAGGTGGTTCCCCGCCAGATCTTTTCCGCTTCCCTGTCGGCAAAGTTCCTGATCATGGACAAACCATAACGCTAGTCGTCATATGACGCAAGTCGTTATAGATGGCGTCAGCTCAGAGGCCAGCGGGCAACATACACAGGATGGTCAGGGATCAAGGCAATGCTCGCAACTTAAGCCCCTACCTCAACGAGTGGTGCGGCAATCGGTTCACAGGTGCGACATGGATTGTGGTGGTCGAGGATAAGAACGCCCCGAATGGATGCGGCACCGCTTCGTGGACCCGGACTGCTGTGGCTGTGGCTGTGGATCTTCAACCCCCTTGTGAGGCGGTGAGTCGTGGTCGACAGGCCCGCAGGGCAGTCGACAGGGATGTCGGCTCCTTTTCGCCAGGACAGGCGAGGATATGGATGTTCGAGGTACAGCAACGCAGGAGCAGTTGCCGAAGTCCCGTCGAAAACCCCGGCCGCGGCTCACGGACTTGTCGGGCGGAGCCCGGCAAGCGCCGAGGAGGGTGGCCTTCTCTTTGGTGACTTTCTCTTGGCCATTCAAGAGAAAGCCACTCGCGCGCCGCAGGCGCACGAAAGCCCTTGCTTCAAAGCACCAACGACCCACAAATCGCACCCAAACAGGGGCAAGTCCAAAGCTGCTGCGCCAACTGTAAAACTGCAGCCACGCAACCAAACCAGCACACCCCACAGCAGCAAACAGAAAGGCGCGGAAACCCGCGCCTTTCTGCCATCTTGCGTCCTGACCAACGCGCCAGGTCAAGCCACAGCCAACCCCGACTCATCCGAAGCCTCACCACCGTGGTGATCGGTGGACAGCAGCAGGTAGAACGCCGGCACCACGAAGAGGGTGAACACGGTGCCGATCGCCAGGCCGGTGGAAATCACCAGGCCCATGTTGAAGCGGCCCGCCGCGCCGGCGCCGGAGGCGATCACCAGCGGCAGTACGCCGAGCACCATGGCGGCGGTGGTCATCAGGATCGGACGCAGCCGCACTGCGGCAGCGTGTTCGATTGCCTCGCGCTTGCTCATGCCTGCCAGCTGCGATTGGTTGGCGAACTGCACGATCAGGATGCCGTGCTTGCTGATCAGCCCCATCAGGGTCACCAGGCCAACCTCGGTGTAGATATTGAGGCGCAGCGGGCCGCCGGTAATCGGGACCGACGGTACAACCAGTGAGGGCAAGGCCGACAAGCAGTGCCATCGCCGCCGCACGCGCGGCGAGCGCCACGCGCTCCAGGTCAAAGGGTTGACCGGGCAAGAGCGTAGCCTGGACAAAGGAGGGAGCCGGATCGGACAACAGCATACCGAAAAGTACAGATATACATGCCAATCCACGCGGGCGTCGTGGACCCCATGTGTGGACAACTTCATTCCGGCTCGGGCGTCTTGTCGCCGCCGCGGCCACCGCCAACCCGTCAAAGGACTCCGGGCTCGACGTCCCCGTCGAGCGCGGTCAGTGACCGAGCACCGCCTTTGCCCGCTTCACCACGTTGTCGGCAGTAAAGCCGAACTCCTGCAGCAGCTTGTCGGCAGGCGCGGAGGCACCGAAGTGATCGATGCCGAGCACGTCGCCGCGCTCTCCCACATAGCGTTGCCAGCCCTGGGTTGCGCCCATCTCCACCGCCAGTC
>JBBQQL010000094.1:0-16293 GCA_038215995.1 Lysobacterales bacterium
CCTTGTCACGTCAGCGAGTGCCTGCCTCAAGGCAAACCTATCGTGGCTGGGATGGCGTACCTGCGTCGTCGGACTTCGCTGCTTGCTTCGCGGCGGCCGCGGCATCGGCTTTCTTGACGGGCGTCAGCGCTCCGACTGAAGTGGAGCCCTTCATGACCCTGAATTTCGGGTCGTAGGGATTGTCGCTGGCGACCAGTTGCTGATAGCCCATTGAGCCATCCATGGATTGGGCGCTGGCGACGGCCCCTGCTCCCGTGACTGGCACGACTTGTCCTTCCGAAAATTTTGGATCGGGAGTTGCCGGGCCGGCCTTGGGCGCCCCCATGACCATGTTGCCCGCGACGCTGCCCACCCGTGAGCCGGTCATCGATGAGCGCACCTGCGCCCAGCGATCCTTGGCTCGACGCAAGGCCACCTTGTCGCCAAATCGCGGGGCCAGCTGCTGCAGGATCGTTTCCGATTCCGCGAGTTGATCGGACGTCAGATTGGACTGCACCAGGTCGCGCGCCTTCACGTAGGCGGGCTCGCCGCGTTCGGCGGCCAGCGTCATCCAGGCCATGGCTCGCGGCAGATCGACCGGAATCCCCTGACCCCGGGCGTACATCACACCAAGGTTGAATTCGGCCGGTTTGTAAGCCCAGGAGGCGGCCACTTCATACATGTTGACCGCGAACGAATACTGCTTGCGCGTGAAAGCCTCCGCGCCCACACCAAAGTAGTACTGGCCCGGCCGTCCCTCACTTTCAGGCGAGCCGCGCGTATAGGCAGGGAGGTTGCCGGGCTGCGCCGCCGAGTCATAGGCGGGTGCCTGGTTGTTGCTCTGTGCTGCGGCGGGAAAGACCGCGGTAGACAGCATGCCGAACAGACACACGACTGAACTTTTCAGCATTTTCATGGCGTCTCATCCTTGGCTTGGTCCAGAAAACAGCGAATTGACAATACATCTGGACGTGCTGAGGCACCAGAGGCGACCATTTTCCGAATATTGCCAAACAGAGCCGTGGCAGCGACACGACTGCTCGGGCTGATCAGGACGGGGTTCTGCTGCGTGTCAAGTAAAGACGGTATCTCCACATGTCCGCGAACCAGACGCACAGCGTTACCGTCGTGATGATGGCGAGCAAAGGGACATCATCGAAAAAATCGTGGCCCAGGTGTGATGCGGCATTGGCGAGCATGATCAGCAGAAAGCCCACGCCGGGAAGGCTAGCGCCGCGGCTGGCTTTTCGTTTCCCGGGTTTAGGTGGAGATCGGCGGTTGTAACGGCGCAGCGCGAGAAGAAGGGTCGGTATCATGATGCAGATCGCCAGCACCTGAAGTTTTGCCAGGTGGTCCAGCACCACGCAAATCGTGCACAGGGCCGGTATCAGCATGCGGCGCAACCAGGCATCCTTCGACGGGTGTGGTTCGGGCAGGCTTTGCCAGTGGTCGAGCCACATCCATGCGGCGTAGACAAGCCAGACTGGCAACACCCCGGCAGCCATGGTCGCCGCGACACCCAGTGAGGCGTACCAGTTCAACTCCGACCCTCCCGCCAGCGAAGTCAGGGTGGTCATCAAAACCATGCTGACCATCACGATCAGGGCCAGAAAGGTCGCTCGCACCGAACCAATGGCGAAGCGTGGCCATGAAATCTGCCCGAGCTGGGCGGCGCGATACCAGAACGCGGCGTGGTGCTGATCGATCGGCGCAGGCAGATCCGCGAACTGGCCGCTGCACAGCGAGTGGATCAAGCGCGCAATCATGGCGGTGCGGTGACGGCGGATGGCTGGCCAGAGCACGCGTTGCCAGCGAAGCGGCGACCTCAGAAGGTCGAGACTTGCTTGCAACGCCTTGCGCTCGGGCAATCGATTCGTCGGAAGGTTGAGGTGCCGCGCCAGCGCGCGATGGTTTTCGGGCAACACGTACCAGAGCGCCAGTTGGCGCTGCCGCAACCGTGCCAGCGCAACAGGATTTACCCCGGAGGTGAGTTGCTGCAGGTCGAAGAACTGCAGCAGTGCATCCAGGCATGCGGTACCTATCGGTTGGGGCTCGCGGAACAACTGTTGCAACAGCATCTGGCCGGTCTGCTGCTTGACGCCGATTGACCACAACTCGAGTTGGGCGGAGAGCCATCGGGAGAAGGTCCGCTCGTCGTCGGAGCCTGCTGCCTGCTGGATCACCCGGCCCAGCAGCTCCTGTGGATTTACCAGCGGCGTCGTTTTCACACTCGGGACGGGCATCAGTGGCGTTGGCCCAGTCTCGCTTGATGCGGTCGTTCGTTCGCTCGCCAGTGAGGCGCGCACATCGAGAGCGCGAACGGTCGGAGCAGCAGTGGCTGGCGGTGGATTGCCGCGGCCTGATGGCGCAGCCTGTGCCTCGCGCGAGCTCAGCTGTGCCAGCACCAACTGATAGGCTGCGTGCAGTCGCTGAAAACCTTCCGCGTCCTCATCAGGGCGGGTGCTTCGCAACAGGCGCGCGTAGGCTTTCTTCACCCCGGCTACATCGGTGTCGGATGAAACCCCAAGAAGACTGAAGGCCCAATTCACAGCGTGGCCTCGAGTTGATCCATCGCCTGGCCAAAGCTGGTCCGGTGTTCCCGGATGATCTGCTCGTCCTGGCTGTCCAGCGACTGTCGGAACTGCACGATCCATTGCTGCAGAAGTTGTCGCGCAGACAGGTTCTCCTCGAACAGGCGCTCTGCCCGAGCCAGCAGAGCCACATTCTCCTGCTTGCTGCGGGGATGGATTTTCAGCTGTGACAGCGCTGCAAGGCGGGTGCGGATTTCATGTTCGCCGAGCATGCCCGGGTTCTGTTCAAGCACCAGTTCGTAACGGGTGCCACCTGCCTGGGGCGTTGCCTCCACCTGGAGCAAGCCGTTGATGTCATAGGTAAATCGCACCACCACCTGATTCGCCGTGGCCGGCAGCTTCGGGTTGAGCGGTATTTCCAGTTCGCCGAGCAGGATGTTGTTCGCCACCATCGGGTTCTCGCCCTGGTAGACCTTCAGCACAAGCTTGGGCTGGAAATCGCTCATCGGTCCATAGGTGCCTTCGCGGCTGATCGGCACCGCGCTGTTGCGCTGGATCATCGGCGAAAACAGCCCGTTCAGTGTTTGCCCCTGTGCATCGCGTTGCGCTACTTCGATGCCCATCGTATAGGGGCAGACGTCGGTCAGGATGACTTCTTCCAGCTTCGCATCGCGGCTCTTGAGCCCGGCCGCCACGCAGGCGCCGAGCGCGATGGCCTCATCGGGATTCACATGGCGTAGTGGCAACCGGCCGAACATGCGCGCGATGAGTCTCGCGACCAGCGGCGTGCGACTGGCGCCACCAACCAGCACGATTTCCTGGAGCTGCTCGGGACGCAGTCGCGCATCCCGCATGGCCCGCTCCAGTGGCGCTCGCATGCGTTGCAGCAGCGGTTCGGCCAGATGCTGGAAGCGCTCCTGATCGATCGTCCAGTCCAGCTCATACGAGCCGATTCGACACTCCAGTCGGGCCTCGGTCTGCTGGCTCAGTTCACGTTTCATGATCTCCATTCGGCGCCGCAACAACGCGAGCTCGACCGGCGAAAGGTCGCTGGCGCGGATTTTCAGGTCGACCAGGCAGGCGGTCTGCAGCAATTCGAGGAAGTCTTCGCCTCCGAGGTAGTTGTCGCCGGCGCTGGCGTGTACCTCGACGATGCCTTCGAACATCTCCAGAATCGAAACGTCGAAAGTACCGCCGCCCAGATCGAACACCAGAAATCGGCTGCCATCCGGATTTCCCTGCAGTCCGTAGGCTAGCGAGGCCGCCGTGGGTTCATTGATCAGCCGCTCCACCCGGATGCCGGCCAACTCGCCGGCGGCGCGTGTGGCGTTGCGTTGGGCATTGGAGAAATAGGCGGGCACGCTGATCACCGCTTCTTCCACCGTTTCGCCCAGTGCAGCTTCCGCATCGCTCAGCAGTGATCGCAGTACCAGCGCGGAGAGCTCCTCGGCCCGGAAGGACCGGTCGCCAAGCCGGGTTTCGCGAGCGGTCCCCATCCACCGCTTGAACGAGGCCACGCTCAGTTCAGGGTGGCTGACCAGACGGTCGCGAGCGGCATCCCCGACGATGACGTGGCCGTGGTCATCTACGCTGACGACCGAAGGTGTCAGATATTCCCCGAGGGCATTGCGAAAAAGCCGCGGCCCCGACTCGCCGTAACAACCGATCAACGAATGTGTCGTGCCCAGATCGATACCGACAATCACTGCTCCTACCCCCTGCTTTCCTTTGGTCCTGCTTGCCTGTTACATGCGGAACACGCCATAACGCTGCGGTTCGATCGGCGCATTGAGCGAGGCGGAAATGGCCAGGCCGAGCACGCGCCGCGTATCGGCCGGGTCGATGATGCCGTCATCCCACAGTCGCGCACTGGCGTAGTACGGGTGCCCCTGCTGCTCGTACTGCTCGCGGATCGGCGCCTTGAAGGCTTCTTCCTCGTCGGCCGACCAGTTGTCGCCGCGCGCTTCGATGCTGTCGCGCTTGACCGTCGCCAGCACCGAGGCGGCCTGTTCGCCGCCCATCACCGAGATGCGCGCGTTCGGCCACATCCACAGGAAACGGGCGCCATAGGCACGGCCGCACATGGCGTAGTTGCCGGCGCCGAAGCTGCCGCCGATCACGACGGTGAACTTGGGCACGTGTGAGCAGGCCACCGCGGTGACCATCTTGGCGCCGTCTTTCGCGATGCCTGCCTGCTCGTATTTTTTGCCGACCATGAAGCCGGTGATGTTCTGCAGGAATACCAGCGGCACGTTGCGCTGATTGCATAGTTCGATGAAGTGCGCGCCCTTGAGCGCACTCTCCGCGAACAGGATGCCGTTGTTGGCGACGATGCCTACCGGGTAGCCGTGGATGTGCGCGAAGCCGCAGACCAGGGTCTTGCCGTAGCGCGCCTTGAACTCGTGGAACTCCGAGCCATCGACGAGGCGCGCGATCACTTCGCGAATATCGAATGGGCGGCGGGTGTCGAGCGGAATCACGCCATACAGCTCCTCGGCGGGGTACTTCGGTTCCACCGGCGTGCGCAGCGCCAGTGGCATTGCCTTGTTGCGATTGAGGTGGCCGACAATGTCGCGCGCAATCGACAGCGCGTGGGCGTCGTTTTCGGCGTAGTGATCGGCTACCCCCGAAATGGCCGTATGGACGTCTGCGCCACCCAGGGTTTCCGCATCCACCACCTCTCCGGTGGCGGCTTTTACCAGCGGTGGGCCGCCGAGGAAGATGGTGCCCTGTTCACGCACGATGATGGTTTCGTCGCTCATCGCCGGCACATAGGCGCCGCCCGCGGTGCAACTGCCCATCACCACGGCAATTTGCGGGATGTTCTGCGAGGACATCCGTGCCTGGTTGTAGAAGATCCGCCCGAAGTGTTCCCGGTCGGGGAATACCTCGTCCTGCAACGGCAGAAAGGCGCCGCCGGAGTCGACCAGGTAGACGCAGGGCAGGTGATTTTCGAGCGCCACTTCCTGGGCGCGGAGGTGCTTTTTCACGGTCATCGGGAAATAGGTGCCGCCCTTGATCGTGGCGTCGTTGGCAACGATCAATACTTCGATGCCATTGACCCGGCCGATGCCGGTGATCAGGCCTGCCGACGGCGCCGCATCGTCATACATGCCATGGGCGGCCAGCGGCGACAGTTCAAGAAACGGAGAGCCGGGGTCGAGCAGGGCGCGTATGCGCTCGCGCGGCAGCAGTTTGCCGCGCGCGGTGTGCTTCTCGCGCGCCCTGGCTCCGCCGCCCTCGGCATTCCTTGTCAACTCCTGCCTCAGGTTATCGACCAGGGCGCGCAGTTGTGTGCTGCTGGCCTGAAACTCCGGCGAACGCGGGTCGATCTGCGATGCAATGACGCTCATGGTGCTGGCTCACGGTGGCTGGCGGCTGTTGCGGCCAAACGTCAGATGATAGCCGGCGTCGAGCGGCGACTGAAACACGCGCATCGCATCGCACCCGCCATGCAAAAAAAACGGCCGCACAAGGCGGCCGTTTTCAGAACATCTGTCAAAAAAGGATCAGTGACCCTTGGCATCCTTGGCAGCGTCTTTTGCGTTGCTGGCTGCGTCCTTCGCGGCGCTGGCAGCCTTGCTGGCTGCATCAGCCGCATTGGCCGCCGCATCCTTGGACATAGCCATGGCATCCTTCGCGGTGCTCGAGTCGGCCGGGGCCATCGAAGAGGCCGCAGCAGCAGCCTGCTGAGCCTGATCAGAAGCCTGGCCAGCCGCGGAAGCCGCCATGGCGGCCTGGGCAGCAGCCTGGCTGGTTGCCATGGCCGGAGCCTCGGCAGCAGCCTGCTGTGCTGCGTCAGAAGCCTGCTGAGCGGTGTCAGCGGACTTCTGAGCGTCTTGCGCGGAATCCTGCGCGCCATTGCTGCATGCCGCCAACAGCGCGACGAGCGCGGCGGCGAGTAGGGTACGCGTAAACTTCATGGTGGATCTCCTTTTGCCGTGGAATGCCGTTTGGCCGTGTATTAATAACGCGTTCGTGGAAATTGCGCCACTTCTTTATAGCGATTCTTCAGTACTTGTTGAAAACAGATTTAAGCAACCGTCATGTGAAGGTCAGGGGATGATCATCAACGGCGCGTTGGAAATCAGTCGAGGCATTCCACCGCCATGGCCGTCGCCTCGCCGCCGCCGATGCACAGTGCTGCGACGCCACGCTTGAGGCCACGGCTCTTCAGGGCATTGAGCAGGGTCACCACCAGACGCGCACCACTGGCCCCGATCGGGTGTCCCAGTGCGCAGGCACCGCCATTGACGTTGAGCTTTTCATGCGGGATGCCAAGTTCCTTCATCGGCGTCATGGCGACCACGGCGAAGGCCTCGTTGATCTCGAACAGGTCGACGTCAGCAACCTTCCAGCCGGCCTTGTCCAGCACTTTCTGGATCGCGCCGACCGGTGCGGTGGTGAACCATTCCGGCTCTTGCGAGTGGGTCGCGTGCGCAACGATGCGCGCCAGGGGCTTCAGTCCGCGCTTGTTGGCGTCATCAGCCGACAGCAGCACCACGGCAGCGGCGCCGTCGGAAATGCTGGATGAGGTAGCCGCGGTGATCGTGCCGTTTTCCTTGCGGAAGGCCGGGCGCAGGGTTGGAACCTTGGTGACATCGGAGCGACCCGGCTGCTCGTCGGTGTCGACCAGTACGTCACCCTTGCGACCGCTCACGGTGACCGGGACGATCTCGCCGGCAAACGCACCGTTCTGCTGCGCTGCCTTGGCCCGGTTGACCGACTCGATCGCGAAGTCATCCTGCTGCTCGCGGGTGAAGTGGTACTTGTCGGCGCACATCTCGCCGAACACGCCCATCGACTTGCCGTCATAGGGATTGGTGAGGCCGTCCCAGGCCATATGGTCGACCAGCTGGCCATCGCCGTAGCGGATGCCCGTGCGTGCGTTGACCATGTGCGGCGCATTGGTCATCGACTCCATGCCACCGGCTACCACCACAGTCGCCGAGCCCGCCTTGATCAGGTCATGACCGAGCATGATGGCCTTCATGCCCGAGCCGCAGACCTTGTTGATGGTGGTGCAGCCGGCACTCATCGGCAGATCGGCAGCCAGCGAGGCCTGGCGGGCGGGTGCCTGGCCAAGGTTGGCTGGCAGCACGCAGCCCATGATCACCTCGCTGATATCGGCGGGTGCCACACCGGACTGATCCAGCGCGGCACGAATGGCGGTGGCCCCGAGTTTGGTTGTGGGCACGCCGGTAAACTGGCCCAGGAACGAGCCAATGGCAGTACGTTTGGAACCGACGATGACGACGCTGACATCCGACATGGGGAACTCCGCTGATGGGCTGGGACGCGCGTGCGTCTGATTCGTGATGCCCGGATTATCGCAGCCCGTGGCAAGTGCCTGCAAATACGCCGATGCCTTTCCGAGCGGCGTTTTTGGGTTGATTGATTGGCTTGTTGTTGTGCCATGATGACGAACAGGGAAGGACTGATGTGCCTGTTTGGCAATCAGCCTGCGGCTATCAAGTCATGGGGCAGATCATGAACAGAATGATCGATTCAGGGTTCAGTTGCCGTGAAGCGGCGTTGTTGGCGGCTGTGGTGTTCGGCTTGAGTGCCTGCGGTGGCGGCGGCACGAGCAATGTCAAGGCAACGCCGGCGTCGGCCCCAGCGCCGGCCCCAGCCCCAGCGCCGGCCCCAGCGCCCGCTCCAGCTCCAGCGCCTCCGCCGCCGCCCATTGATGCGCAATTGGCGATCACCAACACGTATGCCGCCCACACACAGGGCTATAGCGGCAGCGGTGTAACCATCGGCATCGTCGACAGCGGCATCATGCGCAGCAATCCGGCGGTTTCCGGACGGGTGTTGCAGGAGTTGATCTATGTCGACCCCACGACCAACAACACCGCGATCGACGACGTGGTCGGCCACGGCACCTGGGTCTCATCCATTGCGGCGGGCACGTCTTTTTCCCAATTTCCCGGTGGCATAGCGCCAGGTGCAAGCCTGGTATCGGCGCGCATCATCAGCGACACCGAGCCAAAGGATGATGGCTCGGGTCAGGGCAACCCGGTGACCGCCGCTGATGCAGCCTTTTTTGCGCAGACCCTCAACCCCGCCCTGATCAACGCCGGGGTGCAAATTCAGAACAATTCCTGGGGTGGCATTTACTGGGATACCACCAACGCCACCATCAACCAGGCGTTCGCCAACGCCTATGTGCCTTTCGTGTCGCAGCATGGTGGTCTGGTGGTTTTTGCCGCCGGCAACGATTCGGCCAGCAATCCCAGCGACATCGCCGCGTTGCCCAGCCTCGCACCCCAGCTTGAAAAAGGTTGGCTGGTCGCGGTGGCGGTAGACAGCAACAATCCCATCCAACTTGCCAGTTACTCCAACGCCTGCGGTATCGCGATGAACTACTGCCTGGCGGCGCCCGGCGACGTGATCGTGCTGGACAAGAGCACCACGGCCAGCACCACCAGCCCGAGCTACTACATTGTGGAGGGCACCTCATTTGCCGCTCCGCAGGTATCCGGTGCCGCTGCCCTGGTGTGGCAGGCCTATCCGTATTTCAACAACGACCTCGTACGGCAGACGATTCTCGGTACCGCCGATCCGCTGGGTGGATCGCAACCCAACCCCACCTTCGGCTACGGCGAACTGAACGTCGGCAAGGCGGTGAACGGGCCGCAACAGTTCAACTGGGGCGACGTGACGGTCAGCTTCACCGGCAGCTCCAGCTGGAACAATCCGATTTCCGGCGCTGGCGGCCTGATCAAGCAGGGCACCGGCACGCTCAACCTGACCCAGCCTTCCACGTACACCGGCTTCACCCAGGTACAGGGTGGAACCTTGAGCGCCGTTTCGCTCGCCTCCAGCGTGTCGATCAGCAGCGGTGCCACGCTGAATGCCCAGAAGCTCGGCAGTGCCGTCACCAATGCTGGCGTGCTCGGGGTCAGTGGCGGCAACGTGACGGTGGCCGGCAACTATGTGCAGCAGGGCAGTGGCCGGCTGGCGGTGTCGCTGGGTTCGGCGTTGACCGTGACCGGTACGGCCACCCTGGCTGGTGGCGATTTGTATGTGACCGGCACCGACTCCGGTTATGTCGTCAACTCGCATACGGAGGTGTTGACGGCGGCTGGCGGACTAACCGGAACGTTCTTGGCGGTGAACAATGCGTCCAACGTGTTGCTCAATGCCGACCCGTATTACGACGCCACCAGTGCCTGGCTCGACGTGCATACGGTCACCGTCACGGCGGTGAAGGGACTGTCCTACACCGCCGCCTCCTATGGCGCGGCCCAGCGTGTACAGGGTGCTTTCGCGCAGATCAACACCCAGCTGACCACGCCGGTCGCCGCCAGCGCAGCACCGGTCAGCGGCAATTTCATCGCGGCGGCAGGCAGCCTGCAGCAAACACCCACCGTGACTTCGTTGCAGGAATCATTGCAGAGCCTGTCCGGGCAGTTGCATGCCGCCAGCGCGCAGATGACCTTCGATGCGATCGACGCCGGCACGCGCGCGCTGTCCGATCGTTTCGACCAGTTGATGGATAGTCCGGCACAGAAGCTCTCGGTCGGCGGCTGGTCGCAGAGCCTGGGTTATCAGGGCAGCATGTCGCGCAGCGGCTATGGCAATGTCGGCTATGCACTCAGTGGGTGGATGGCTGGTGCGGACAGCAAGCTCGGCAGCAACGGTGTGTTCGGTTACGCCCTGTCGCAGAGCCTCGGCATGGGGCAGCTCGGCGGGAGTGCCGACCAGGGACGCAGCCATGCGATGGAAGGCATGCTTTACACCGGCCTGATTCAGGGGCCGTGGTACGCGATGGGGCGGGTTGGCGCGGGTTCGTATTTCGGCGACATGCGCCGCCAGGTGCAGTTGGGTACCCGGTACAGCAGCGTCGCCAGCGACAGCAACGGTCGCTACGGCGTCGCCTATGGCGAAAGCGGGTATCAACTGGCGCTCGGTCGCTGGCAACTGACTCCCTACACCAACCTGCAATACGTGAATATCCGCAGCAATGGTTTTCAGGAGCAGGGTGCCGGCGGTTTTGGCCTGCAGGCGGGTTCGCAAAACATCGAGCGCTGGCAGGCGGGTGCCGGCATGCGCGCCGCGCAACACTGGACACTGGCCAACGGCAGCACGCTCACCCTGCAGGCGAACCTGATGTGGCAAAAGGCGTTTGCGATGCATGGCGACGTGCTCGACGCGAGTTTCACCGCGCTCCAGCAATACGCGCCGGTCGGTGGCATCGGCCTGTCGCGCTACGGTGGTGTGGCGGGCTTGAGCCTGGACTGGAAACTGTCGCCACGCGCCGCCGTAAAGTTCGGCTACAACCAGTTTGTCGGCCAGTACCAGCGCTCGAACATGGGCATGCTCAGCTATCAGCTGCAGCTATGAACGTCTGATCCGGCCAGCGTCTGCGTGAGCGGGCGCTGGCCGCGGTGACGATCATGCCTTGCCGTGGACCAACTCGCGACCGATCCGCATGCGGCGGAAGTCGATATGGAGTGCCTGCGCCGAGCGCCCTGGGTCGGCGTGCCTTGTCACGCCTTGCTGTGGAACAGCTCGCGACCGATCCGGATGCGGCGGAAGTCGATATGGAGTGCCCGCGCCGAGCGCCCTGGGTCGGCGTGCCTTGTCACGCCTTGCCGTGGAACAGCTCGCGACCGATCAGCATGCGGCGGATTTCGTTGGTGCCCGCGCCGATCTCGTACAGCTTGGCGTCGCGCAGCAGGCGGCCAGCCGGAAACTCGTTGATGTAGCCATTGCCGCCCAGCGCC
Source organism: Lysobacterales bacterium (assembly GCA_038215995.1). Lineage (GTDB taxonomy): Bacteria > Pseudomonadota > Gammaproteobacteria > Xanthomonadales > Rhodanobacteraceae > Rhodanobacter. The sequence goes on from JBBQQL010000094.1 coordinate 11,243, forward strand.
TGGATCGCCTCCAGCGCCACTTTCACCGCATTGACCGAGGCATTGAGCAGGCAGGCGGCCGGGTCGATGCGCGACTTCACGCCCGCGTCGAACTGCTGCGCCACCATATAGGCGAAACCACGCGATGACTGCAGTGCGGTGTACATGTCGGCGATCTTCGCCTGCATCACGCCGAAGGTGCCGATCGGCGCGTTGAACTGCTTGCGCTCGCGGACATAGGGCAGGGCCAGGTCAAGCGCCGCCTGCATCAGGCCGAGCGGGCCACCAGACAGCACCAGTCGCTCGGTGTCCAGGCCGCTCATCAGCACGCGCACGCCTTCGTTGACCTCGCCGACGATGTTCTCCTCGGGGATCTCGCAGTCCTCGAACACCAGCTCGCAGGTGTTGGAGCCGCGCATGCCGAGCTTGTCCAGCTTCTGCGCCGTGGTGAAGCCTTTCATGCCCTTCTCGACGATGAAGGCGGTCATGCAGCGGCTGCCGGCCGGGCGCGGCGCGGTGCGCATGTAGACCAGCAGCACGTCGGCATCGGGTCCGTTGGTGATCCACATCTTGGAGCCGTTGGCGACCCATACGTCACCCTTCTTCTCGGCCTTGCAGGTCATCGAGCCGACCACGTCGGAGCCGGCACCGGGCTCGCTCATGGCCAGCGCGCCGACGTATTCGCCGGAGCACATTTTCGGAATGTACTTGCGCCGCTGCGCTTCGTTGCCGTTGTGGAAGATGTTCTGCACGGCGAGGTTGGAGTGGGCGCCGTAGGACAGTCCGACCGAACCCGAGGCACGCGAGATTTCCTCCATCGCCACCATGTGCGCGAGGAAGCCCATGCCGCTGCCGCCGTACTCGGTGGGGATGGTGACGCCGAGCAGGCCCATCTCGCCGAACTTGCGCCACAGGTCGGCCGGAAACAGGTTGTCGCGATCGATCTTGTCGGCGCGCGGGGCGATCTCCTTCTCCGCAAAAGCGTGCACGGTTTCGCGCAGCAGGTCGAGGTCTTCGCCGAGGGGGAACGGACGCATGCGGGGTACTCCAGGTTGATCAAACCCCATCATGATAGCGCGTCGCTCGTGGTCCTCCGTTGATCGGCGGAGGCATGCGCCGCTGCCCCGTCGGGGCCTGGCATCAGGCGTCCGCGTTGATCTCCACGCTCAACTCGACCAGGCGCTCGCGCTGCGCGAGTACCAGTGCCAGCTGGCTCAGCACGAGGCTGCCCAGTGCGGGGTTGGTGCTCGCCTCGCCGGGAGCGGGTAGCGTGCTCACAAGCGAACTGGGCCGAGCGGCGCCACGCGTGCCCAGCGCGTCGGCGAGTTGCTCCAGTGCCATCACGGTGCCTGCGCCCGCCTGTTCCACCGATGCCAGCGCGGCGGGGTCGGTGATGTGCTGTCGGTGCGCGCCCAGGGTCGAAAGGTGGCCGAGCAGGGTATGCGCCGACGTGAGAAAACGCAGCAGCCAGTCGCTGCCTTGCTGGTGGCGGTCGGGCTCGCGCAACATGTTGCCCAGCACGCCGCTCAGCGCGGCATTGGCGTTGTGCGCGTCGCGGCGGGCGATGCGGTAATCGAGGTCATCGAGGCGCCCGCTGGCGTACTGCGCGATGATCCGTTCCAGATAGCGTGCATCGGTACGCAGGGTATCGGCCAGCACGTCGTTCAGTCGGCGCCGATGCCAGTCCGGCAGGATGAACCAGGTGGCCAGCGCGGCGATGCCGGCGCCGATCAAGGTGTCCAGCAGGCGTGGCCACATCATCTCGTAGCCGCTGCCGAGCTGGTTGAAGCACAGCACCACGAACAGCGTGATCGCCGCCGTGGCCAGCGCATAGCCGCGGTGCCGGGCGGCGAAAAACACCACGCCGGACACCACCAGCAGCAGCAGCTGGGCCGGGCCGAACACGAACATGTGCAGGGCGGCCCAGCCCGCGACCAGGCCGGCGATGGTGCCGGCCACGCGCTGCAGCAGCCGGCGCCGGGTCGCGCCGTAGCTCGGCTGGCAGATCAGCAAGGTGGTCAACAGGATCCAGTAGCCGTTCTGCGGGTGCACCACGTGCAGCACCGCATAGCCGAGCAGCAAGGCCAGGGCCAGCCGCAACGCATGGCGAAAACGCAGCGAATGTGGGGTGAACTGGATGCGGATGCGCGCCCATGCCTCGGTCGGCGAGCGCGGGCCCGGGTCCTGCAAGGCCTGGTCGACGGCCACGTCCGGCGCCGCTGGCGACGCGTCGCCGCTCAACTGGGTCTGGATCGCGCTCATGTTCCGATGCAGCGCGTCCAGCGAATGCATCAGCGGTTCGGCCGGTGGCGGGTTCTGCCGGCGCAGCGCGGCAATCGAGGCGGCGACATTGTCCAGCGCAATGGACGCCTCTGTGGTGGCTGGCGCGGCGACTTGCAGGCGCAGCGCCTGGGCTCGGCGGCGACAGTGGTCGCCCTGCAGCCCGAGCAGACGGGCGCAGCGGAACAGCACGTCGCTGTGGAAAAACGCCGCGGCCAGCGCGTCATACGGGTAATGCGACGAGCTCACCCGCTCGTGGATGTCCTGCGCCATGAAGTACTGCTGCAAGCGTGCCGCCGTGGCGCCGCGCGGGCGGCGTGTGCCGATCCGGTCGATCAGCACCAGCCTCGCGTCGTTGAGCGCCTTCACCACGCGTTCGTTCTGCCGCGCCAGCGCCAGTTGCAGCGCATCGCGATCGAGCCCGGGCGCCGGCACGAACAGGGCGGCCTTGGCATCGAGGTAGCCGCCCAGCGCGTCGAACAGCCTTGCCAGCGACTGCCGTATCGCCATCTGCGGGGCCAGCGCACTCCAGGCCAGCGAAAGCACGCCATACCAGGCGGCGCCCAGCAACAGCAGCAACGGCTGCGACAGCGTGTCCCGCGTGGCGTGGTACGGCAGGTCGGCACCGATCATGCTGTACACCGACAGGATCAGCGTGGCGCCGGCAATGGTGGCGTAGCGACCGCTGATCGCGCCCAGCATCACCAGCGCAAACGTGGACAGCGTCAGTGCCAGCGCAAACAGCCACGGCCACGGCATCAGCCACGCCACCGCAAAGACGGTGATGGCGAAGCACGCCAGAGTCAGCAGCAAGGTACCCAGCCGGCTGCGCCAGTGATCCTCGGTTTCCGCCAGTGCGCAGGCAATCGCGCCGAGCAGGGCCGGCATCGCCTCGGCAAAGCGGTTGCCGGGCAGGCACCACAGCACGATGCCGCCCAGCGCCAGCGCCACCCGCACGCACTCGGCAAAGCGGTCGGAGCCGCGCAGCAGGCGCCAGAAATGGAGTGGGGCGGAAAGCATGTTCACGCTGGTGAGCATACGTGACGCGGGTGCGCGCGGATGGCCGCGCCTCAAAAGAAAACGCCGGCCATCGGGCCGGCGTCTTCGCTTGCAGCAGCGGGTGCTTACTGGCCGCGCATGCGTCCCTGGAAGCGGGTGCCACCATTGCCCATGTGTGGCAACTTGATCTTGCCGATCGCGTTGATGCGCTCCTCGGCCAGTCGGTCGGCGGCCAGGTAGGTCGGCACGTTCTGCGTCTTGGAGATCTCGAAGATGCGGCCCAGGTTGTAATAGATCGTGCGCATCATGCGCATCGCGCGCTCGCGGTTGTAGCCGTCGATTTCCAGTGACACGTTCATCACGCCGCCGGCATTCACCGCGTAATCCGGTGCGTACAGCACGCCACGCTTCTGCAGCTCGTCGCCGATCTCGTCGGTGGCCAGCTGGTTGTTCGCCGCGCCGCAGATGATCTGCGCCTTGATCCGGTCGATGGTCTGCTCGTTGACGGTGCCGCCCAGTGCGCACGGCGAATAGACGTCCGCATCGACGTCATAGATCTCGTCCAGGCCCACCGCTTCGCAACCGAGCTCGTCGACGCAGCGCTGCACCGCGTCCTTGTTGATGTCGGTGACGAACACCTTGGCGCCCTGTTCGCGCAGCAGCTTGATGAACTCGCCGCCGACATGGCCGCAGCCCTGCACCGCATAGCTGTACTTGCCCACGTCCTCATTGCCGTGCTTGAACTGCAGCGCGGCCATCAGGCCCTGCAAGGTGCCGTAGGCGGTGAACGGCGACGGATCACCCGAACCGCCATGCACCTGGTGCACGCCGGTGACGTACTCGGTTTCGCGGAACACGTATTCCATGTCGTTGACGTCGATGCCGACGTCCTCGGCAGTGATGTAGCGGCCGTTCAACGAGTTGACGAAGCGGCCGAACGCGCGGAACAGCGCCTCGGACTTGTCCTTGCTCGGATCGCCGATGATCACCGCCTTGCCGCCGCCCAGATTCAGGCCGGCCACGGCGTTCTTGAACGTCATGCCGCGCGACAGCCGCAGCACGTCGTTCACCGCTTCCTGCTCGGTCTTGTACGGCCACATGCGCAGGCCGCCCAGTGCCGGACCCAGCACCGTGTTGTGGATCGCGATGATGGCCTTCAGGCCCGCATCCTGGTTGTGGCAGAACACCACCTGCTCGTGGCCGGTTTTGGCGACGGTTTCAAAGATCATCGAGAACTCCAGCGAAAGGGACGCTCGGGAAGGCGGCAATTCACGCGCCGGGAACCCGTCATATTAACGCAGGGCGGGGCGCGAACTTCAGCGCCGGGTTGAACGAAGGGCGGGTGCCGACTTGGCGATGCGCCAGGGATGCGCGATCATCTGCAGCGGCGCATCTGCCCAGTCGAACGGATATCCCATGTCGCGATCGGTACTCCACAATTCTGCCGTGCTGCTGCTGGCGCCTCTCCTCGCGCTGCTGGCGGCCGGCGCGGTCGCCGCCGATCAGGTCGCCGAGGTGCGTACGCTGCTCGACGAGAGCTTCAAGGCCATGCAGGCTGCGGGCGGTTTCCGTGCAACGTCCGAGGCCGACCAGGGCGGCAAGCGCGTAACGGTGCAGAACGAGACGGTCTGGCCCGATCGCTTCCACATCACCAGCGGCGCGCAGGAGTTCATCTTCGTGCCGGGTGGAACCTGGATGAAGCAGGGCAAGAACTGGAGCAAGCTGCCCGTGGACATGAGCCAGATCGCTCAAAGCCTCTCGCCCGATGCCATGCGGCAGTCACTCGCGAACCT
>JBBQQL010000095.1:0-16145 GCA_038215995.1 Lysobacterales bacterium
CGCTGCCTCAGAGTGGACTTGCAGTGCTGGATTCAAGTAGTGGCAACACCGGCCAGATTGATTTATCTACCTCGACACAGATGAGGCACGGATCGATGCTTGAGCAGCAATCACGCCTTCTATCCATGGGATATAGCTTGAGATGCGAACGGCGTACACGACTTCGCCGTAGAGGCCCTCTTGGAACGGGCGGCCCGACGCATATTTCTTCCAGAATGGGTGGCACGGTGGATATTTGCTCCACGAGGCAAGGCCAACGAGTTGCCTTGAACTCCCATCCCCGACGATCAAGGGACCGCCACTGTCACCACTCCCCGTGATGCCTTCAAGCGGCAGCGCGGATGAAGGAGGGTCGAATCGATACCAAACATGGCGCGCGTCGGTGCCCACAATGACATTGAAGGCACGGCGCAAGACAGTGCGATGCGAGCTGTGGGGATCCTGGCCGTCGACTCCATTCCCCGTGGCACCTTTGCCTGCAAGCTGTACCGTCAGGCCCACCTCTTTATCCCTGCGATAAAGAGGCACAGGGGCAACATCCGTTACCGGCGATGCAAGTTCAACAAGCGCGATATCGTTGGACGATGCGAGAAATGCATAGACCTTGGAGAGATCGCCGGATGCCAAGGCCTGCTTGACAAGATTCTCAGGCAAGCGCTTGTAGCCCGGATAGGTGATGACACGTTGGACCCTGCGAGCCACGCCTCCGATGGACACTTCATCTTCCATGCCTTGCATTTGCATCGGTGCTGCGTGAGCTGCGGTTACGACCCACTGAGGTGCAATCAGCACGCCATGTCCCTCACCAGGCATGTCGACTAGCGCGGGGAATGTCGAAGCCGCGACTCGATACCTGGCATCAGCAACGTCGCTACGAATCACCACTGCGTTGGCCGTAGCCGAGACTGCAAGCAGGACCACTAGAAGAAGGCGTCTCATTGACTATCCCTGGGACTAAAAACAAGGCCCGCAAGGGCCGTGACCGCGATTCGATAGCTGCGCAACTTCGGTCGATTTGAGTCGGTCGGCATCACGTGCAGCTCGGCTATTCATGGAATGATCGCCGCACCAATGCGGGTGAGGTGCACGATGTGTTCGCTGAACATGACGAACCGTCCTGGAGATAGCTCCGGAAGCAAGCGCTGTGCGCGGCTGCTTCCGGCGAGACCGCGACGACGACCCCACTCGCCACGCTCGCGAAAGCGCAGGACGCACCCGGTCAGCACAAAGCAGGCAGGCCGCACCAGCTCCGGGCAGCACACAACCGTCGCCTGGGGTTCGGCATGGGGACGAAGCGCGCGCATGATCACAGCTCGACCGGCAGATCCCGGGTGGTCCAGTCCTCGAACGATCCGTCGTACAGCACGGCATCGATCCCGATGGCGCGCGCCGCGAACAGCACCGCCGTCGCCTGTTGCCCGATATGGCAATAGGCAATGACCCGATCGTCCGGTTTGACGCCGGCCTTGCGAAACAAGGCCAGCAGTTCGGCCGGCTTCTTGAGGGTAAGGTCGTCGTTGGTGATGCTGGTGAAGGGCAGATTGTGCGCGCCCGGTATATGGCCACGGCGGAGGTGGTCACGCGCGCCGCTATCTTCCAGACCGTGGTAGTACGCCGGGGCACGCGCATCGATAAGCACGTAACCCGGTTGCCTGGCGTGCGCTTGCACGAATGCGGCGTCGACGATGGTTGGCTGAAGGTCGAAGGGCGCCAGCGTTCCAGGCTGCGGGGCTGCGGTAGCCTGATCAGTAAGGGGGCGGCCCTCGCGACGCCACTTAGGCATACCGCCGTCCAGCAGGTCGGCACGCGCTCCCAGTCCGGCCGTCTGCAGCGCGAACCATATCCGGGTCGACGGGGATACCCAATCGTTTCCGAAATACACCACGACGCGGGAGCCGTCAGAGATGCCCAGGTCCTGCAGTCGCTGGCGCAATTGCGGCGCCGTCGGCATTTCCAGCGAAAGCTCGTCCGACGTGGTGGCGACGTCGGCAAGACGGACGAAGCGCGCGCCGGGAATATGCGCGGACTGGTACTGCGACTCTTCGCCGACCTGCAGCAGCACGAGGTTCGAGTCGTGCAGGTGCCTTTCCAGCCATGCTGTGGAAACCCATGGCTCGGCTTGCGCCGTGGCCTGCGCAACGGTTTGTGCGTGCGCACGGTACGGCAAGGTCACGGATCCGACGAGGATCACAAAAGCAACGGTCGCCGTCGCCAGCATCTTGATCTGCATGGTTTCTCCCAATGTCGTGTGTGCGACAGATATAGGCCACGCGGAGGTGCAACGGGATGGGCATGCGACGGATCCGGTCGGCGATGCGATGAAACGGTCCAGGCGCCGATGGTTCGTGTGCCACATCGCGCATGCTTTGCTAACGTGTCACACATGGATTTTCCCGACAACGACTTGCATGCCCGACTGCCGCGAAGTGTGCTGTCGGACCTTGGTAGCTGGACGCTCTACCAGAACTTCCGCACCTTCACCTGGCCCTGGTTGCTGCGGCGGGGCATCGTGTTGTGGCCGCTGGCCGTCCTCGCCGGTTGTGCCTATGCCACCTGGCATGCGTCGGGTATGGATGCATGGGGCGACTGGCCCGGGCTCGCGCTTCGGGCTTGCGTCGCGTCGCTGATCGCGGTCTCGGCCGGCCCCTTGCTCGCCACGTTGATTCGACACTGGCGTCTGCCGCTCGTGGTGGAGCGCGCGCTGGTGCTGCTGGCGATCCTGCTCGGGCTCTGGTTGGGCGTCATCGCACTGGATTGGGCCAGCGCCTATCACGCCCATCTGATGCAGATCGAAGCCAGGAGCTCCATGCGAGTCAGCCTGTTTGGCCAGGCCGTTTCAAACTTTCTCGCCGCCACCATCAACGCGTCCATCTTGGTATTGATCGTCGCCGGCGGAGGCTTCGCAGCCATCTACTATCTCGGCGAACAACGACGCGTTGCCCAGTACGCAGCCGGTCGCCAGATCGAAAGCCTGCGCGCAGAACGGAACGCAGCCGACATGCGACTGGCCATCCTGCAGGCGCAGGTCGAACCGCATTTCCTCTTCAACACGCTGGCGTCGGTGCGGTCATTGATCGCCAGCGAACCCGAGCGCGCGGCGAGAACCATCGATGCGCTTGCAGCGTATCTGCGTGTCGCGTTGCCGCGTATCCGCACAACCGGCATCGAGGAAGCCACACTCGGTCGCCAGATCGATCTCTGCCTGGGCTATCTTGAGATCATGAATGTCCGTACGGCCGGCCGCATCAAGGTTTACGTCGATGCGAGCGACGAGGTACGGGCTCTGCCGTTCCCCCCATTGATCCTGCTGACGCTGGTGGAGAACGCGATGACCCATGGCATCGAACCGAAACCCGGCCCCGGCATGATCGCGATCATCGCCGGCACCGCGGATGGATTCCTCAGCGTACGCGTCGAGGACGATGGTCTGGGCCTGCAGCCCGGCACCACGCCGGGCCTGGGTCTCGCGAATGTTCGCGCCCAGCTCCGCGATCGTTTCGGAACGCGCGCGCGCTTCGACATCGCATCACGCGCCGGAGGCGGGGTGAGCGCACGCATCCACATTCCGCTCACGTTCCCATGACTGCACCCATCACGGCCCTCATCGCCGAAGACGAGGAACCACAGCGCACCGAGCTGCGCGGCATGCTGGCAACCCTGTGGCCGGAACTGATCGTCGTCGCGGAATGCGAGAACGGGATCAGCGCGCTCGATGCGTGGATATCGAAGAAGCCGGACGTTGCCTTCCTCGACATCCGCATGCCGGGACTGGGTGGCCTCGAGGTGGCGCGGCAGGCCGAAAGTCAAGCCCAGGTCGTCTTCATCACCGCTCATGACGAATTCGCGGTGAAGGCCTTCGACGCCGGCGCCATCGACTACCTGCTGAAACCGATCCGCATCGATCGCCTCACCGAAACGGTGGCACGTCTGCGCAGCCGCCAGTCCGCGGCGCAAGTCGATCTGTCGGCATTGATCGACAGCCTCGCCGGCCGGTTGCCGCGAGCGGGGACGATCACCTGGATTACCGCCAGCATCGGCGATACGGTCCGGATGATCCCCATCGAAGACGTCGTTCTTTTCCAGTCTGAGGAAAAGTACACCCGCGTAGCCACCGCCACCGCCACCGATTCCGCATTCATCCGGACGCCGCTGAAGGATCTGATGCTCAAGCTCGATCCGGAAGTCTTCTGGAGGATTCACCGCAACGCCATCGTTCGCGTGTCGGCGATCCGGCAGATCAAGCCGGATGGGAATGGTCGCTTGCTGGTCTGGCTCCATGGCATTACCGAGCCGCTTCGCGTGAGCGACGCGTTCCGCCATCGTTTCCGCGCCATGTGATGTGGAAGGCAGGTCATGAGCTCCTCGTCGCCACCACCGGAGGCACTACGGCGGCACGGCGCGCCGGACTCAGCACCGCCAATTGTCCCAGCGCGAACAGCAGCAGCGCGCCGATCGGCAGGTAGTCCAGGCGGCAGGCGAGCGAATTCCTGTTGTTTCATCAGAAACAGGTTCAACAGCAGCGCCAGCAGCACGCCGAGCACGATGCCTGCACTGCCGATCAGGAAATTCTCGATCTGGAAATAGCACTCGCATCCGGACTGCACCACCAAGGGACCGCCGAGCAAGTGCGCTTCGATCCCGCGTTTGTTCAGGTGATCAGTCGCTCCAGACCGCCATGAAGATGACCGATGCGGGCTGGCCCGTTTCCGGGTGCAGCGGCTCGCGTTGTTCGATAAGTCGCAAGCCATGCTGCACGAACAGCCGATGCCAGCTTTCCATCGTGCGGAAATACCACGGCGCAGGGTCACGGAAATCCGCGGAAAAGCCGGCCCACGAACCTTCACGCCAGCCTTCTTCGGAGGGCCGATCGCCGCAAGCGACTCGCGGATGCAGGGTTTGCACCAGCAGATGACCGTCAGGGTGCAGCAGCCAGTGCATGGCGGCAAACACCCCTTCAACCGACTCCTTGCCCAGTAGCGCGAAGTTGCAGACCACCGCGTCTGCTGGCTGTTGCCATGCGCCCACCGCGATCTGCTCGTACGACATCACGTGGTAGTCGCAGGCAGCTCCGCTCGGGGCTGCCTGTCGGGCTTGCTCGATCAATTCCGCTACCGCGTCCAGACCCGTTCCAGCAATGCACTCGTGCGTCAGCGCCCGCGTCAACCAACCCTCGCCACAGCCGATGTCGAGGACGGAGCCCGGCGCGAAGCTCAGTACCGCTTCCATGATGGCGTGGTCGGTCACCAGTCGACGGCTGACGATCTGCTGTTCACGCACGGCGGCGGTCCATGGCTCGGCATTGGCATGCCAGGATGCGCGGATTTTTTCGTCGCTGAGTGGATTCATATGGATGCGAGTATCTGCTTCTTGTGGCCAACACAAGGTTCAGAGCGGACTTCTTTGGTCGAAGCCCTGCTACGTCGACTCTGCCCCGGGTTTTTCGCTGACCCCGGTTTCTGGCTCTGATGCCGGGCGTCCGCCCGCATCGAGCAACCTGACCGCTTCGCACTTGAACTCCGCGGTGAACCGTTGGGGCTTGACCATGTGATACCTCCCAGGGAATTGTCCCCGTTTCAACGTGTCCGTCCCGCACCGGCCAAGCGTGCGCTGGTGCTAGTGCGGAAGTTGCAGGCTCACTCCGCTTGATGGCCGAGATCGGCTTGGTGGACAGCCATTGCCCAAGACGGTGTTCCTTCGGGCCGGAACTCGAGGCTCACCCTACCCGCTTGGGTTTAAGCAAGTGCGCCCAGCCGACGGCGGCCCGCGGAGAAACGCCTCCTCCGGGATCGATGTTCCGCTGGATAGGGATACGCCATGGGCCGCCCCCTGCGCCGAGCTGCAGCGACCGGCCCATGGCGTGGCGGACTTTCAACTGCCTCCGCCTCCTTGTCCTCTATGTCTGGTTACGCGGCCAGCCACTGCTCCACTTGTGAGCGCGTGGGGATACCGCCGGCGTGCACGACCTTGCCGTCGATGACTACGCCGGGCGTGCTCATCAAGCCGTACTTCATGATCGAAGGCAGGTCTTCGACCTTCTCCACCACGGCCGGAATGCCGGTTGCCGCCAGTACGCTCTGGATGATTTTTTCCGTCGCCTTGCAGTTGGCACAGCCGGTGCCGAGCACCTTGATGTTGGTCATGACCAGTCTCCTGATATTGGGGGGATTGCAACGCCGTGCCGGTGAGTACAGCCCATGCCGGCTCGGCCCCGCCGGTGACCCGGTGGGCCATGGCGAAGCGTGTGATGTGCGCCGGCCTGCTGGCGACTCACATCACCAGGTTGAACACGTAACCGACAAAAATGATGCCGCCCGTCACCACACCGGCGAACAGGGCGATCAGCCGCGGCTTCATGACCTTCTTGAGTATCATGAATTCGGGAAGCGACAGGGCCGTCACCGCCATCATGAAAGCCAGTGTGGTGCCCAACGCAGCACCCTTGCCCAGCAGCGCCTGCACGATCGGGATGATGCCGGCGGCGTTGGAGTACATCGGCACGCCGAAGAGAACCGCCAGCGGCACCGACCACCAGTTGCTTTTGCCCATCAGGTGAGCCATGAACTCCTGCGGCACATAGCCGTGGATCCATGCACCTACACCCACGCCGGCGACAATATAGGGCGTCACCTTCAGCACGATCGTACGCACGTGCCCCCAACCCTGGGCGAAGCGCGCAGCCCAATCTGGCCGGCCTTCGGCATGACTGACCGCAGGGATGTCGAACACCCATGGTTCCACCAGATTCACTGGATTCATGTGTCCGATCAGCAGTCCGGCAACGAAGGCGACGACCAGCCCCAGCAGCAGATACAGCAAGGCGACCTTCCAGCCAAACATGCCCAGCAGCAAAGCCAGCGCCACTTCGTTCACCATCGGCGCAGAAACCAGAAACGAAAAGGTCACGCCCAGCGGCACACCTGCGGTCAGGAAACCGATGAAAAGAGGGACGGCCGAACAGGAACAGAACGGCGTGACGACGCCGAGACTTGCGGCCAGGGCATTGCCCACACCCTGGCGCCGACCTGTGAGGATGGCGCGGGTCTTTTGCGGTGTGAAAAAGGTCTGCACCACGCCGACCACGAACACGATAAGCGTCAACAACATCAGCACCTTGGGCACTTCAAAAACAAAGAAGCTCACTGCGCCATAGAGATGACTGCCCGCCGTGATCGGCAGCAACCGCATGAAGGCGTCCGTGGCACGCTGCAGCTGGCTGTATAGCAGTACCCAACCGGCCACGAACACCACGGGCACGACCCATGCGCGCCATGCGGCCGGGGCGAGGGGTGAAATCTCTTGACCCTGCGTATCCATTGCAATGGCAACCTCGAAGAAAAGCGGGGTGTTCCAGACAAGGAGACGAATGCGCCGGCAAAAAGATGCAGCATCCGCAACGCGCATCCATGCTGGTGGCAGAGCAAGTGGATCCATCAAATCGTTGCAGGCAACAGCACCGCCGATTGCTCGCAAGAAGCCTCAGACACAAGCCATACGCTCTCGCCATGGCGCAAAAAAATTCGGGTACCCTGCCAGACAGGCTGCGCCATGTGGGCATGGCACGCATTGACCGAGGTCAATCAGATCGTCGGGGCAATCTGCGGCTCAGACATGCGGCACGTGACCGCAGAGGTGGCCGCTGCATTCAAATGGATATCGCGCGTAGCCATGCCCTGACGGCCACGCGAAGCCAGCCAGAGGTCACAAACATCGCAATCGGCAAAGCCTGCCAGCGCGAACTCCAACAGTCGCAAGAACGCGCCATGTGAGAGCGAGCCGCGACCGCTGGTGGCCTCTCCCACATTCGCGATTAGTGCGCGCCAGCTGATCGCGCTATACGGCCGGCACATGCAGATCGAGCTGTCCTTCCGTACTCTGAAGTTGAGGGTCAATCCTCTGGTTTCCCTATACCTACGGCCCTCACCGCAGGCGCGCCCGAACCTATTTCGACTTGAAAAACTCAAGCATTTACGGACGCAAATCAGCAGCAATATGCTATATAACGCATGCAGTGGGCTCGAACCATCTCCACTTGCGACTTGTCCATTTGCGCAGGGCGTGCGATGTCTTCCCATAGCAAGAAGGTTGAGCTCGGGTATCACGATGACCGCCTGCTGCGGCACAGGCGAGCGCTAACCAGGCTGGCCCAGCGTTTATGGGAATCCGGTGAGGGATTACCTCAGGCATTCGAGGCAATCACCACAGCCTCGGCATACGTATTAGATGTCGAGAATGTCTTCATCTGGCAAGCCGAGCCAGATGGCAGCGCGCATTGGGTACACGCCTACGAACGCGCCAAAGATCTTCACAATGGGCCCGGTTTCGAGAAGCGCCTTGCACACCCCACGGCGGATGCAGCCGAACCCACTCCCCCACGGTTGCAAGCGGGGCGAAGTATGTTGCCAGCCACTGATATCGGCAGCAGGGATCTTGCTACGGCGGCAACCACTACGCGCACCTTGCTTTCCCATGATCATTCTCTGCTCGAGACAAAAATTTTTGTCGACGAGGAAGACTATGGGGTGGTGGTGTTTGAGGCGATGGATAAGGCGCGCGCATGGCATCCCGATGAAATTGCATTCGCCGATGAGATGGGAAATTTCCTCGCGCGAGCCATTCAGATGGAACGCCATCGGTGTGCCGAAGTGCGATTGGACTATCTGGAACTGCATGATCCGCTCACCGGGCTTGCCAACCGCACGCTTCTCCTTGGCGCCATAAGTGATCTTCTTCGCCGCCAGCGAAAAAGGCAGCGGCTGGCGGCGCTGCTGTTTATCAGCATTGATCGCTTTTACAGCGTCAACGAGATCACTGGAGAAGCCGGTGGTGACCTGATCTTGCGTGAGTTGGGAGAACGCATCAATGCAGTTACTCCCGATGAGGCGATTGTCTCGCGAGTGGAGAGCGACTGCTTTGCTGTTCTCATGCCATGGTTGTCTCAGGACTGGCAGGCGCACCAGCAAGCGGAAGACATTCTTGCGGAGATCAGTCGACCCTTGTTTCTGGAGGATATCGAATTTTCGATCAGCGCCAGCATCGGCATCGCCTTCAACCAGGGCGATGCATTTGCCACGGCAGATGTGCTTCTCAGGGACGCGGACCTTGCCAGCAAGCAGGCGTTGCAACTGGGTCGCAATCGCTGCGAGGTTTTCGATTCAGAGCGGCATCGTGGCCTTCTGGAGCGGCTGTCGATTGAACAGAGCTTGAAAGAAGCACTGCAGAACAATGCGCTCGTTGTGGTTTACCAGCCTGAAATGGAGCTCGCGACCGGACAAGTCGTGACGGCCGAAGCTCTACTGCGCTGGCGCCACACCGACGGGCAGCTGCGAGCGGCCACTGATTTCATTGATGTCGCTGAAAGTTCGGGGTTGATCGTTCCGATCGGCCAATGGGTCCTGCATCGTGCCTGCAGTGACGCCAAGCAATGGCCGCTCGCGCGCGACGGGCGCCCATGCACCCTGGCGGTGAATTTGTCCGCACGCCAGTTCGAACAGCCCGGCCTGGTGGAAATGGTTACCGAAGTACTGCAGGCCACGGGGTTCGACCCGCAACGATTGTGTCTGGAGATTACCGAGACAGCGCTGATGAGTCGGGCTGAAAGCGCGCTTGAGACGCTGCATGCGCTCAAGGCACTCGGTATCAATCTCGCCATCGATGACTTCGGCACCGGCTATTCATCGTTGGCCTACCTGAAGCGCTTTCCCGTGGATATCCTGAAGATCGACAAGAGTTTGATCGACGGCCTTCCATCCGATGCGCAAGCGCATGCCATCGTGTCCGCGGTGGTCGCTCTGGCAAAGGCCATGGGGTTGGAGGTTGTGGTAGAAGGCGTCGAGCACCTTGCCCAAGAGGCGGCGTTGCGCGCCATAGGCTGCCACTATGTCCAGGGATGGTTGTACGCGCGCGGTGAAGCTCAGGACACCTTCCTCACCTGGCTGCGGGCACAGCATCTTTGGTTGGGTACCAGCCTGGACTGAATCGGGCTGCTTTTTCCTGAATTGAAAGGGTGCGGTCTCCGCTCGATGGCAGCAACAGTCCCGGAACGGTCCTTTCAGGATACGCAGCCACCATCGACGCCAGGGTCAACATCTGCGTACAGGATTACGCCGAACTGGCCGCCACAAACCTGATGAAACGGGGTAGAACCCCTGCGATGCTCCTGCACCATGCGCACAGCGCGCTCGCGGACCTCAGATGAGCACTTGTTCGACTTGTTCATAGCTCCATCTTCTCAAGAGTTGGAGCCTCCTCAAAGCCCGGGGCGGTTCACTTTCGAACACCTCTCACCCCGTCGCCTTCCGTCGCGGCGGCCACGGCGCCGCTTTCCAGCAGGCCGCGTAGTAATCCTTGAGCTGCCCGAACACCGTATGCAACGGCATATCGAACCCGTCGCGGAACGCACCGCTGCGGCCGCCGACCCAGGCGCCGAAGGACCAGGTGGTGACCAGATCGACCAGGGCGGAGGGCGGATAGGAGCGCTGGATCATCAGCGCCTTGTCGGCCACGGCGACGCCGTCGCGCGGCTGGTTGAGGACCAGGGTGTCGTTGAGCTGAAAGTAGGAGTGCGTGCCACGCGCCACGATCTGCCGGGCGCGCTGCAGGCCTACTTCGTCATAGGCGGTGACGATGGTTTTGCCGGGCTGGCACTGGATGGTGACGCGGTGGGTGCCCTTGCGCTCGACCTGGCGCAATTCCAGCGTCGGTGCGGGGGCGGACAGATTGACGGTGGCGGTGACTGGCAGGCGGCCGTTGTTGGACAGCCCCGCGGCGAGCATCGGGTCGGCGGTCATCCATACCGAGTGACCGCTGGACGAGGTCACCGCCTTGCCGAAGGCAGCCGGATCGATGCCCATCTCCTTGAGGTAGGCGGCCAATTCAGGCGACGCGCTGGCAGCGGCGGCGGTGGGCAGCGCGGTGAGGCCGATGCGATCACTGCCGCTGGGCGTCCAGCGATAGAGGCCGCCGAGGTAGGCGTAGACGCAGGCATCAATGCAGGTGGCTGTCTTGGCGGCGACGCTGGCGTGCTTCGGCTTGCGCGGGGTTCCAAGATGGGTGGCCATGGCGTTGGCGCGGAAGATTCGGCCCAGCGCCAGGGCCGCCTCGATATGGCCGGTTGGCGCATTCAGGTAGACATCCGAACCGGCGGGAATGCGGCCGGAGCGCATCAGCGCCTCGAAGCGCTGTGGTGCGTCGGCATCGATCTGGCCGTGCAGGTAGACCTGCGGGTAGCGCGTGACCGCCAGGGTCAAACGGTCGCGGATCACGTCGATCTTCAGCGGCGCGGTACGGCCGCCAGCGAACACCGACGCACTGACAACGAGGCTCAGCAATACTGCCCACAGTGCTTGTCGCAAGGGGGCTCGAAAGCCGGCGACACCTTGAGTTTGCTTGGCTGACTGCACGCGCACTCCGAACCATCAAAGGGGGGCAGTTTGTCGGCCGCGGCATGTCCTGCAAGTGAACACCGCTCGCGCAAACAGGCATGCCCCTGGACCCGGAGCATGCCTGCCATGCCATGCCATGGGCAAGCTCAGGTCATGCGGCGACAACCCCCGGCAAGCCTCCAGCGATCAATGCCTGGCCGGCCGCGGCTTGCCGGCACTGCCATCGCGCGCCTGCGACGAGGCGCCACTGAGCAGGTGGTGCTGGTGCGCATCGGCAGCCACTTCGACGATCGGCGTGAAGCCGCCAAAGATCAGCCGCTTGCCGTCGAACGGCATCGCGCTGGCATCCATGTTCATGCGTGGGTCGTTCATGACCTTGGCCATGCCGGCGTCGCGGGTAGGCTTGTCGGGCCATTCGATCCACGAGAACACCACGGTCTCGTCGTCCCTGGCCTGCACCGCGCGGCGGAAGTCGGTGAGCTTGCCGGTGGGCACGTCGTCGCCCCAGCATTCGAGTACGCGGGTGGCGCCGTTCTCGACGAACAGGCCGTCGCTATCGTTGGCCTGGGCAATGAACTTGTTCTTGTTGGCGGTGGGCACAGCCAGTACGAAACCGTCGATATAGGACATCTCGTTCTCCTGTTGTCGCCCCGCAGCCGGGGCTGGGCAAGCAAGCATGCGCGCGGCGTGGTTATCGACGGGTCACGGGATCGTTAAGCCTCGCCACCCCTGGCATGTGCTTGACTTTGCTGCGGCGCCACATCAATTTGATAGCACGTCAAGGGAGCATGCGCATGGGGTCAGGCACGGCGATATTCGACGAAATGGGTTGGCCGGATCAGATCCGCGCGCCCTACGCCATGGTCGACGCCTGGCTGAAATCGATGCCGCCCGACCAGTTGTCCCTGAAGCGACGCGAGGCCGAGGTGTTGTTCCGGCGTATCGGCATCACCTTTGCCGTCTACACCGAGGGCGGCGATGCCGAGCGGTTGATTCCCTTCGACCTGATTCCACGCGTACTGGCCCAGGCCGAATGGCAACGACTGCGCGCGGGGCTGGAGCAACGGGCGCGTGCGCTGAACGCGTTTCTGCACGACGTGTACCACGATCGCGAGATCATCCGCGCCGGGCGCATTCCCGAAAAGCTGATCCTGCACAACAGCGAGTTCCGGCCGGAAATGGTGGGTCTGGACCTGCCGGGGCAGATGTATGCGCACATCGCCGGCATCGACATGGTGCGCACGGGCCCGGACGACTACTACGTGCTGGAGGACAACTGCCGCACCCCCTCGGGCGTGTCCTACATGCTGGAAAACCGCGAGGTGATGCTGCGCCTTTTCCCCGACCTGTTCCGGCAGAACCGGGTGGCGCCGGTGGCGCATTATCCGGATGAACTGCTGGCCACCCTGCGCTCGCTGGCCCCGCCCAATTGCGCCGGCGAGCCGACCATCGTGCTGCTGACCCCGGGCATCCACAACAGTGCCTACTACGAACATGCGTTTCTCGCCGACGAGATGGGCATCGACCTGGTCGAAGGCGCCGACCTGCTGGTCAGCAAGGATGTCTGCTACCAGCGCACCACCGCCGGGCTGGAACGGGTGGACGTGATCTACCGCCGCATCGACGACGACTATCTCGATCCGCTGGTGTTCAAACCCGATTCGATGCTCGGCGTGGCCGGCCTGCACTTCGCCAACCGCGCCGGCAACCTCACCCTGACCAACGCGGTGGGCGCCGGTATCGCCGATGACAAGGCGGTGTATATCCACGTGCCGGAGATGGTGCGCTTCTATCTGGGCGAGGAGCCGTTGCTGAAGAACGTGCCCACCCACGACTGCAGCAAGCCGGACGAGTTGCGCTACGTGCTGGAGCACCTCGACGAACTGGTGGTGAAGGCGGTGCACGGCTCCGGTGGCTACGGCATGCTGGTTGGCCCGCATGCCAGCAAGGCCGAGCTTGAGGATTTCGGCAAGCTGCTGCGCACTCGGCCGAACGACTACATCGCACAGCCCACGCTGGCGCTGTCCACCGTGCCGACCTTTGTCGACGCGGGCATTGCACCGCGCCACGTCGACCTGCGCCCGTTCGTGCTGTGCGGCGCCGACCGCATTCGCGTGGTGCCCGGTGGCCTGACCCGGGTGGCACTGAAGGAAGGCTCACTGGTGGTGAACTCGTCGCAGGGCGGCGGCACCAAGGACACCTGGATACTGGAAAGCTGATGCTCGCACGCACTGCCGACAATCTTTTCTGGCTCGCTCGCTACATGGAACGTGCCGACTACCTCGCCCGCCTGTTGCAGGTGGCGGGCCACATGAGCGCGGTACGGGTGGAAACCGGCGGCAACAGCGAATGGGAGTCGGCGATCATCGCCGCCGGCTGTCGTGAAACCTATTTCGCCAAGCACGCCAGGGTGGACGAGGCCAGCGTGATCGAGTTCCTCGCCTTCGACCGGGACAACACCTCGTCCATCGCCAGTTGCATCGAGACCGCGCGCCGCAATGCACGCGCGGTGCGCACGGCCCTCACCTCGGACATGTGGGAGGCGGTCAATGCGAGCTGGCAGGAACTGTCGGTATTCCGCTCGCAACCGATGAACGACGACCGGCTGACCGAGTTTCTGGACTGGGTGAAAGCACGCGTGGGCCTGTTCCATGGCGTGTGCTCGAACGACATGCTGCGTCGCGACGGCTTTCATTTCACCCGCGTGGGCCAGTTTCTGGAGCGCGCCGACAACACGGCGCGCCTGCTCGACGTGAAATACCACGTGCGGCTGGCGCAGGTCTCTGATGTCGGCGGCGTCATCGACTATTACCAGTGGCTGGCGATCCTGCGCGTGGTCGGTGCCCGGCGCGCCTACCGCGTGTTGTTCAAGGGCGTGGTCGAACCGGCGCGGGTGGCCGAGCTGCTGATCACCAATGGCGTATTTCCCCGTTCGCTGGCCTTCTGCTACCAGCAGATCACCTCGCACCTGGATGCGATCGAGAGCCAGAATCCGCTGCTCGCCGCCGAAGCCAAGCGCCAGGCCCACACGCTGTATGCCGACCTGCAGTACGCCACGGTGGACCAGATCATCGAAAGCGGCCTGCATGAATACCTGACCCGGGTGATCGATTGCACGGCCAAGCTGGGCGCGCAAATCGCCAAGGGCCACCTGTTCTGACCGGGCGGCATGCGCCGAGCCTTCACCGCCCGGCGTACCTCAATGCTGCATTGTAAAGACCGCCACCGAAGGCTTATCGCCATGCGACTGCACATCGTCCACGACACCACCTACCGCTATGGTGAGGCTGCCAGCCTGATCATCCAGGCACTGCGCATGTGGCCAGCGCCCAGCAGCGCGCAAAGCGTCAAGGACTGGCGCGTACGGGTGGACGGCAAGCTGCTGCAGTCGACCTGCACCGATGGGTTCGGCAACCCGGTCGCCACGCATGCCATCGATCGCAACGTGACCAGCGTGAAACTGTCGCTGCGCGGTGAAGTGGAGACCCGCGAAGTGCATGGTGTATTTGGCCATGACATGGCCAGCCTGCCGCCGATGTTCTACCTGTGCCCTACCCCGTTGACCACCGCGTCATCGGGTATCGAGGCGCTGGCCAGGAACGCGGTGGGCGAAGGCAGCGAGCTGGAACGGATGCATCGCCTGACCAATGCGGTGCGTGACCATGTCGACTATCTACCCGATGAGACCGACGCCGAAACCACCGCGGCCGATGCCTTCGCCGCCGGGGCTGGCGTATGTCAGGACCATGCCCATGTGCTGATCAGCGCCGCCCGCTCGCTGGGCGTTCCCGCGCGCTACGTCAGTGGCTACCTGTGCCCGATCGGTGACGCGGCCGCCGCCAGCCATGCCTGGGCCGAGATTCATGTCAGCGAGCTGGGCTGGGTCGGGTTTGACGCCGCCAACCGGCAATCGCCGGACGAGCGTTATGTGCGCATCGCCTGCGGGCGCGACTACCGCGATGCCGCCCCGGTGCGCGGCGTGCGTCTGGGCGGCATCGCCGAAACCCTGGAAGTGGCGGTGTCGATCGTGGAGGGCCGACAACAGGCACAATAGGCACCTGACCGACCGTGCAGCGACCGCCTCTGGCGACCACGCCGCGCCCAAAAGCCAAGGAGTCTTGCGTGACCTATTGTGTGGGCCTGTTCCTCGATGAAGGCCTGGTGATGCTGGCCGATACCCGCACCAATGCGGGCCTGGACAATATTTCCTGTTTCGCCAAGCTGCAGCATTTCCATGTGCCGGGCGAGCGCATGATCGCCACCATGACCGCTGGCAATTTGGCGGTGTCACAGGCGGTGATCAACCTGATCCAGGAAGGCCTGCCGCATCCGGAAACCGGCACGCTGGAGACCATCTACACCGTACCCAGCATGTTCGCTGCCGCGGCCCTGATCAGCGAGGCCGTGCGCCATGTGCATGAGGTGCACGGCAAGGCGATGCAGGATCAGGACGTGCCTTTCGATGTCTCGATCCTGCTCGGCGGCCAGGTGGCCAACCGCACCATGCGCTTGTTCCAGATCTACGCGGCGGGCAACTTCATCGAAGCGACCCGCGACACCCCGTTTCTGCAGGTGGGCGAACACAAATACGGCAAGCCGATTCTCGATCGTGCGGTGACGCCGGCCACGCCGCTCACCGAAGGGGTGAAGCTGGCCTTGATCTCGATGGATTCCACCCTGCGCTCCAACCTCAGCGTGGGCATGCCGCTGGATCTGCTGGTCTACCGCAACGACAGCATCGACGGCGTGGAAACGCACCGCATC
>JBBQQL010000096.1:0-15873 GCA_038215995.1 Lysobacterales bacterium
TACTGACGCCACCCACCAAGGACACAGCGGGCGCCGAGTGGACGCCGCTGGCCATGCCGGGCGCGCCGGCGATGAGCACCATCCAGGTGGTGGATACCGACCCGGACAACAGCGACGAGTACTGGCTCGACGTCACCAGCTTTCTCACGCCCTCCTCGCTCGAACGCGGCGTGCTGGCTGGCGAGCCCGCCGTGACGATCAAGCAGGCACCGGCGTTTTTCGACGCCGCGAAGTTCACTGTCAGCCAGCACTTCGTGTCATCGCGGGACGGTACCCGGGTGCCCTATTTCGAGATCGCACCGAAAACGCTCACGCTGGATGGGTCCAACCGCACGCTGCTGTATGGCTATGGCGGTTTCGAAGTGTCGCTGCAGCCTTTCTACAGCGGCAGCATCGGCCGCGCGTGGCTGGATCGCGGCGGCGTCTATGTGATTGCCAACATCCGCGGCGGTGGCGAATACGGCCCGGCGTGGCACCAGGCGGCACTGAAAGCCAACCGACCGCGTGCCTACGAGGATTTTGCCGCCGTCGCCGAGGATCTGATCAAGCGCGGCGTCACCTCGGCCCCGCACCTGGGTGCCGAGGGCGGCAGCAACGGCGGCCTGCTGATGGGCAATATGCTCACCACCTATCCGCGGTTGTTCGGCGCGATTGCCTGCGAAGTACCGTTGCTGGACATGAAACGCTATACCCACCTGTCCGCCGGGGCCTCATGGATGGCCGAGTACGGCAATCCGGATACCTCCGACTGGGACTTCATCAAGACCTTCTCGCCCTATCAGAACGTGAAAAAGGATGCGCACTATCCGCCGGTGCTGTTCTACACCGCCACCAGCGACGACCGTGTCGGCCCGGTGCAGGCGCGCAAGATGGCGGCCAGGATGCAGGCACAAGGCCATCCGGATGTGTGGTTTTACGAGAACCTGGAAGGTGGCCACGGTGCCGGCGCCGACAACCAGCAGTCGGCCCACATGCATGCCATGGCCTATGACTTTCTGTGGGAACAATTGAAGTAGCTGCCCGTGCGCGCCACGGCGGGCGGCTGGATACCGGCCGTTGTGGCCAACCACAAACCTGGCATAGCTGAAGTAAGCTTTCCCGCCCGGCAACCCACACCACAGCACCATGACCCCACGCACAACGATCAGCCCCGAACTTCGCGAATGGATCCTTGCCACCACCCGCGCAGGGCATGGCGTATCCGATGTACTTCAGTTGATGAAGGACAACGGTTATGACCCGCGGCAAAGTCGCAGTATCGTCGCCGAGGTGCTGAAGCTGTCGCTGGCCGCGCTCAATGCCAGCACCAGCAAGGTGGCTGCGCCGGGTCTGCGCAGCACCCACCCCGAGGCACCTGAAGTCAGCGTCGACGGCCATGTGGTGAAGGTCTCGGTCAGCGTGCAGGCACCGGTTGTGCGTGTGCTGGACGGACTGCTCAGCGATGCGGAATGCGATGAACTGATCGCTCTGGCGCAGCCACGACTTCAGCGCGCGCTCACCGTCGACGCCGATGGCAAGCAACAGGTGGATCGGCGACGAACCAGTGAAGGGATGTTCTTCACCCCTAACGAGAAGCCACTGGTCGGGCGGATCGAGCAGCGCCTCGAGCGCTTGCTCGGCGTGCCAGCGAGCCACGGCGAAGGTCTGCAAATCCTGCATTACCTGCCAGGGCAGGAGTACGAGCCGCACTTTGACTGGTTCGACCCCGAGCACCCCGGCTTCGGCGCGATCACGGCGGTCGGCGGGCAGCGCATTGCCAGCGTGGTGATGTATCTCAACACACCCGAACTCGGCGGCGGCACCGCCTTTCCGGAGGTCGGGCTCACCGTCACCGCGCGACGCGGCTCGGCCGTTTATTTTGCCTACGACAGCCATGACATGAGTTCGCTCCACGCCGGCTTGCCGGTACAACGCGGTGAAAAGTGGATTGCCACCAAATGGCTGCGCGAAAAGCCGTACCGCAGATCCTGATCAAACTGAAGTGACACCCAACGTGCACCGCCGCCCGGCTGCCGCCTGCTGCGGCGCAACAGCGTTTGGCGTATCCTTGGCGGCCAACTTTCCTATCCGCAGCAAGGACATCCCATGGGTCTGCATCTTGTCTCCGCCGGCCGCGACGTGCCGAACGAAATCAACGTCGTCATCGAAATCCCCAAGGATGCCGAGCCGGTCAAATACGAAGTGGAAAAGGAGAGCGGTGCGATCTTCGTCGACCGTATTCTGTCGACGCCGATGCGTTACCCCTGCAACTACGGCTATGTCCCTGGCACCCTGGGTGGTGACGGTGACCCGCTCGATGCACTGGTTATCCTGCCGCTGTCGCTGATTCCCGGCTCGGTGATCCGCTGCGTCCCGGTCGGCATGCTCAAGATGACCGATGAGGCCGGTAGCGACGAAAAGTTGCTGGTCGTGCCGGCACCGAAGATCTTCCCAGGTTACGCCCACATCACCGACCTGCAAGGCGTCTCGCCGCACTGGCTGGAGCGCATCGGCCACTTCTTCGAGCACTACAAGGACCTGGAGAAGGGCAAGTGGGTGAAGCTGGAGGGCTGGGTGGGCGCTGCCGAGGCGAAGACCGAGATCACCGACGGCATCGCTCGTTACGAAGCCGCCAAGGCCTGAGCGTGAGCAACGAACGGGCGCGGCCGGTAAGAAGCCGCGCGCCGTTTTCATGCTGATGTCGGCACGGCTCAGCCGCGCTTGAGCAACTCGCGCAACTCGATGATCGCCGCATTGGCACGCGACACATAATTGGCCATCACCAGCGAATGGTTGGCAAAAAGTCCGAAAGGTGACCCGTTGAGCACCATTGGGCTATGCAAAGGGCGTTGCGCCTCCTCCAACTCGCGGATCACCTGCTGCAGGCTGACATCAGCATGTTTGCTGCGCAGGATCGGACCAAAGTCCTGCTGCATCGCCCTGAGCTGTTCCAGCAATGCCCAGGTGTAGCCGCGAGCCTCGTAAAAATTGTCGTCGATCTTGTTCCATGGCGTTTTGACGATGCGACCCGCCCCCGGTGCCGCCACGCTGCCCGCCGCCACCGGGTCGCCCTGGGGTGTCATTTCGGTGATGGGAAGCTGGCCGACACTGGCTGAAAGACGCTGCGAGAGCGAGCCCAGCCGCGAAGAAGCAAGTTGCAGGTAGTCGGCGAGGTTGTCGGCACGTGCATAGAAATGCGCCGTACTCTCGTCGCTGTCGCCAAGCCGGTCGAGATAGCCCTGCAGATATCCGATCGCCTTGCGAAACTGGCTCTCGGTGCCTGGCAACAACCAACGGTCATTCGGGCTGTTGAGCAGCGGGTCGGCCGCAGCCAGATCCTTGTCCTCGGTCGACTGTGTCTGCGAGCGGCTGAAGTCGTTGCGCAGGGCGCGAACCAGATCACGCGAGGCGGTAAGTGAACCGAATTCCCAGTTCGGCAGATTGTCCATCAAGACACCGGGCGACAGCCTGTCATTGCTGATATAGCCCCCCCGCTTGCTCAACAGGGTTTCCACGCTGGTGATCAAGGTCACGCTGGTGGTGGCGCCGATGCTGACAGGACGCTTGATCTCGCGCATCTGCGCCTGGGTCACCGTGATCGGATCAAACAAGGGTGGCTCGGTATCCCACCACCACATCAGCCCCATCACCATAGCCAGCAACAACGCCAGTAGTCCCAGGACCCCGCGGCGTACCGGGTGGCGCGATGGCTTTGACGTATTCTGAGTCTGCATGAGCTGGCTCCTCCGACATCGACGCAACAGGCACCAGCTTACAACCCTGCCCGCGATCACCGACTAGTGTTGCGACCCCCATCGGCGCTCCTACCGCGGGCTTTTGAACAAGATCATGGCAAGCGTCGTTGCCGGGATGTCGTCATCACGGCAGCGGCCGCCGCAGGCACAGCCAACCCGGCTCGCCTCACTTTTTTGCTGATGGCTTGGCCGGGCGTGGCTTGGCCGGCTCGCCCTTCTTGCCCAGCTGTTCGAGCAGACTGTTCATGTCATCGGCGTGCTCCTCCTCGACGGCCAGAATACCTTCCAGCATGCGGCGGGTGGTCGGATCATCGGTGCCGATGAAGGTGATCATCTCGCGATAGCTGTCGATCGCAATGCGTTCGGCGACCAGATCCTCCTTGATCATGTCGACCAGATTCTCACCTTCCACGTAGTCCGAATGGCTGCGGCTGAGCAACCCCTCGGGTGAGAGATTCGGCTTTCCGTCGAGCTGGGTAATCCGCTCGGCGATGAGGTCAGCGTGGCCTTGCTCTTCATTGGCGTGCTCGAGAAATTCCGCCTTGATCGCCTGCGAGTTGATCCCCGAGGCCATGTAGTAGTGGTACTTGTAGCGCAGCACGCATACCAGTTCGGTGGCCAGAGCATGGTTGAGCAGCTTGATCACGGTCGTGCGATCGGCGGTATAGCCAGCGGTCATCGCACCCTTGTCGATATCCTGGCGCGCACGCTTGCGAATGTTCTCGATGTCACTGACGAACGGCTTGGTCTTGGCCATGGCTTGCTCCTTCATGCGGGGACGGAAGCGGCACCAGTCGACGCCGGTACCGCTGGAAGTCCTGGCAGGGTAGGAACGCGTGCGAAAAAGCCAGGTGAAGATGTCGCCACGCCAGCGGATGTTGACCCGCGAAAGCTGCCGGCCAGCGTTCCGCAAGCAGCGGCCTCATCGCTCAGCGCTGCGCGAATCGCTCCGCGCGATCGATCGTCGCCTGCAGCGACGGCAACAGAGGCTCAATCAGGGCTGCATGCCTGCGCCACTTGTCGGCGGCGGGAATAGATACGGTGAAGCGCGAGAGCGGCAGTGCGGTCGCAAGCGGACGATCCCACGCAAAACCCAGTGCCTGGCCCAGACGGGAAATCTCCAACGCGGGGTTGGCGAGAAGGCTGTCATAGCTCACCACCTGGCAACGCTCCGCCGGCAGTGCCTCAAGATCGTCCAGCAGCAGGCGGGTGGTGACCTCCCACTGTGCAGCGACGATTTCATGCAGTGGCCGGCCCATCAGCTCGCGCCAGCCAGGCGTCAGCAGCAGCGACCACGGCGGACCGCTCCAGCCGGGCAGTTGGGGGTAGGTGCGAAAACGCCCGGACTGCCAGGCCTCAAGCATGCTGCTCAGTGTTTGCCGTGGATCGCGGTGCAGGTAGACAAAGCGTGCCTCAGGAAAAACCTGCCTGAGAAACGGCAAGCGAAGCGCATTTTTTGGTGTCTTTTCGAGCAATC
This sequence comes from Lysobacterales bacterium, assembly GCA_038215995.1. Taxonomy (GTDB): domain Bacteria; phylum Pseudomonadota; class Gammaproteobacteria; order Xanthomonadales; family Rhodanobacteraceae; genus Rhodanobacter. The sequence continues at coordinate 5,212 of JBBQQL010000096.1, forward strand.
GAACACATGCCGCCGTGGGCGGATGACCTTCACGATCGCGCAGCTCGGCGTGGAAACGCCTGCGCAATTCCTCCACCACCGACGGTGTCGCAGCTTCAGCTTCAAGTCGGTTGGATCCAAAGTCGGCATGCGCGGGGTGCAGTTCGTGCAGCCCTTCGATAAGCGCGTGGCTCTCGTGGCCAATGGTGAAAAGGTCGGGGGACTGCGACAGCGTCTCGAACAGCAAGGTCGAGCCAGCACGGGGCGGCGAGATCACGAAGATCGGGCGATCGAACAAGGGATCCCGCGCTTGCGATTTGGTTGCAGTTGACACCGACGGCGCCGAAGGCAAGGCGGAGGCAGCGCGAGCCAGCCTTCTGTCCCCCAACGCAGGACGCAAGATCATTCCGCGCAGCGTGTTCATGAACATGGCGCCATTGACCAGCTGCAACGAAACTGACGTCCGTTCCATATGGTCTTCAAATGCGTCCAGCGCCTGGCGATAAGCTGGCCAGCCAGTCCGATCCACACCGTACTGCGCCCACAGTGCATGCCAGATATTGAGAAATCGTCCTGCAGCGTGCTGGGCCGTGGCCAGTTGCGGGTGTGGCTGCACCTCACCCAGCAGGAAGCCGACGTGTTCCCGCAGCTCCCACGGTGTCATCACATCGGGCACGTTGACTGCTTCGTAACGAAGCTCGGCGACACTCCCGGGCATCGGCCCCACGCGCTCTGCCTGCCAACCGGCAAAAGTGCCGTGCCCGGGCGCATGCCCGTGTCTCACCAGGTCAGCCACCCGATCACTGCCGACAGTGTCAGCCACCAGGTGAATGCGTTCATCATCGGCGGCATTGATCACATGATGGATGCGCCAGGTATCGAAGATCCAGCATTCGCCGGGCGCCATGTTGACCTCGGCCTCGCCGCACAGGAATCGAACGGATGGACGGGTAATTATCGGCACATGCACGCGCATCCGTTCGCGCCAGTAATAGTTGATGTCGGCATGCGGGGTGACTTCTGCCTGACCGATGAGCTTCATCAGTCGCGTGCGCCCCCACACCCCTCCGATCCGCCCCAGCACCTGCATCAGGTACGGGCACTTTTCCAGATAGGGGGTTGGCTTCATCACGCCATCAACGGCGTCGTCGTCAGGGTCACCATTGGCCGAGATCAGCGGCAGCGCATAGTTGCCTGGCAACTTCTGCGGATGTTCACGCCAGACCTCAGGGCCGAAAACCGAGATCTCGGCGGCCAGCGTTTCAGCGTCGAACTGGAGCGGGAGCTGGACAAATGGAACCTGCAGCTTCATCGGAAAACCTTTCTCGGCCTCGGTGGGGCTGCTGGAAGCAGCCCGTGACTCAGCGGACCTTCCGCCCGACGCCTATGTTACGACACGCTTGCCGAATGGTCCCGGCAACCCGCTGAGACCGAAGGGGCAAAAGCCGGGCTCAGCGCGGCAAATAAGCGCGCAGGAACATCGCCACGCCGGCTCGTGCGGTCGACTCGATTTCCTCGGCATAGCTGACCGGACATTCGGTGCAACCGAACATCTGCCGCATCATCAGGTTGCCCTTGATCAAGGTGAGAAACTGCACGCTGGCGCGCGGTACGTCGTCGATATCCAGCTGCCCGGCTTCCACCGCCTGCGCCAGCAGACGCTCCATCAGGCCGTGTGTACGCGTTGGCCCCTCTTCCCAGATCAGCTTGCCGTAACGTGGGTTGCCCTGGCGGCAGTCACTGAGAATGGCGCGAAAGGTACCCACGGTTTCCGCATTGCAATCGAGATTGGCATGGGTCAGCGCCACCCGTAGCAAGGTGTCGCTGATCTCGGCATCCGGATCGAAGAAATAGGTCTCTTCCGGCAACAGGTCCTGAATTCGCGAACGAATGACTTCGCGGAAAAGATTGTCCTTGTCGCCAAAGTGGCTGTAGACGGTCAGCTTGGAAACGCCGGCATCGGCGGCAATCGCATCCATGCTGGTACCGGCAAACGCATTGCGTATGAACAATGCCTTGGCCGCCGCGAGGATCGCGGAACGCTTCTCCATGTCTTTCGGGCGGCCGGGTCCCTGGGCTCTGGTTGGCGCGCTACTGGTCATGCCTCCACCTTCACAAACGTATATATGAACTTTATTATACGCGTCGGTACAATTATTTTCCAAGGCAGCCGCCAGAGTCGAGGAATCAACGATTCAGCACCAGCCAGCTCGAGTGGAGTGACGCCCGTCAGGCACTTGCGATGACTTCCGGCACTTCGTGAGCCGGCACGCAAGCGGCACGCTAGTGTTTGCCGGAACCTGTCATTGTAGGAAAGCGCTCCAGACCTTATCCTTTTTGACCTTTTATACCCGCATGGAACACGAGCAGATGGCGATGAATATCGAGCAGGCGCGACTGAATATGGTCGAAAATCAGGTGCGCCCGTGGGAAGTGCTGGATGCGCGCGTGCTGGATGTGATTGCCCGCGTGCACCGCGAGGATTTCGTTGCCGCGGAACATCGGCAATTGGCTTTCGCCGACATGTGCCTGCCACTGGGTCACGGCGAAGTCATGATGAAGCCGGTGGTGGAAGGCCGTGTGTTGCAGGCGCTGGAATTGCAGCCGACCGATCACGTGCTGGAAATCGGCACCGGTTCCGGCTTCATCACGGCTTGCCTGGCCACCTTGTCAGCGCAGGTCACCAGTGTCGATATTCACGCTGATTTCACGGCCGCGGCCGAGCGCCGCCTGCAGGCCGCGGGCATCAGCAATACCCGCCTGCTCACTGCCGAGGCGGTGCTCCAATGGCAACCGGAAGAGTTGTTCGATGCGTTGGTGGTCACCGGCGCCGTCGCCGAGGTTCCGGCGCGCTGGCTGACCTGGCTCAAGCCCGGCGCGCGCGCCCTGGTGGTGCAGGGTCAGTCGCCAGTGCAGCACGCCACCCTGCTTACCCATGAGGGCTCGGGCCGCTATCGCGAAGAGACCCTGTTCGAAACCGACCTGCCTTATTTGACCCACGCCGAGCCGCCGCAGCGATTCGTTTTTTAATTCCGATCCCGACCGATTCCCACGAGGCAACTCATGCGTTTGATGCCGCTCACCCTTGCACTGGCCCTGGCTGCCATCTCGCTGCCCAGCCACAGCGAGGACCTGCTCGATGCCTATCGTGATGCACGTGCCAATGACCCGGTGCTCTCGCAGGCGGACGCCACCCGCCTGGCCACCGGTGAAGGTGTGCCGCAGGCACGGGCCCTGCTGCTGCCGCAAATCTCGGCTGGCTTGACGCTGAGTCAGACCAATGGCGGCAACAACGGCGCGATCCAGGACCCGAACAATCCGGGGCAGTTCATCAGCACCAGTCAGTTTGGTCACACCCGCACGCGCAGCATCGATGGCACCTTGAGCCAGACGATCTTCGACTTCAGCAAATATGCCAACCTCAAGGCCGCGCATTCAGCGGCCAACGCTCAGGATGCTACCTACGAGGCGGCGCTGCAGAACCTCTACGTGCGAGTGACGGCAGCCTACTTCACGGTCCTGAACGATGAGGATCAGCTGACGTTTGCCAAGGCCAACGAGGACGCTTACAAGCGCCAATTTGACCAGGCGGACCAGCAGTACAAGGTGGGTCTGTCCGCGATCACCAACGTGTACCAGGCCAAGGCCTATTACGAGAACGCCAAGACCCAGAGCATTGCTGCGCAGAACACGCTCGACAACGACAAGGAAGCCTTGCGCGTGATCACGGGCACGCCAGTCGGCGACCTGAAGAAGCTTCGTGACGACCTGCCGATGGATCCGCCAACACCCGCCGACCCACAGGCATGGGTCAAGCAGGCGGTGCAGGACAACCCGAGCCTGCTGGCGCAAAAGGACAGCGTGGAAACGGCCAACCACAACATCACCGCCGCTCGTTCCGGCCATCTGCCGACGATCTCGGCCAATGTCAGCTACGGCAAGAACACGAGCTGGTACCAGAACGGAGGCCTCAGCACCAGCAGTCGTCCGTCCACCACGATTGGCCTGACCCTGAGCGTGCCGATCTTCTCCGGCGGCGCCACCCAGTCACGGGTCAGGCAGTCGATTTACCAGCGCGATGCCGCCACCGATGCGATGGAGTTGCAGCGTCGCCAGGTGGTGCAGGACACGCTGAACTATTACCGCTCGGTGATCGCAGGCATCTCGCAAGTCGAATCGGGCAAGGCCTCTGTCGAGTCGGGGCAGAAGGCGCTGGAAGCAACCCGGGCCGGTTTCGAAGTGGGCACCCAAACCTTCACCGATGTGCTGCTGGCGATTCAGACCCTGACCCAGTCGGAAAGCACCTACTCGCAGGCACGCCATCAGTTCATCCTGAACAAGCTGCTGCTGCAACAGGCCGCCGGTTCGGCAGACTTCAAGGACATCCAGCAGATCAACGCGCTCTTGCAGTAAGCCCGTGCCAGTCACTGCGCTGTCGATGGCGCAGTGACTGAGGTGCTGCCACGCTATTCCTGCAAGAGCGCATCGATCATCTGCATGATCCGTTGTACCGCGCCGCGTTCACGATCGAACACCTGCTGCGCGGCCACGCCCATCTGTTCGCGTCTGGCGTGGTCGAGCAACAGCCGCAATACCTCCTTGCCGAGGTGGTCAACATCGCCGATGCGCTCGGCGCCACCCTGATCGATCAGGCTGCGGGTGATCTCCTCGAAATTGAACGTGTGCGGACCCACCAGCACCGGCACGGACAGGGCGGCGGGTTCCAGCACGTTGTGGCCGCCGATGGGCACCAGACTGCCGGCGACAAAGGCGACGTCGGATGCTGCAAAGAAGGGCATCATCTGGCCCATCGCATCGATCACGAATACCTGATGAGACGCCGAAGGCACGCCATCGGCGCTGTGCGTGGCCACGCTGAAGCCCAGGCTTCGTACCGTGTTCTCCACCAGCCGAAAACGCTCCGGATGCCGCGGCGCAATCACCAGCAAGGCATCCGGCAGCCGCTTCAGCACCGCCAGGTGCGCCTCGAAGACGGCGAGCTCCTCACCCTCGTGCGTGCTGGCCGCCATCCATACCGGTCGACGCGGACCCCAATGCGCACGCATCGCAGTCCCGGCGTCGACCGCACCCCTCGGTATCGGCATGTCGAACTTCATGTTGCCGGCGACCATGATCTTCTGCGGATCGGCACCGAGCAGACGGTAACGTGCCGCGTCGGCACGTGATTGCGCCGCAATCAGGTCGACGCAACGCAGCGCCGGGCGCAACAAGCCACGCAACGGCTTGTAGCCGCGCATCGAACGCTCGGACAGCCTCGCGTTGACAATCATCAACGGAATGCCGCGCTGGCGGCAGGCGAAATAGAGGTTCGGCCAGATTTCCGTTTCCACGATCAGCGCCAGTCGCGGCCGGATTTTCTTCAGAAAGCGGCTGACTGAAAACGGCAGGTCATAGGGCAGGTAGACGTGAAACACGCTGTCGCCGAACAACTGCTGCACGCGCGCCTTGCCGGTGGGTGTGACCGTGGTGACCACCAGGGGCGCATGCGGGTAGTCCCGGCGCAGTGCCTTGATCAGCGGCTCGGCCGCGTTTACCTCGCCGACCGACACCGCATGCACCCACAGGCTGCCGACGAAACCCGGTGCCTTGAAGAAACCGAACCGCTCCGGCCAGCGCCGACGATAGGTATCCGAGCGCACGCTGCGCCCAAGCAGCCGCAGCACCAGCAGCGGCGTCACCAGGTACATCGCAAGGGTATACAGATAGCGCAACGGTCAATCCCTGCAGAGAACGCGCGAGTATAACCAAGCTCGTGGCGCAAGCTGGATCGGGGCCGGCCCGTTACAATGGGGACAATGCCCGGTACGCCCCGCCCACCTTTCAACCGCTCACTGCTCTCACCACGCCATTGGCCGGCGTGGCTGGGTGTTGGCGTGATCTGGCTGATCGCCCGTTTGCCACAGGGCACGTTGCTGTGGCTTGGTCGCCGGCTGGGCGGACTGGTGCTGCGGGTCCCTTCGGCGCGCAGGCATATCGCGCAAGCCAATATCGCGCTGTGCTTCCCCGAACTCAACGCCAACGAGCGTGCCAGCCTGGTGGATGCCAACCTGCGCGACATCGGCCTGATGCTGGTGGAATTTGCCCTGGGCTGGATGGGCAGCGACCGGCGCATGGCTTCGATTCCGACCCGGATCGAGGGCCTCGAGCACCTCGAGGCCGCCCGTGCACAGGGCAAGGGTGTACTTCTGGTCGGCGGCCATTTTTCGCATCTCGAACTTTGCGCGCGACTGGTCTCGCAACGCATCCGCATCGCCGGGATGTACCGGCGGATGGATTCAAGTGTGTTCGAATGGGTGGTGCTGCGCGCGCGGCTGCGCTATGCCGCTGCCATGTTCGACAAGGACGACCTGCGCGGCACCGTGAAATACCTGCGCGGTGGCGGCACACTCTGGTATGCGCCGGACCAGGACATGCGCAGCAAGGACACCGTGTTTGTTCCGTTCTTTGGCGTGAGCGCGGCCACCATCACCGCCACCCATCATCTGGCACGGATGTCCGGCGCCGTCGTGATCCCGTTCTTCCATCGCCGCCTGCCGGGTCAACAAGGTTATGCGCTGCGACTGGGAGCGCCACTGGACGGCTTTCCGGGCAACGACGCACTCGCCGACACCGCACGCGTCAACACCTGCATCGAGCAGATGGTGCGCGAGGCCCCCGAGCAGTACCTGTGGGTGCACAAGCGCTTCAAGACCCGTCCAGCGGGCGAGCCGCCGATCTACTGAGTCATCCCGCGCGACGCCGGCGCGAGGAAACGTCCCGGCTCATCACATTCACTGATCGTCGTGATCGATCGGTGCGGGTCGCGGCTGTTCGCGCTGACGCTGTTCGTAAAGCTTGGCGTATTTGAGAAACGCGTAGAAAGCATGGATCCGCGCCGCGATGAAGCCGGCCCAGCCCGACCGATAGTGACCGCGCAGCAGGTAGTAACGCAGAAAGGCCACAGCCGGGTAAGCCACCATGCGCAAGCGCAGCCAGCCCACCTTGCGCCGGGCCAGCTCCGCCACCTGCATGCTGGAATAGCGGTTGGCCTTGTGGGTGCGCCCGGCAATATCCGGCTCGCCGTAGTGATCGATGATCACGTCGAGCACGCCCACCGAGCCATCCACCAACACTGCTTCATGTACCTTGTGGCCACTCATCCTCGCCCGCTGCCGGTCGAACAGTCGCACATAGTGGTTGAGCCGGGTGCGCGCGGATTGCCAGCGCCAGAATTGCCACTCGCGTCGCCACAACTGATAGCCCGCATGCTTCGGCGCCTGCAACACCTGCTGCAGCACGCCGGCGCTGGTCGGGGGCAGCGACTCGTCCGAGTCGAGCAACAGCACCCAGCGATGCTGCGCCAGGTTGATCGCGGCCTGCTTCTGCGCGCTGTAACCGGCGAACGGTTGTGCATGGATGCGCGCGCCATAATGCGCCGCAATTGCCAGGGTGGCATCGCTTGAGCCTGAGTCCAGCACCACGATGTCATCTGCCCAGACGACCGAGCGCAAACAGGCATCCAGCGTGTCGGCGTTGTTCAGCGTGGTTACTACCACCGACAGCGACTCACCCGGGCTCATGCTCGCCCTCGACGTAAAGTGCCGCGCACCACAACCCCAGCAACCAGGCGAACAGCAGTCCCCACCATGCCGAATAGAAGGCCAGATGGGTATTCAGCGGAAACAGCATCACCGCCAGCGCCAGGCTGGCCGGAAATGCACGGGAGCGGGCGGCGACTCCGACCCGGCGCCAGGCACGCCATGCCAACCCCACACCGGCGAGCCAGAGCAACAGGCCGAGCGTACCGGTTTCAGCGACTATCTCCAGCACCAGCTGGTGCGCGTGGCAGGCGCCCTCGCCGACACCACAGGCTTCGGCGGAGACCACAAAGTGGTCATTCGCCGGGGCGTACTTCGGGTAGGCATAACGGAAATCACGCACGCCGACGCCGTTGAACGGGTGCGCCTTGATCATCTCGATGCTCGTGTGCCAGATATCGAGACGACCACTCAGCGCGGTATCGACAGACTGGTCCGTACCATGCAGTGCCAGCAGGGTACGCTGCATGCGATCCTGGAAGCGCGGCGAGGTCTGCCACGCCACCACGCCGGCCGCGGCCAGCAGCAGCGCACACCCTGCGCCGAGCCCGACGAAGCGCAGCGGCGTGCGGGCCTCGCGCCAGGCGAAGCCGACCAGCACCAGCGCGTAGCAAAGCCAGGCGGCGCGTGACCCGGCCAGCAACACGGGCCCGAGCACCAACAGCGTGGCCAGCAGCAAGCCTGGCACGCCCCAGCGACGGCGCGCGGTCCACAGCGCAAAGGGCGAGAGCACCGCCAGCGTGGGGCCCAGCTTGAGGTTGGTGGCGCCGAAGATGCCGGAGACGCGCTCAGCCTCGGCATGCCCGCCCAGACTCCAGCCGGTGAACGCCTGCAGCCATGCATCGGCGCACCACAGGGCCAGCACTGCGGCTACTGCCATGTACATGGCATCCAGCTTGCGCTCACGGCGGATCGCAAAGCAGGCATAAAGCCCAAGCGGCACGTACCGCAACAAGGCCGCCACGGTGCCCCAACTCTTGCCGGGCATGATCGCGTCGAACGCGGAGAATAACGCCGCCGCCACATAGGCGCCCAGCAACCACAGCAACAAGCGCGCGCCCGCATGCTCGTCCAGCGCGCGCGCGTTGCGTGCAAACAGCATGATGACGCCCAGCAGACACAGGAAAGTGCCCAGTTCGGCGCTGCGGCCGAAGGGCAGCAGGGCAATCACCACCCAGTACGGCATCAGCGGCGAGCGCAGCGCGGCCTTGATCGAGTTGACTGAGGAATTCATGCGTGGACCGGGCTGATGGCGATCCCGCATTGTAGGCGAGCGATGCCTGCCCGTTTCGTGCAACCGGCGCTCAGTGGCGGGTGATTTCGTCGTACAGCGACAGGGTCGCCTTCTGCATGTCGGCCAGGCGGTAGCTTTGCAACGGAGAGATCGAGGGCGCCACCCGCAGCAATTCCGCGGCACGCTCCACCAGACGCTCACGATCACCAAGCGGCACCCGACCAGCCGGATACAATTCGGCCAGCAACTCGCCCACGCCGCCGTGCGCATAGCCCAGCACCGGCCGGCACAGGGCCAGCGCCTCGATCACGGTGCGCCCGAACGACTCCGGCTTGTTGGATAGCTGCAGCACCAGTGCGGACACCGCGTAGACGTCGCGTACATCCTCCCGCGGCGGTGACAGCACCACTTCCGAAGTCACTCCACGCAAACGGATCAGCTCGTTCAACTCCGCCACGTAAGCCTCGCGACCGGATTCGATCACGCCAAGCAGCAGCAGGCGCGCCTCGATCCCGCGCCGCTTCAGGTCAGCCACCAACTCGATCGCATCACGATGCCCCTTCAAGCGCGTACCGCGCCCCGGCAGCGTCAGCAGCGGCGCACCGGACAGCGCCGGAAATTCGGCAAAAAACGCTTTCTGCCACGCATCATCCGGGCGATGCCCGTACGGGAATGCCTCCGGGTCGATGCCGCGCGGGATCACCCGCACGCGTGATGGCTCCAGCCAGCGGTAGTGGCTGAGCACGTAATCACGCAGGGTCTGCGACACTGCAATGACCCGTTCGCCACGCAGCAGGATGCCGCTGTACCGTCCCGGCGAATTGAGCCCGTGCACCGTGGTTACAAAATGCGGTCGTGGCCGCATGCCCTTGAGCGCCCACCAGCCCATCCAGGCCGGCAATCGCGAACGGGCGTGAACGATGTCGGGCTTGATCTCGCGCAGCACCCGACGCAGAGCGGCCAACTGGCCCAGCGTGCGCAGTGACTTGCGGCCCAATTCGAGTGTCACGTGCTCACTGCCATCACCCAGCAACTGTTCGACCATGCGCCCGCCAGCGGAAATCACCACCGAGCGGTGACCTGCTCGCACCAGCGCGCGCCCGATCTCCAGCGCTGAACGCTCGGCACCACCGGCATTCAGCGCAGGGATGAGCTGCACCACAGTCAGCGGCTTGGCAGGCACGGCAATGCTGGACATGAGCTCGGGACTGGCGGCTTTCATTCCATCAAGGCAAGCAAAAACAATGCCGTCGACAACTGGAATGTGGCCTGCCGGTCAATCCCGCAGGATGTAATGCGCGCCGCAATAGGCGCAGGTTGACTCGCCACCGTCGTCCACGACCGGCAGATACACCTTGGGGTGCGAATTCCAGAGCTCCATGCCGGGCATGGGGCAGGACAGTGGCAGGTCGCTACGCGTCACTTCGTAACGATTTTCGGCATTGGCCGGCACCAGCGGCACCGTCGCGGAAAGGGGCGAGGACATCAGCAAACTCCGGACTGGACATCAGGCCGCAAATGGTAGCAGGCTGCAGGTCGCTGTCGGGGGGCAGCACAGGGGAAACAGGCCACATGGTTCAACCGTCGGGTTGCAATCGTGCTTGCCACGAAGCGGGTAGATCATCCTTGAGCAGGCGCGCGGCGCCTGTGCCGCTGCCACTGACTCAGGAGCAGACCATGGACCCCGGGAAAATCATCGATCGCGCCAGAAATATCCTGACCTCACCCAAGAGCGAATGGCCCATCGCCGCTGCCGAACCGGCGACCGTAGGCGGGCTCTATATCGGCTATATCGCCATCATCGCGGCACTTCCCGCGATCGCCGGCTTCATCAAGAGCAGCCTGCTCGGC
>JBBQQL010000097.1:0-15683 GCA_038215995.1 Lysobacterales bacterium
TGTACCGCTCTGACGATCCGACATGAAACTTTACCTTTGAAGCTATGGATGATTTGCGGCTTGGAGCGAATCGCACTTGACCGCAATATTGGGCAGAAAATCGGGTTGCCCCGGTCACTGCTCGGCCAGCATACACTGGAAATACAGAATATGGTGGGTTTTTCGCTCAAAATGCTGTAGGCCGCCGCCGCCAAGGCCTGGAGCAGCCCTCTCTGTCCCCCCAAATCCCCATCTCAAGCCATTTCGTCGCTACTGGCCGGCAGCTTTTCGGATGACCGCCGCCGGCGTCATGCAAACTGGCCGCCTGGCGCATCATCTACAATACGTCGATGAAAGTAGCCTCGTGGAATGTCAATTCGCTGAAGGTGCGCCTGCCGCATCTGACCCAGTGGCTGGCTGACGCCAAGCCGGACATCGTGGCGTTGCAGGAAACCAAGCTGGAAGACACCAAATTCCCGGTCGACGAACTGGCCTCTGCGGGTTACCGCGCGGTCTATTCCGGGCAGAAGACCTACAACGGCGTGGCGATCCTGTCGCGTGAAGAAGCGCGTGACGTGGTCACCGACATTCCGGGTCTGGACGATCCGCAGCGTCGCATCCTGGCTGCCACCATCGGTTCGTTGCGGGTGATTGACCTCTACGTGGTCAATGGCAAGGCGGTGGGGGACGAGAAGTACGCCTACAAGCTGGAGTGGCTGGCCCGCGTGCGCGACTTTCTCGCCAGTGAGCTGCAACGTCATCCCAACCTCATCGTGCTGGGCGATTTCAACATCTGCCCGGACGATCGCGACGTCTACGACCCGGTGGCCTGGGGCGAGGACATCCTGTGCTCGCCGCCGGAGCGCGCCGGACTCAAGGCGATCACCGATCTGGGTCTGCACGACAGCTTCCGCCTGTTCGAGCAGGGCAACGAGCATTACAGCTGGTGGGACTATCGGCAGGCCGCGTTCCGTCGCAACATGGGCTTGCGCATCGACCTGATCCTGATCGGCGAGGCCTTGAGGTCGGCGGCCACCGCGGCCACCATTGATCGCACGCCGCGCCGCTGGGAGCGCCCCTCGGACCATACCCCGGTGATGCTGGAACTGGACCTGTAACCCTATGACCAAGACCGAATGGCCCAGTTCGCTGGACGACAACGAACTGGATGAACTGGACCGCTACCTGCGCGCACATACCGGCGAAGGTGACTTGCTGCTTGACGGCGTCCACGGCCTGCTGAGCGCGCTGGCGGTGGGTCCGCTGCTGGTGCTGCCCGACGAATGGCTGCATGAGGTGCTGCACGAACCCTTCGCCGACGAGGCCGAGGGCAACCGCGTGCTGGAGCTGCTGGCCAAGCTCAACGATTCGATCACGGCTGAGCTCGACGTCCAGGCCTATGAGCCGATTCTGGGCGAGGTGGAGATGGAGCTCGGCCCGATGCTCTCCGCCGCGGGCTGGTGCGAGGGTTTCAGCCGGGGCATCGACCTGCGTGCCGTGTTGTGGGAAACCCGTTTGTCCGAGGACCCCGAGCTGATGGAACTGTTGGGCCCGGTGATGGCGCTGGCGGTGGACGAGGGCATCCTCAGCGCCGATACCGAGTTCGAGAAACTCAGCGACGAGGAATACGACGAGTGCCTGTCCCAGGTGCCGACGGTGCTTGGCGCGGTCAACCAGTACTGGCAGGCCAAGCCGATTACCGAAGCGGAAATGGAAACCATGGCGTTGCAGCAGGGCGGCGACAACGACGAAGACAGCAGCGCGCCGCCGCGCCAGCGCAGCGGCCACTGGGTGCACTGACACCCGCACTCCTCACCCGCAGGAGCCCGCTGGCGGGCGATGCTTCGTTGTCTGGCCCCGAAGGGCATCGCCCGCCAGCGGGCTCCTACCGGGGGGAGCTCGGAAACAGTGCGTTCCAGCGGGGGCACTTGGACCGCCCGCACGATGGGACCATCTTGGCGGCCAGACATTCCTGAGCGGAGCACAGCATGAGCGATCGCCATATCACCCGCCGCGTGCGCGGCACCGACACCTCCGATGGCGCCGGCGTGAAACTCAAACGGATCATCGGCCAGCCGGCGCTGGACATGCTTGATCCGTTCCTGCTGCTGGACGAGTTCCGTTCCGATCAGGCCGGTGACTACATCGCCGGCTTCCCCGAGCATCCCCATCGCGGCTTCGAAACCGTTACCTACATGCTCGCCGGGCACATGCAGCACCAGGACAACCACGGCAACCGCGGCGACCTGTCGCCGGGCAGCGTGCAATGGATGACTGCGGGGCGCGGCATCCTGCACTCGGAAATGCCGCAGCAGGAGAACGGCCTGATGTGGGGCTTCCAGTTGTGGGTGAACCTGCCGGCGAAGGACAAGATGACCGCGCCGCGTTATCAGGACATCGCGCCCGAACGGATTCCCGTGGTGCATCCGGCGGCGGGTGTCGAGGTGAAGGTGATCGCTGGCGAGCTGGCCGGTGCCACCGGCCCGGTCGAGGGCATCGCCACCGCGCCGGTGTACCTGGATGTGAGCCTGCAGCCCGGCGCCGAGCTGAGCCTGGAGTTGCCCGTCGGCCATCACGGCTTCGCCTACGTGTTCGAGGGCGAGTCGGCCCTGGTCGGCGGCGAGCAGCTGCAACGCAGTGAACTGGGCGTGCTGTCCGACGGCGATTGCCTGCACCTGGCGGCCACCGACACGCCGACACGCCTGCTGGTGGTGGCCGCCAAGCCATTGGACGAGAGCGTGGCGCGCTACGGTCCGTTCGTCATGAATACCCAGGCCGAGATCCACGAAGCCATCGCCGATTTCCGCGCGGGCAAATTCTGAAGTGCTCCGCCTGGGCCGAGCGTCAGGCGCGTCAGGCGTGGCCCGCGGCGCTCAGCCAGTGGCGCACGCTCGCTACGTTCAGCGGCATTGCGACACGCCCATCCAGGGCCAGGGCCAGCTCGTCGGCCGCGGGTTCCTGCAGGGTGCGTAACTGGCTGTCGAGCAGGGACGCCGGCATGAAGTGATCGCGCCGGCGCAGGCGCCGTTCCAGCTCGACGCGCGGCAACTGAAGGTAGACGAAACGCAGCTCGGGGTCGGCCTGGCGCAGCCGATCGCGATAGCTGCGTTTGAGCGCGGAGCAGGAAATCACGCCGTCGCGCTGCAGCTCTCGTTGCGTGGCGATCCATGCGGCCACCCGTTCAAGCCAGGGTGCGCGGTCGGTATCGTCGAGCGCGATGCCGGCACGCATTTTTTCGACATTGGCTGCGGGATGCAGTGCGTCACCTTCCTGAAAATCGCAGTTCAAGGACTGCGCCAGCGCCTCGCCCAGGGTGCTCTTGCCACTGCCGGACACGCCCATCACCACGATCAGCATCGGCCCGCGTCCTTACAGCTTGTACGAGGACAGCAGAATGCTGGTCTCGGTAGTGGCGATGCCGTCGGTCAGTCGGATCACGTTGAGCACCTTGTCGAATGCCTCGAGCGTATCGGCGCGCAGTTCGGCGATCAGGTCCCAGCGTCCGTTGGTACTGTGCAAGGCAATCACATGGGGGTGGCCGGACAACTCGCGACGTATCTCGGCGGTGCGATTGCCCTCCACCGCGATGCTCATGATCGCGCGGATGCGATGCCCCTCCGCATTGGGTCGCAGCCTCACCGTATAACCGACGATGGTGCCGCTCTCTTCCAGCCGCGCAATGCGGTTCTGCACGGTGGCCCGGGCCACGCGCAGTTTCCTGGCCAGGGCGACCACGGACAGTCGTGCATCGTCGCGCAGCAGGCCGATCAGCTCGCGGTCGGTGTCGTCGAGGGAGGAAATAGTCATAGTGCCAACGGTTTGGAACAAAATGCGCCATTAAGCATACTTTATGATCATGTTTCATCGTTCTTTCTGGCGAAAGTTACCCGGACAATACGCAGATAGCCCGCCGTTGGGCAGTTTTTTGCCGATGACTGTGACGATCGTTGCCGAGGAGTGTTGCCGTGACCCGTTTTGTCGATGTGCCGACGATGTCCCGACTGGTTCAGAAGCTCGGCGCGCCGCGCTTTATCGGCGAGCTGGCCGACACCATCCAGGCCGATTTCGTGCGCTGGGAAGAGTTCGAAAAATCGGCGCGTCTGGCCAGCCACTCCGACGTCGGCGTGATCGAGTTGATGCCGGTGGCGAACGCCACCAGGTACGCGTTCAAGTACGTCAACGGCCATCCGGGCAACACCGCGCTGGGCATGTACACGGTGATGGCGTTCGGCGTGCTGGCCGACGTGGACACCGGTTACCCGGTGCTGCTGTCCGAGCTGACCCTGGCCACGGCTTTGCGTACCTGCGCCACCTCGCTGATGGCGGCGCGTGCGCTGGCGCGGCCCGATTCGCGGCGCATGGCCTTGATCGGCAACGGCGCGCAGAGCGAATTCCAGGCGCTGGCCTTCCACAGCCACCTCGGTATCGAGGAAGTGGTGGTCTACGACATCGACCCGCGCGCCACCGACAAGCTGGTGCGCAACCTGTCGGAGTATCCGGAGCTGAAGGTGATCCGCGCCGGCTCGGTCGCCGACGCCGTGCGCGGTGCCGACATCGTCACCACGGTCACCGCCGACAAGGCCTACGCCACCATCATCACGCCGGAGATGGTCGAGCCGGGCATGCACATCAACGGTATCGGCGGCGACTGCCCCGGCAAGACCGAAATGCATGCCGACGTGCTGCGCGGTGCCCGCGTGTTCGTCGAGTACGAGCCGCAGACCCGGGTCGAGGGCGATATCCAGCAGCTGCCGGCGGACTTCCCGGTGGTCGATCTGTGGCGGGTGCTTGCCGGTACGGTCGTGGGCCGCGAGAGTGCCGAGCAGGTCACCGTGTTCGACTCGGTCGGTTTTGCGCTGGAAGATTATTCGGCGCTGCGCTACGTCCTGGCTCAGGCCGAACAGCATCAGCTGGGCGAGATGATCGAGCTGGTGCCCTCCACCGACGACCCCAAGGACCTGTTTCGCCTGACCCGCAAGGGCAGCGCGCGCGCCGTGTTGCGCAAGGTCGGCTGAGCCATGGCCAGCATGCAGGCGCCAGCCGCGGTGGTGATGGTGCGGCCGCATCGCTTTACCCCGAATCCGGAAACCGCGGCGGACAACAGCTTCCAGAGCGCCGCCGCTGCCGATGCGGCGCAGGCGATTGCCGCCGCCGCGCAGGCGGAATTCAGCAACGTCGCCGCGCGGCTGGAGGCCGAAGGCGTGCGTGTGCATCTGTTCGATGACGATGGCAGCCGCGACACGCCCGATTCGGTGTTCCCCAACAACTGGTTTTCCACCCATCCGGGCGGCCAGGTCGCGCTGTATCCGATGTATTCACCGAGCCGTCGACGCGAGCGGCGTGGCGACGTGATCGAGATGCTCAAGTCCCAGTACCGGGTGCAGCAGGTGGTCGACTATAGCGGTCTGGAACAGGATGGGCTGTTCCTCGAAGGCACCGGCGCGATGGTGCTCGATCATGTCGGACGGGTTGCCTACATGGCGGTCTCCAACCGCGCCAGCACCAATGTGCTGACGCGTTTTGCGGCGCACTTCAACTATGAGCCGTTCGCCTTCGATACCGCCGATGCCAGCGGGCGGCCGGTGTATCACACCAATGTGCTGATGTGCGTGGCCAGCCGTTTCGCCGTGGTCGGCTTCGAGTTGATCCCCTCGCCTGAGCGCCGCGCCGCATTGCGTGCGCGGCTGGAACAATCCGGCCGTGAGGTGATCGCGCTGAGCAACCGCCAGATCGGTGAGTTCGCCGGCAATGCACTGGAACTCAGCGGCAGCCGCGGGCCGCTACTGGCCTTGTCGGCGCGGGCCGAAGCCAGCCTCAGCACGGCGCAACGCGCGGTGATCGAGCGCTCGGCGCGGCTGCTGCCGCTGGCGGTGCCGACCATCGAGCTGGCGGGCGGCTCGGTGCGCTGCATGCTGGCCGGTATCCACCTGTCGCCTCGGACCTAGCTCGACGCGCGGTCTGTTCCGGTTGTCAGCCTTTCACGCTGCCCAGCAGCAGTCCCTGCAGGTAGTGTCGTTGCAGCGCAAGGAACAGCAGCAGTACCGGCAGCACGGTGACTACCGAACCGGCCATCATCAGCTCGTTGTCTTCGCTGCGCTCGCGCGCCAGTGAGGCCAGCGCCAGCGGCAAGGTGTAGTGCTCCTGCCCGGTCAGCACGATCAGTGGCCACATGAAGTCATTCCAGGCGGCGAGAAAGGTGAAGATGGTCAGCGTCACCATGATCGGCTTCAGCAACGGCAGCACGATCTGCATGAAAATGCGCCACTCGCCGGCGCCATCGATGCGCGCCGCCTCGAGCAGCTCGTCCGGCACGCCGCGGGCGTACTGGCGTACCAGATAGATGCCGAAGATGGTGGCCATGCCAGGCACGATCACGCCGGCATAGCTGTTGATCAGGCCCATGTATTTCAGCAGCAGAAACAGCGGCAGCATCGCCACCTGGGCGGGGATCACCAGCGCGCCGATCAGCGCCTGGAACAGCCGCTCGCGGCCGGCGAAGCGCAGCTTGGCGAAGGCATAGCCAGCCATCAGGTTGCAGCTCAGCGCCAGCAGCGCGATCGCGCTGGAAACCAGCAGGCTGTTGAGCAGGTAGTGGCCCATGCCGTGGAGCGCAAACAGCGTGCGGTAGTTGTCCAGCGTGACATGCACCGGCAGCAGTGGCGGCGGCAGTGCGCTGGCCGAGCCGGGCGCCATCAACGACACCGACAGCATCCACAGCAGCGGCAACAGGGCCAGCAAGGCGCAGCCGGCCAGCGCGCCATTGACCAGCCAGCCGGCCAGACGCGGCCTCATGCGACTTCCCCTTGACGCGATAGCCGCAGCAGCAGACTGGTCACCACGAAGATGATCAAGAACAGCATGAAGGCCACTGCCGAGGCGGTGCCCAGGTTCCACCATTTGAAACCCTCTTCGTACATCAGGTACAGCACGCTCACGGTACTTTGCAGTGGCCCGCCCTCGGTCATCACATACGGTTCGGCAAACAACTGGAAATAACCGGCCACGGTGAGGACCATGACCATCACCATGGTCGGTTTCAGCATCGGCAGGGTGATGTGCCAGAACTGGCGCGGGGCAGAGGCGCCATCGATCCGCGCCGCTTCATAAAGCTCCGGCGGAATCGCCTGCAGGCCGGCCATGAAGATGATCATGTTGTAGCCGAAGTTTTTCCACACCGCGAAGGCGATGATGGTCGGCATCGCCCAGTGCGGGTCGCCGAGCCAGTCGACCGGATGGATGCCGAGCTGGCCCAGCGCATAGTTCACCAGCCCGTATTTGGTGTTGAACAGATAGCGCCAGATCACCGCCACGGCCACCACCGTGGTCACTACCGGCGCGAACAGCGCGGTGCGAAAAAATGCCTTGATCCGGGTCAGTGGCGAGTTCAGCAGCAGGGCCGTGCCCAGCGAGGCCCCGATCGACAGCGGCACGCCGACGATCACGAAATAGAAGGTGTGGCCCAGCGCGGCCCAGAACAGCGGGCGCTGCAGCAGGTCCCAGTAGTTGTGCAGGCCGACGAAGCGCAGGTTGCGCACGTCCGCCAGGGCGTACAGGTCGTAGTCGGTCAGGCTCAGCCCCAGCGCCGCGATCACCGGCAGCACGAAGAACACGCCCAGCACCAGCAGGGCCGGGGTGAGGAACAGCCACGCTGTGCGGGTCGGGTTCATCGTTGTCGCGCCTGCGCGTGATCGAGCATCCAGCGCCGCTTCTCCAGAATGGCATTCGCACGCCGATCGATTTCCGCCGCGGCCTGGTCCACGCTCAGCTCACCATGGGCGGCCTGCGCGGCAACCAGCTGCATTTCGGTCACGATGCGTTCCCACTCGGGCACGGCGGGGGTCGGCCTGACCCGTTCCAGCTGATCGCGGAACGCCTGCAACGCGGGATCGTCGCGCAGCGTGTCGCCGAGCCAGGCCGAGCGCCGTGGCGGCAGATCGCCGAGCAGGTCATAGAGCTGCTGCTGCACCTGCGGCCGAGACAGGTATTCGATCAGCAGCCACGCCTGCGCCTTGTGCGGTGAGTCCCGGAAGATCACCAGACTGGAGCCGCTGGCGATACCCGCGCCAGGGCCATCGGGCCCGGGCAGCGGCGCCGTCGCCCATGCATCCTGCTGCGCGGCGGGCAGGCGCTGGCGAAATTCGCGGATGTTCCACGGCCCGGAAAAATAGAACGGATAGACGCCGCGGCCGAATTCGGACCAAGGGTTGGAGACTTCAGTATTGGCCACCACGGGCGCCTGCTGCCGGCGAAACGCATCGATGTAGAACTGCAGCGCCCGCTTGAAGCCCGCGCTTTCGAAGTTGCCGTAACGACCGCCGTCGCGCAGTAGCGGGTCGTTCTGCTGCAAGGCCAGCGACAGCAACTGTTCGAATTCATTGGTAGGCAGCAGGATCGCGTAGTGGTCGGCGCCGGGGCGTGCCTGCAGCGCCGCCATTTGCCGCAACCAGCCGGCCCAGTCGCGCGGTGGTGCATCGAAGCCGGCCGCCTTGAGCATGTCCTTGCGGTAGAACAATAGCCGCGTGTCGACGTACCACGGGATACCGTACAGACGTCCATCGATGCGATTGGTATCCCATATGCCCGCGAAGTAGTCTGCTGACTTGACCTCGGCCGAATGCTCGACCCAGGGCTGCAGCGGCTCCAGCGCATTCAGCGCGACCAGCTCGGCGATCCAGGTATTGCCGAGCTGGGCGATGTCCGGCGTGGTGTCGCCGGCGAAGGCGGTCAACAGTTTCTGGTGCGCCGCTTTCCACGGCAGCTCCTGCAGATCGACATGGATGCCGGGATGCTCGCGTTCGAACGCCGGGATCAGTTGCGCCACGGCCTCGCCTTCGCGGCCGACCGCCCAGAACGTGAGTGTCTGGGCGTGCTCGGCCGGCTGGCCGCAACCGTGCAGGCCGAGCAGGGCGGCAAGCAGCAGCCACCGCAACCACCGCTGTTGCCGTGCGGTCACGGCGTAACCGGTTGATCCAGCCAGCCGCCGGTAAAGCCGGCGCGTTGCAGGCCCTTGCGGATGTAGGGATTTTTTCGCATTACCTTCCATACGAAATCGCTGCGCCAATTCTCGATCATCAGCACGATCGGTCCCTGGTCGATGCCCAATTGCACGGTATCGGCCCAGCCCATGCCCGGTACCATTCGCCCGGTGCGAGAGGTCATGGTGGCATGGAAGCTGGGGTTGAAGGCGTCGACGAAGCCGTACTGGTTGTAGATCGCCGCACCGTAGCGCCGCTTCATCTCCTGCAGTGCCGGAATCACGATTTCCGGTGCGAATGCGATCGACCCGCCCGCGGCCGTGGGCGCAATGGTGCCGTCGTCGGAAATGTAGTCAAGCCCGGCGCCGCGCGCGGTGTAACCGTCGAACTGGCGCACGCCGTCGGC
This sequence comes from Lysobacterales bacterium, assembly GCA_038215995.1. Classification (GTDB taxonomy): domain Bacteria; phylum Pseudomonadota; class Gammaproteobacteria; order Xanthomonadales; family Rhodanobacteraceae; genus Rhodanobacter. The sequence continues at coordinate 9,361 of JBBQQL010000097.1, forward strand.
GGTGTTGACGCTGACGCCGCCCGGTCCGTTGCTGGCGGTCAGCCCCCACACATTCTTGCCGTAGCCGGTCCAGTGACCGGGGTTGGCGATCGCGTAATCACGCTGGCTGTAAGTGGCGCGGCGGCTGTTCTCGAAGTAGTCCAGGTCGTGCGCGCGGCTCCAGCCATCGCGGATCCCGCGGAAGTCCACCCAGGTCTGGCTGTACTGATGGCCGAACAGCGGGGCGAAGGTGAGGAAGGTCTGGCCATGGAAGCGGCCCCAGGTGGTGGGGTAAGTGGCTGTCCACGCGGCCCATGCGCCGTCTTCCACCGGGTGGGTCGGCGAACCGAGTGCCAGGATGTAGACCAGCATGCCTTCGTTGTAGCCCTTCCAGTCGGCCGGGATGAACTTGCCGCCAGGCGTCCAGCCCATGCTGATGAGCGGCGCATGCGGCTGCATCCACGGCCAGTCGACGGCGCGGTAGATCTGGTCGGCGAGCTCGCGAATCTCGTGTTCCTGCGGCGTGTCCTGATCGTAGTAGGACTGCGCGAACAGCACGCCACCGAGCAGCAAGGTCGTGTCGACGCTGGACAGCTCGACATAGCGCATCGCGCGATGCCCGGTCTTCATGTCGAGGAAGTGATAGAAAAAGCCGTGGTAGCCGCTGGCGTCGTCCTCGCTGTCGCCTTGCGGCGCATCGTGGAAAAAGCGCAGCGTGGCCAGGGTGCGGGTCACCGCCTGCTCGCGGGTGATGTAACCGCGCTCCACCCCGACGCCATAGGCCGTCAGGCCGAAGCCGACCGCGGCAATGCTGGAAAACGAATGCCCCGGCCAGGAGTCCGGCACCAGCCCCGTCCTGGGGTCGGCACCGTGCCAGAACCACTCGAAGGTACGCTGCTCCAGGTCGTCGACTACCTGTTTTTGCGGTGCCGACAGCTGTGCATAGCCGAGGTGGTGTTCGGGTCCCTTGGCAACGGCTGGTGCGACGCCGCCCGCGCCAAAGACCAGCAGGGCGAGCAGCAAGGAGGCGGGAAATCTGCGGAAAAAATTCTGGAACATCGGCAAAGCACTCTTGGGGGAACAGCCGGGTCAATAGCGGCGACCCGGCGCACGGGGAAGGTTTCGGGCCCGTCTCAGGCAGGCATGCCTGGAGCGACGCAGTAGCGGTCGATGAAGACCTGATGCATCGGCATCGAATCGACGCAACTCGCCACCACCTTGCCGATGCCATCGATGAAGCGACGCAGGTCACGCTCGGGCATCTGGTCGACCAGCGGGTGGTAGCCACGCGGATCGATGCCCTGGCCGATCATTACCTGCACCCAGCTGACCGTGGCGAACATCTCTTCGGCATCGCGGAAGAAGCGGCCGCTGTCGCGGAACAGCGCAATGTTGTCCCTTAGCTGTGGCGGTATCGACATGTCGCGGCATTGGCGCCAGAACCCGCTGTCATCGCGCCTGGTGGCGTGATAGTGCAGGATCAGGAAATCACGGATGCGCTCGTACTCGAACACGGCCTGCGCGTTGTAGCGCTCGATCACCACCTCGCTGAAATCCCGTTGCGGAAACAGATTCAGCAGCCGCGCGATGCCCGACTGGATCATGTAGATGCTGGTCGATTCCAGCGGTTCCAGAAAGCCGCTGGCCAGGCCCAGTGCCACCACGTTCTTGTTCCAGAACTTGCGTCGCATGCCGGTGGTGAAGTGCAGTTGTCGTGGCTCGGCCAGGGCAGGCGCATCGAGGTTCTTCAGCAACGTCGCGGCGGCTTCATCATCGCTCAGATGCGCGCTGGAATAGACGTAACCGTTGCCGGTGCGGTGCTGTAGCGGAATCCGCCATTGCCAGCCGGCCTCCCGCGCGGTGGAGCGCGTATACGGCGTCGGCGGGCCGACCTTTTCGCAGGCCACGGCCAAGGCCCGGTCGCAGGGCAGCCAGTGGGTGAAATCGGTGTAGCCGGTATGCAGCGCCTGTTCGATCAGCAGGCCGCGAAAGCCGGAGCAGTCGATGAACAGTTCGCCCGCGATGCACTCGCCACTCTCCAGCGTGACCGACTCGACGAAACCGTCGCTGGCGCGCAGCGTGGTCTGCTGGATCCTGCCCTCGGTGCGTCGCACGCCGCGCCGTTCGGCGTAACCGCGCAGGTACTTCGCATACAGGCCCGCGTCGAAGTGGTAGGCGTAGGCAATATCCGCCAGCGGCGAATGGGCCGGCACATCGTTCGCCGACGCCATGAACTTGCCGCGCGGCGCGGCCAGCGTATTCAGCGAGTAGTCGCCGAGGTCGCCAGCGAAACCCTGTTGCCTGGCCTTGATCCAGAACTGATGGAACGGCAACAGGCTGACATCGTGTCCAATGGTGCCGAAGCCGTGAATATAGGAGTCACCGAGCTGCCCCCAGTCGTTGAACTGGATGCCCAGCTTGAAGGTGCCCTGCACCTGCTTCACGAACTCGATCTCGTCGATTTCGAGCAGGTTGTTGAACAGTTTCAGGTGCGGCACGGTGGCCTCACCGACGCCGACGATGCCGATCTCCTCCGACTCGATCAGACGGACGTTGTAGTCGGCGCCGAGCACCTTGGAAAACGCCGCCGCGGCCATCCAGCCGGCGGTACCGCCGCCGACGATGACGATATTGCGGATACGTGGATCAGTCATGGAAAACCCGTGTCTGTGAACAAGCTTGCCGATCTGAAAAGCAAAGCCCGCTTTGCGCGGGCTTTGCCTGGGACCTGTATATCCCTTGTTGCATCAGGTCATCAACAGCGCACTCAGAAGTTCATGCCCAGCGAAACCTTCAGCGTGCGCGGATAGCCCGTGATGTTGCCCGTGGGGTTGTACGTCACTTGCGGGTTATAGACTCCACCGGAGCCGAAGTTTTCCTGGTAGTCGACCAGGTTGTGCCAGTTGAACGCGTTGATCAGGTCGATACGCACGTAGGCATTGAGGCTGTTGTAGACCTTGAAGTTCTTGGTCGCCTGCAGGTCCAGATCCCGATAACCAAAGACCTTGCCGCCAACCAGGAAGCGACCATTGCCTGGTGGCACGATTGCCACGGGGCGGCCCCCGGCACCATTGGTCGCGCCGCTGTCCTGGTTGGTCGCCGGGGCACCATAGAAGGCCATGGTGACATCCGGCACCGGGGTGGCCAGAGTCAGCTTGGCGCCAAACACGAAGCCCCAGGGACCATCAAGATTGCCAGTCATCACCAGGCGCTGTTTCGCTACTCCCGAACTGATGAACGGATAGTTGCCGGCCGTCTCGTAGTCGAACGCATACTGATCGGTCGGGTCGCCGTTGTTGTGGTTCTGGCCCGAGTGGGTGTAGGTGTAGGCAATGGTGGCGCCCCAATGCGACTCCTTGGTATAGGGCTTTTCGGCTGACAGCAGCAGCTGGGTGGTACGGGTTTCCAGGCCGTTGTTGCCGATGATCAGGCTGCCGAAGCCAGGGACGCCATTGCCCCAGGGTTGGCTGCCGTTCTGCCAGAAGTCTCCATTCGGGTAGCGGTTGCCCAGGGTATAGACCAGTCCTTCGTAGCTTCTCACCACGGCCACGGCGGCACTCGTGTTCCAGTCGCCGACCTTGTTGCGCATGCCGAGGCTGAACTGGTCGGAGTACGGCGTCTTGATGTTGTTGTGGACCAGGTCGACTTCCTTGCCGGTATTCGTACCCGCCACCAGCGCCTGCAAGGTGCTGATGTTGAGGAAGGACGGATCGAATGCGTAGCAGGAATTGACACCGACCGTGCACGGCACGTCCGTCGTATTGAACTTGATCGTGGGCTGTGACAGCACCGACTTGGTCTGCTCCACCTGCAGAGCTTCATACAGGTTGCGGTCGTAGGAGCGGCCGATGCCGCCAAAGATCACATGGTTCTCGTCACCATTGATGTCGTAGGAGAAGCCGAGGCGGGGAGCGAAGTTGTTCTTTGGCGCACTGCGGTTGTTACCGGTGCTGATGTAATCGTTTACATTCACGCCGCCCTTGGCCAGCGTTTGCGCGTAGGTTTGACCCGTCGGCGCGTTGGGATCCTGGCTGTTGAACGCGGCGACCACGTTGGCCGGTGTGACGTAGTTGAGGTACGACGGCGTTTCCTCGTAGTCCCAGCGCACGCCCAGGTTCAGGGTCAGTTTGTCGTTGACCGCCCAGTCGTCCTGGATATAGGCGCCGAACTGCTTGTCCGAACTCTTGGCCACCGGACTCTGACCCGGCGTCGGCGAGCCGAATTGCACCTGATAGGGGATAGCCTCGGTTCCGCCGGCGGGCGTCACCGCATAGCTGAACAGTGCATTGGCGGCGCCCGCATCCTGCGCGGTCAGATCCACGGCCTTGTACTTGATACCCATCTTGATGACATGGTCGCCATGCCATTCGAAGTCGTTGAAGGTCAGGTCATCCTGCAGCGATGGGCCCTTCTGGCCCTTGTTCTGCTGCGCCAGCGGCGAATTGCCGGTTTGCAGAATCGTTTTGTTCAACTGGGGGCCCGTCAGCGTGTAGACATTGCCGGCGCCGAGGTTCGCAGGTGTGGGTGCATAAGACGCATCTTCATAGGTCAGTTGGAGGCGGTTGAACCAGCTGTAGGCGCTGTGATCCCAGCGAACATCGAAGCGCTTGTCCGTATTGATGACGTTGAGGGCGGCGGATGCCGTGGTGACGCCACCGATACCGCTGACCTGGGTTTCGTCACGGTACTTGCCGCTCATTTCGAAACGATCCCTGTCGGTGGGCTCGTAGTCGATCTTGCCGAACCAGTCGTTCTCCTTGAATGGCTGGCTCGCCGGTCCCAGCTGGGACTGCGCGCTGGCCGGCAACAGATCCGTGACCCCGGTGACTCCCGGCACCACCGTCGTTGGAGTGACGAATGACTTGCCTTCGTAGGCGACGAAGAAATGCGCCTTGTCCTGCAGGATCGGGCCGCCGAGGTCGAAGCCGTAGTTCTTCTCGTGCGACGCGGTCTTCACCCCTGCGTCCTTTTCGGATGGAGTCTCCGCGCGCATCGCGGTGTTGGTGAAATCACCGAAGACATCGCCGTGGAAGGTGTTGGTGCCGGACTTGGTCTCGGCGATCAGGGCAGCGCTGGAAACCTGGTCGTACTCGGCCTTGTAGTTGGAAGTGATCACCTTGTATTCGCCGATCGCCAACTGCGGGAACGGATTGCCCTGACTACCGTTCTGACCGGTGACGCCACCTGACAGCACGTAGTTTTTCTGACCCACGCCATCGATGTAGACATTGATGGCGCTGCTGGCCTGGGCACCCGAGCGCAGGCTGGTATTGCCGCTGGAGCCGTCGCGGGTGAACACCACGCCAGGCACCGTGTCCGCATACTGCAGGAAGTTGCGTGACGCTGAGGGTACCGTTTCGATCTGGCGCAATGAGACGTTGGTGCCGACTTCAGAGGTCTTCACTTCGGTCAAGGCGGTCGCGGAAACGGTGACTGCATTGAGGTTGGTAGCGTTGGTGTTGGTGCCGGCCACCAGATCAAGCGTGGCAGTGGACGCCACGCTGAGCGTGACAGTGTGTTCGGTACCCGCTCCTGCATCGACCTGGTAGGTGCCGGGCGGCAGCCCGACCAGCGCGTAGCTGCCGTCAGTGTCAGCCTTGGTACGGCGCACCGCGCCGGTCGCAACGTCCTTGGCGGTGACGATGGCATTGGCGGCCGCGTGGCCTCGAAGCGTCGCATCCGAGCTCGCGGCAATCGAGATGCCCGGCGCCGTGGCAACGACCACAAACGATGCCGCGACCAGGTTGGCCAGCAGTTTCTTTCTGAAGTACAACGACGTTTTCATGATTATTCTCCCCGACAAATGCGGTAACGACGCGTGAAGTGATGTTGTGAATGGGGTGCAGTGACAGGCTCAGGTGACACTCGCGCCGCACGAATCGCGCACGACGATTTCGCAGCCGAGCGTCTGCGCGGATGCGGGTGAAGGCTCGGGACTTTCCAGCAGGTCAGCCAGTTGATCGAGTGCGCTGCGGCCGAGATCGGCGATGCGCACGCGCACTGTGGTCAGGGGCGGGTTGACGTAGCGCGCGATCGGGATGTCATCGAAACCGGCCACGGCTATGTCCTGCGGCACACGCAGTCCGGCTTCCTTGAAGGCGGCAAGACAACCCACCGCCATCATGTCGTTGGCCGCAAACACCGCCGCGGGGCGGGGTGTGATGGCCGCCAGTTGCAGCCCTGCCTGGTAGCCCGACTCTTCAACAAAGTCGCCGCCGAGCACGGTGAGCGGCATATCGGGGGCGTATTGGGCCATCGCGGCTTGATAACCTTCCAGGCGCTGCCTCGAGTCGAAGTTGCTGGCCGGTCCGCTGATGAAGGCAACACGCTTGTGCCCCGACTGG
>JBBQQL010000098.1:0-15594 GCA_038215995.1 Lysobacterales bacterium
CGGTCTGCCCTTCGGCGAAGCGCCCACCGCGCACGTCGTAGAACAGCGGCGACGGCCGCCACATTTTCATCACGCCGACGATCCGCACGTCGCTGTCTTTCAGGCGCAAGGTTTTCCCGACGCTGTTGGCACCGCCGAACAACCTGTCGTTGAGATCGGAGGAAATCACGGCAACGCGCGCACGGCTGGCGCCGTCGGCCGCCGTCCACGCGCCGCCGTACTGAAACGGAACCTTGAACATCGCAAAGAAATCGGCCGTCGTGGCGAGCATCGGCACCATCAAGGGCGGCAACTTGGCATCCGGCGCGCGCACCTTGACATCGCTGCCGGCGATCAGCGCCTGCCGGTCGGCCCGATGCGCGCTCCACAGATCCACCGCCGAGCGGTAGTCGAGCATGTCCAGCGGCCCGCCTTTGGCGTAGCCGGCCGGCGAGGCGTCCACCTGGGGGTAGTAGACAGCCGCACTCCTGCCCGGCAATGGATCGCCGGACAGCAGATGCATCACCGTCAACGTGGTCATGCTGGCGCCGATGCCCACCGCAATGGCGAGCACCATCAAGGCCGTGAGTACCTTGTTGCGCTTGAGGCTGCGCACAGCCAGATCAACGTAGTAGCCAAACATTCCGCGCACCTCAGCAAGCATCGAAACAGCATGTCATTGGGTAGGAGCACACCCTGTGCGCGATGCATTCCGACGCACCGTGCAAAGGGCAATCGCGCACAGGGTGCGCTCCTACAGGTTCGTTCTTCGTCACACCGACCTCGTCGCCACGACCGGCGGCACCGCGGCGGCGCGCAGCGCCGGACCGAGCACGGCGAGCTGACCGATCAGCCACAACGCGATCGCACCTACCGGGAAGTAGATCGCGGGAAGTCGCGGCAACTCGTAATGCAGCATCAGGAACAAGTTGATCGCGTACGCCAGCACCATCCCCAGCGCGATACCGATCGTCGCCAGCAGGAAGTTCTCGGTCTGGAAGTAATGCAGGATGTCGCTGCGGGTGGCGCCGAGCGCGCGGCGCACACCGATGGTGCGGCGGCGCTGGCCGACCCAGAAGCTGGCAAGGCCGGCGATGCCCAGCGCGGTGACGATCAGCAGCGCCGCGATGACGCCGACCAGCATGCCGGTCATGGCGCGGTCGTCCTGGAAGTACGCATGGCGCAGTTCGTCATAGCTGCGCTGCTCCAGCACGACGCGATCGGGATCGAGGCGCTTGAGCGCCGCCAGCGCGGATTTCAGCACCCGCTCACGATCTCGCGGGGCGGTGCGGATCACGTAGTTTCCGCCTTCCGTCGCGGTCAGGCGCAGCGCAAACACGATGCTGTTCTGCGCACCCATCTGCAGATTGTCCGGCCGTGCGAGGGGGGCGCTCACACCGACTATCTGCATCGGGATGTCCTTGCCGAAATAGATCATCCTGCCCAGCGCGCTCTGGCCTGGCCACAGACGTTCCGCGACGGCCTCGGTAACGATGACGGTGTGCGGCAGATTCTTTATGTCGCCGCCGTGCAGCGCGGGCAAGGCGGCTTTCAGATCAACCAGTTCATCGTGCTGGAAATCGCGCCCCGCAACGATGCGCACACCCAGCGTCGCCAGCAGGTTCTGGCCGTAGTAACTGGCCACCTCGAGCGAGGTCTGCTGCTGCCCGGGGCGCAGCTTGATACCGCTGTTGGACATCGAGTGACCACTGAGCGGCAACTGGTTGACCAGGGCCACCGCCTGCACCCCGGCAATCTGCCGCAGCGTCGCCAGATCGGTTTGCGCCTGCGCGTAGGCATCCGGTCGGCTGCCCACGTAGGCGAACTTGATCTGCAGCAGACTGTGCTCCGCGATGCCGCTGGGAATGTCCATCCGCTGCAGGCGTTGATTGATCAGGAACACCGCGTTGCACACGATCGCGCAGGTCAGTGCGATCTCCAGGATCAACAACCAGGCGGTGATCTTGTGCCGGCGCAGGGTGGAGAGAATCGGTCGGATATCCATCTCAGTGGCTCTTCAGTTGCAGGCCGGGGGGAAGGTGACAGGCGCGCCAGGCCGGCAGCACGCCGGCCAGCAGGCTGGCGCCCACCGCGAGCACGATCGTAAGCAGCAGCATCGAGCCATCCAGATGCGCCAGCGGCGCGTAGTCCGCCGGCTGTCGCCGCACCAGCCACAGTCCGAGATACGCCAGCAGCAATCCGCCCAGGCCGCCGGCCAGCCCGATCACGCTGGACTCCACCAGCAACTGGTTGAACAGCGCACGCCGCGAAGCGCCCAGCGCCCGACGCACCCCCAGTTCGGCGGAGCGGCGCATGAACTTGGCCAGCATCAGGCCCACCGTATTGACCAGGCATACCAGCAGGAAACCGAGCGCAAGCCAGGTCTGCAGTTGTACATCGCCGGGCACGACCTGCTCGTAGTCCAGCCACTGCATCAGATTGCGCAGGCGTACGTTGGGCGGACGCACAAAGCGTCCCAGCGTTTTTTGCTCCTGCGAGTAATGGACCAGAAACTGCCGGTACGCCGCTGCCTTGGTCGGCGAGTCCAGTTGCACCCAGAACTGCAGCCACACGCAAGGCGCCGTATGCGTGGCGTCGTCGCCGCCATTGCCCCAGCAATCAGCGCCGCCGAGATGCGCCAGATGCAGATCCTGCGAGGTCGAAAGCGGCACGTAGACGCCTTCGTCGTCACCGTAGTTCTTCACGTTGAGGTCGTAGAAATGCGGATTCGGCCGCCAGTCGCCCAGCACCCCGATGATGCGCAAGCCGGTGCCCTCCAGACGCAACATCTGCCCGGTGCTGTCGCGGCCACCAAACAGCTTGTCGTTGAGTTTGCTGCTGATCACCACCACACCTGCGCTGGCGGCATCCTCCGCCGTGCCCCAGGCATGGCCATACTGGAACGGCACGCCGAACATGGGAAAGAAATCGGCCGTGGTGTAACGAGCCGTCTGAAAGAAGGGGTCAAGACCGGACTGCGCTGGCTGGACAGCCACCGAACCGCCCGTCATCAGCGCCTGGCGATCCGCCCGCTTCGCCTGCAACAAGTTCATGCCGTCGATCCAGGTGACCTGATCCGGCGGCTCACCGTTGGGTTGATAGTCACCCATGTCGCGCGGATCCACCTGCGGTGCGTACAAGGTGTTGCTCCTGCCCGGCGCCGGATCACCCGACAGCACATGCAGCACGGTCAACGTGGTCATGCTGGCACCGATGCCCAGCGCAATCGCCAGCACCATAAGAGCAGTAAGCGCCTTGTTGCGCCTGAGGCTGCGCAAGGCCAGATCGAGGTAGTAGGTGAACATGTCATCCCTCCCTACAACAGAAATTCCGATGATGCTTCGTAGGAGCCCGCTCGCGGGCGATGCTCCTGCTGTCTGTCCGTGCCGCCGGAAAAAGCATCGCCCGCGAGCGGGCTCCTACGGGGGATTGCTTCGCCATGGCTATGCGCTCCTCGTGGCAACCACCGGCGGCACCAGCGATGCGCGGCGTGCGGGTACGAACACCGAGGCCTGGCCGATCATCAGGAGGGCGACTGCACCGGTCATGAGGAAGGAGGCCGGCATCCGCGGCATCGATGCCTGTGCCATCAGCCACAGGTTCAGGCACAGCGCGAGCAGCACCCCCAGCGCGACGCCGATGCCCGCCAGGAACAGGTTTTCCAGCTGGAAGTACTGCAGGATGTCGCGACGGCGGGCACCCAGCGCCCGACGGATGCCGATCTGCCGCTGGCGCTGGCCGACCCAGAAGCTGGTGAGGCCAACGATACCTGCCGCGGTCACACCGAGCAGGATCAGGCACACCGTGCCCAGCAGGATCACGGTGCCCCGATCACCTCGATACATCTTGTGGCGAATCTCGCGCATGCTCTGTGTGCCCCAGGTGTCCGGCATCTCGCGCACCGGGTCGAGCGTGAACAGCGCCGCGCGTGCAGCGCGCATGACCGTCTCCTCCTGGCCCGGCTGCACGCGCAGGGCGTAGCTTGCCGTGGCGCCATCAAGACGCACCGGCAGCAGGATCGAGTGGTAAGCCCAGCTGTTGCCCCACTCGGCAATCGTCGGCGTCTGCAGGCGGGCGACGATCCCCACGATGGTCGAGGGCCGCATGTCCATATAGATCGTGCTGCCCAGCGCGTGGCCACCGGGAAACAGCGCATCGGCTAATGCCTGTGTCACGATCACGACCGCTGAGGCCGTGGTGTCACGGATGCTGTGGTGACCGATCTCGGCCGCCGTGAAGTTGCGGCCGGCGACCAGGCGCAGACCGAACGTCGTCAGCAGGTGCTCGTCGCCGTAGTACAGCGCCGCCTGGGTGCTGTCCTGCTTCCGCTCTCTGCTTGCGCGCAACCCTGCGCTCCAGACCGAACCCTGCAGCGGCATGCTGTCACTCGCCGCCACGTCCAGCACGCCGGGCAACTGGCGCAGCGTGGCCAGATCCGCCCGCTGCATCGCATCGAGCTTCTCCACCGCGTCCTGGTCGTCACCCTGTGGCGCATTGAGCCAGGTCTGCGAGAGACGGATCAGCCCGACCTCGTTCACGCCGGTCGGGCGATTGAGGCGTTCGATACGCTGCCCCACGATGAACAAGGCGTTGCTCACGATGGCCAGGGTCAGCGCCATCTGCAACACGATCAACAGCACGCCGGCCTTTTGCCTGCGCAGTGCTCGAAGGATGGGATGCAGGGTCATGGCGTCAGCTCGACTTGAGTTGCCAGGCGGGCTGCACCCGCGCGGCACGATACGCGGGATACCAGCCAGCCAGCACCGTGCAGAGCACGGCCAACACCAGCGTGGCGAGCAGCAGCGAGCCATCCACGCGCGCCAGCGCGGCGAGTCGCGGCTGCAGGATCAGGCCCATGCTGGTGATACCCAACCCGGTCAACAGCAAACCCAGCACGCCGCCCGTCACGCCGATCACCACCGCTTCGGCGAGGAACTGCGCCTGGATCGCCCCGCGTGATGCCCCCAGCGCGCGGCGCACGCCGATTTCGCCGCTGCGGCGCAGGAACTTTGCCAGCAACAACCCCACCATGTTGATCAGGCAAACCATCAGCAGACCCAGCGCCACCAGAAACGATACCCGGGTGTCGCCCGGTACCACGCGTTCGGCTTTCAGAAATTCGGGCAGGTCGCGCAGACGGTTGTTCAACGGGGTCTGGAAGCGGCCTGCCCGCACCTGCTCGCGCGCATAGGCGTCCAGGTATTGGCGATAGCCCTGCACTGCCACGGCGCCATCCAGTTCGGCGATGAAGGTGATCCACACGCAGGCGGACTGCTGCAATCCCGCAAATCCCGGTTGTGCCGGCGGGTTGTCGCAGCCGGTGCGGCCGTTGGCCAGATTGGCCGCGATGGCTCGGTTGAACGGCATCAACAAAGCGGGACCCTGGCGCGTATAGCCCCCGCTGCCAAAGACATCGTAGAACACCGGTTGCGGGTTCCAGTCGTCCAGCACGCCGACCACACGATAGTCGTGACCCGCGACGTCGAGCGTCTTGCCCACACTGTCCGTGCCGCCAAAGGCCTGCTCATTCAGCGCGCGGCCGATCACCACGACCGGTGCTGCGCTTGCGTCATCCTCGGCACTCCAGCCCCGCCCGTACAGAAACGGCACATCGAGCATCGGAAAGAATTCGCTGCCCACGGCGTAGCCACCCACCGTCGAGGGATGCTGCCCCGTCCGTGCGGGGAACACAGCGGGAGAAATCTCGTAGATCGCCGACTGCCTTGATGCGCGATGATCACGCATCAAGGCCATCGCGTCGGTATAGGTCAGCGCATCAGGCGGCTCGCCATCGGCACTGCGCGCCGGGGCGCCCCATACTTCCAGTTGCGGCACGAACAGGTGCGAAGACTTCCATGGAATCGGATCACCGGACGCCGCGCGGAACACCGACCACGTCGTCATGCACGCCCCCACACCCACGCCGATCGCCAGCACCATCAGCACGGTCAGGCCCGGACTGCGGCGCAGGCTGTGCCACGCCAGTTCGAGGTAATAGCCAATCATTCCGTAGCCTCGTCAACAACAAAAATCGAGGTCATCCGGTAGGAGCGCACCCTGTGCGCGATGCTCTTGGTTGCATCGGGCGAAGAGCGATCGCGCACAGGGTGCGCTCCTACCAGCTGTTTGTTCATCACGCCGCCCTTGTCGCCACCACCGGGGGCACCGCAGCCGCGCGCCGCGCCGGACCGAGCACGGCCAGCTGACCCAGCAGCCACAAGGCGAGAGCACCACCGGGCAGGTAATACCAGGGCATGCGTTCCATCTCGTAATGCTGCATGAGGTACAGGTTGATGCCGAAGGCCAGCACCGTGCCGAGCAGGACCCCGGCCGTGCTGATAAGGAAATTCTCGGTGCGGAAATAGCTGAGGATGTGGCCGCGTGTGGCACCCAGCGCGCGCCGGATACCGATCTGCAGCCGGCGCTGACCAACCCAGAAGCTGCTCAGACCGACGATGCCGAAAGCCGTGACGGCGAGCATCACCGCGCAAACCAGCCCCAGCATCCACACCATGCTGCGACTGTCGGCGAAATACTCGGCGCGCAAGGCGGTGTAAGTCCTGCCACCCGCCACCGCTGCCGGGTCCAGCTTGCCGAGCACCTGCATGGCTTGCTGCACGATATGTTCGCGATCGCGCGGCGCACTGCGGATAACGTAATCATTCAATACCACATCCGGTCGCAACGGAAAGAACACGCTGGAATAGCGCCCGCCGCCACCGCTGAACGCAGGCTCCTGTGCCAGCACATCGGCGATCACCCCGATCACGGTCCAGCGAAAATCCCCGCTGTAGAGCACTTTCCCCAACGGACTCTGTCCCGGCCACAGCCTTTGCGCATCGCTGTGGGTGATCATCACCACGGGACTGGTGGACAGTGAATTGGTCAGGCCACCGCTGGCGAAATCGTCCGCGTTGAAATGGCGCCCTTGCAGCAGGCGAAGCCCCAGTGCCTGTTCGCCACCACTACCGATGAAGTACTGCGAGGTATTCACCATGCTCCTGCCATCTGGAGTCGTGGTGAACCCGTTCAGGGCGGCGTTGCCGTCCAGTGGCACGCTGGTGATCACGGCGACGGCCGTGGCGCCGGGAATGCCACGCAGCGCGGCGAGATTGCGCGGTATTTCGCTGGCTGCATATTGCGGGTCGGCGCCATCCAGGGTGATCACCGACACCCCCTGCTCATCGATCGCGTTACCCATGTGCAGGGTGACCATGCGCTGACTGATCATGAACACGGCATTGCACAGGACTGCACAGGCCAGCGCGATTTCCAGCACGATCAGCGCGGCCGGAATACGGTGCTTGCGCAGGCTGGCGAGGATCGGACGAATTTCCATGGGAACCTCAGACGGCTTTCAGTTGCGGAGCCGGCGCCACCGCACACGCGCGCCAGGCAGGTAGCAGCCCGGCCACGAGGCTGGCCAGCAGCGCCACGATGAAGGTGAACGCGAACATGCCCGGATCAAGATGCGCGAGGCTGGCGTATTCAGCGGGCTGGTGACGGATGCCAAGCAACCCCAGCTCGGCGAACAGCAGACCCAGCACGCCACCGGCCACACCCACCATGGACGCCTCGACCATGAATTGCGCAAAGATCGCCCCACGCGATGCACCAAGTGCTCGGCGCACGCCAATCTCACGGGCGCGGCGCAAACATTTGGCGAGCAGCAAGCCCACCGTGTTGACCACACAGATCAACAGGAATCCGAAGGCCAGCCCTACCTGCAGGCGTACGTCATCTGGCACGACATGCTGGTCTCGCAACCATTGCATCAGTCCCGACAAGCTGACCCGCGAGCGCTGAAAGCGTCCCATCGCCATCTGCTGCTTTGCGTAGTTGGCCAGATAGGCCCGATAGTCGGCCACCTGGCTCGCACTCGAAAGCTGTACCCAGAAGCCCAGCCAGATGCTCGATGCTGTCTCCAGATGATCCGATTCGGCCGGGCCAAATGACATGCTGATTTGGGGATCCATGCCCGCCGCGCGGGCCGCCCGCAACGGCAGGAACACCGCATCCGCCTGGCCGTAATCATGGCCACCCAGACGCAAGCCGTAGAAGCGCGGTTGCGGCGCCCAGTGCTTCAGCACACCGACAATGCGGAAAGCATGCTCGTTGATGCGGATGCTGCGTCCCACGCTATCGGCACCGCCGAACAACTTTTCGTTGAGAAAGCCGGCGATGACCACCACCGGCACCTGACTGTCGTCGTCCGCTGCACTCCAGCCTGAGCCGTACTGGTAGCTCGCCTCGAACATCGAAAAGAAGTCTGCCGTCGTCATCACGCCATCGGTGAAGAACGGCTTCTTCGCAGCATCCGGCGGAGTCAGCTTCACATGCGTCATTGCCATAGCCGCCTGACGTTCGGCCTTGTGTTCACGCAGCAGGTTCATCGCATCGACGTAGGTCATCAGCCACGGCATCCTGTCGCTGCGTGAAAATGGCTGGTCTTTCGGGTACGGATCGAGTTGCGGATAAAACAGCTGCGCACTTTTCTGCGGCAGCGGGTCGCCCGACAGCAGCCGGAATACCGTCAGGGTAGTAATGCACGCACCGATGCCCAAGCCCAGCGCCAGCACCATCAGCGTGGTCAGCACCTTGTTGCGCTTGAGGCTGCGCAGGGCCAGGTCGAGGTAGTAGGTGAACATCACATACCCTCATCAATAATAAAAATTGAGGTCATCCTGTAGGAGCGCACCTTGTGCGCGATGGCTCTTCGCACGATGCAAGCAAGAGCATCGCGCACAAGGTGCGCTCCTACAGGTTCCTTGTTCGTCATGCCGCCCTTGTCGCGACCACCGGCGGCACGTTGGAAGCGCGCCGTGCAGGAACGAATACCGCGGCCTGGCCGATCGCGAGCATCGCCAGCACGCCGGTGATCACGTACAGCGACGGCAGGCGGTTCATCTCGTAATGCGTCATCAGCCACAGGTTGAGCCCGACGGCGAGCAGCACGCCGGCGACCACGCCGATCCCGGCGATCAACAAATTCTCGATCTGGAAGTAATGCAGGATGTCGATCTTGCGTGCGCCCAGCGCACGGCGTACGCCGATCTGGCGATGACGCTGGCCGACCCAGAAACTGGTGAGACCGACAATGCCGGCGGCGGTGACGCAGAGCAGGATCAGACACACCACGCCCATCAGGATCGCCATGCCGACATCGGCCCGATAGGCCCGAGCGCGGATATCGGCGAATGACTTGACGCTGTCGTCGTCGAGCACGCGCATCGGATTGACCGCATACAGGGTGGGCGTCACCGCCTTCATCACGGCAGCGCGTCGACCCGGCTTGGCGCGGATCGCGTAGCGGGCGAAGTAGCCATCCAGTCGCGTCGGCACCAGGGTCGAGCTCCAGGCGAAATCGCCACCCCAGCCTCCCGAGGCAGGAATCTGCAGGCGCGCCACCACGCCGACGACGGTGCTGGGCGAGCCGCTGCCATCGGCGTAGACCACCTTGCCAACCGCGTTCTGGTCGGGGTACAGCTTGTCGGCCAGTGCCTGGGTAATGATCACCACCGGCCGATCGTGCTGATCGCGAAAGGCCTGGTGCTCCACGTCAGCGGCGGTGAACATGCGTCCGGCGACCAACCGCAGGCCCAGCGTCTTGAACACCTGGTCGTCGGTGAAGTAATAGGCCGTGCGCGGGTTGCCCTTGCCCAACTGGTCGTTCGGCTTGAGCGACAGCGAACCGGTCCAGGACGAGTTGAGCAGCGGGATCGAGTTGATCGGCGCCACCGAGGCGACGTCGGGCAAGTGGCGCAGGGCAGCCAGGTCTTCGCGCTGCATCGCGTCGAGCTTCTCCACGCTGGCCGGGTCGTCGCCACTGGGTGCGCCCACCCACTGCTGCGACACCAGCAACAGGTCACTTTCGTCCAGCCCGGTCGGGCGATTTACCCGCTCGATGCGCTGGCCGATGATGAACACCGCATTGCAGACAATCGCCAGGGTCAGCGCGATCTGCAGCGAGATCAGCACCACGCCCGCCTTGTGTTTGCGCAGTGCCGCCAGAATCGGATGCAAGGTCATGAGGGTTTTCCTTTCGCACTGACTGGGAACGGGCTCTTGTTGAGGAGTGCAGCCATGGATGACTGCCTTTGTGCGCAGGGACAGCGAACTAATTACTTTTCAGTTGCCAGGCGGGCTGCACACGCGAGGCACGGAAGGTGGGATAGAGGCCAGCCAGCGTGGTGGCAACCACCGACACCAGCAGCGTCAGCATCAGCAGCGGCAGGTCCACTCGCGCCAGCGACGCGATGTCCCTGGGCAGCACCCAGCTCACGCTGGCCACGCCGACGCCGGTAAGCAGCAGGCCCAGCACGCCACCGGTGAGACCGATCATCGCGGCCTCGATCAGGAACTGCGCGTAGATCGCCGCGCGCGGTGCACCGAGTGCACGCCGCACGCCGATCTCGCCGCTGCGGCGCAGGAACTTCGCCAGCAACAATCCAGCGGTGTTGACCAGGCAGGCCAGCAGCAGACCCAACGCGACCAGCAGGGAAACCTTGGTGTCGCTGGGCACCGCATGCTGGCTGTCCAGCCACGCCGGCACATCGCGCAGGCGGTTGTTCGGTGCCCAGGCAAAGCGGCCAGACTGCTGCTGCTCGCGTGCATAGCCGTCCAGATATTGCCGATAAGCCGTCACCGCCGCTGCATCGTCAAGCTCGGCCATGAAGGCAACCCATGCACAACTGGATTTCTGCAAGCCGGCAAAGCCCGACTCGGAGGGTACCGCCGTACAGTTGGTGTTGCCGTCGTTGTTCATGTCGACCGCAATGGCGCGCGTAAAGGGCAGGAACACGTCCTCGATGCCGGTGGAGAAGCCGCCGCTGTTGACCACGTCAAAGAAGCGCGGTTGCGGATTCCAGTCGTTCATCACGCCGACCACACGGTAGTCCTTGCCCTCGACGTTCACCGTCTTGCCCACGCTGTCGGCACCGCCAAACAGCTTCTGGTTGAGCTTGCTGCTGATCACCGCCACGGCGGCGCGATTGGCATCGTCACTGGCACTCCAGCCGTTGCCATACAGAAACGGCACGTCGACCATCGGGAAGAATTCGCTGTACACCGCGTGCCCGCTGACATTGATCGGATGCTTGCTGGCATCGGCCGGCACGATCGACGGCGAGATCTGGTACATCGCCGACTGCAGCTTGGCGCGGTGATCACGCATCAGGGCGACCGCGTCGATGTAATCCATCGCGTTCGGCGGCTCGCCATCCTCGCCGCGCCCGTTCGGCCCCCACATGTCAATTTGCGGCACGAACAGTTTCGACGACTTCCACGGAATGGGATCGCCGGACACTGCGCGGAACACCGACCAGGTGGTCATCGACGCAGCCACGCCAAAGCCGATTGCCAACACCATCAGCACGGTCAGGCCGGGGCTGCGCCTGAGGCTGCGCAGAGCCAGTTCAAGGTAGTAAGCGAACATGGTTCGATCCTGGGTAATGCCCAAAGTGGCACGGAGATATGCATTCATCCCCGCACGCCCCCTGCCAGCGGCAGGGGGCGTGCGGCGTCGATCAACTGTGACCGAGCGTGGTTGCCGTTGCGTGGGCGTGAAAACGCGGCTCCTCCGACAAGTCCACCACCTGACCGTCGATGATGTGCACGTTGCGCTGGGCACGAGCGGCCAGTTCCGGGTCGTGGGTGACCATCACGATGGTGGCGCCGCCGCGGTGGATCTCTTCCAGCAGTTCGAGCACGCCGCGGGCCATCTGGGTATCGAGGTTGCCGGTGGGTTCATCGGCGAGCAGCAGGCGCGGGCTGCCAGCCAGGGCGCGGGCGATCGCCACGCGCTGCTGCTGGCCGCCGGAGAGTTCGGCCGGATAGTGCTTGGCGCGCGAGGCGAGGCCGACGCGCTCCAGTGAGTCCATGATGCGCTGCTTGCGCTCAGCCGACTTCATGCCGCGGTAGCGCAGCGGCACTTCGATGTTGTCGAACACGTTGAGGTCGGGAATCAGGTTGAAGGCCTGGAAGATGAAGCCGATCTTCTCGTTGCGGATCTTTGAGCGGGCATTGTCGTTGAGGTTGCTGACCTCGATGCCGTCGAGGTGATACTCGCCGCCGCTGAAGGTTTCGAGCAGACCGGCGATGGTCAGGAAGGTGGTTTTGCCAGAGCCGGACGGCCCGGTGACGGCGACAAATTCGCCTTCTTTCACGTCGATGTTGAAATCGCGCAGTGCATAGGTTTCCACCACTTCGGTGCGGTAGACCTTGGACAGATGGCTCATCTTCAGCATGGCTTGGTTTCCTTCGGTTGGTGGAATGAAGCGGGGAACGGGGAACGGGGAACGGGGAACATCAAATCTCCGGCGAGACGGGAGCTTTCGCCCTGAACCTGCACGGGGCGAGTCGATTCAGACGGCCGCTACCTGCACGTTCCCTGTTCCCCATTCCCTGTTCCCCGCTCTCAGTTGCTGATCGCGACCTTGGCCGCGCCCTTGAAGTTGTCGGTACCGGAAATCACGATCTTGTCGCCCTGCTTGAGGCCTTCGAGAATTTCCACCTTGTCGATGCTGGAAGCGCCGACGCGGATCGGGGTCTTGCTGGCAATGCCGTCGCGCACCACGTAGGCATAGCTGCCGCCGGATTCGTCGACGAAGGAGCCGCGCTGCACGGTCAGCACGTTCTCGCGTCGATCCAGCAGCACGCGCACCGACAGGCGCTGATTCTGCCGCAGCTGTTTGGGCGTCTCGCCGTCGAAGCGCAGCCGCGCGGCCACTTCGCCGTTGACCACTTCAGGCGAGATCGCGCTGACGATGCCCTTCCAGGTATGGCCGTTGCCGCTGATCTCGCCGGTCATGCCAATGCCGAGGTCGCGGGCGAAGCTTTCCGGCACCTGCATCTCCACCTGCAGTGCGGACAGGTCGATCACGCTGAGCAACTGCGCGTCCTTGGCCACGGTGGCCTTCTCCGCAATGAACAACTGACCCACCTGGCCATCCACCGGCGACTTCACGTTGAGGTCGTTGACCTGGCGCTTGAGATCGGCCACCAGAAGCAGTTGGCGATCGTGCGCGAGCTTCTTGGACTGGATGTCGAAGTTGAGGCTGTCGTTGTCCAGGCCCAGGTCGGCGCGGGCGTGCTGTGCGCTGATATTGGCCTTGTCCAGGACGTCCTTGGCGCGATCGACATCCATGCTCGGTACGGCGCCCTTGCTGAAAGCTTTCTGGTAGCGGTCGAGGTCACGCGCGGCAGTCTGTTGGTCGATCTTCGCGTTGTCGAACGCCTTCTGCAGTGCCGAGCGCTGCTTGCGCGCATCGACCTGGGCGCGCAGATAGTCCACCTGCATCGCGTCGGCATTGCTCTGTTCCTGAGCCAGCTTGTTGGTGAGCTCGGGGCTGATGATGGTGGCCAGCACCTGATCCTTCTTTACCGTGTCGCCGGCGCGCACCTTCAGCGTGACCGCGCCGCCGGACGTGGCGTACATGGTGGGGCTGACCGCGGCAACCACCTTGCCCTCGGCCGCGATATCGCGCACGAACAGACCGCGCTCGACCGTGGCAAACGACAACCGCGAAGCACTCACCGAACTGGAGGCCGAAAACAACCGACCGATGCCTGGCGCCAACCACACCAGCAGAAGCAACACGACCGCGCCGGCACCCGCCAGAATCATCTGCCGCTTGCGATTGGGTTTGACCTCGACCAGGCGGTCGGTTGCGGAGGTGTCGCGAATCATCGTGTGGCCCCTGACCGCGGACAGCGCGGCTATGGGTTTGAGATAGCAAGCGACGTGCCACCGCGGAAAACTCACGTAAACGACGTAAATTCAATCACTTGTGGCATGGCCCGCACGGACACCCAGTGTCCGCGGACAATCCTCGGACAACCGGACGGGCACTCGGGATGCATCTCGCGCGCCGCCAGGGGCGGCCATCACCAGGAACGTGGTGAATACGGACTGGTTGCAAAATCCTGGACGATGGATCCCAGCCTGCGCTGGCATGACGCGAGGGAAAATCGTCGGTTCCAGGGTCACGTGGAAGCTGTATCGAGCGCACTAGTCGCCAGCCCGCTGCCGGCACTACGACGGGAAAGATCGTCATCCCAATGAAGGCTGGGATCCAGCGCCATGGTTATTCGGAAAGGTCAATCCAGCCACGCATGACCCGCCAGCACAACCCGCCCTCGTCCTGCACGATCCGCGCCGCCAGACCCCGACTCAGCGGCGACAAGGCGCCGCTGCTTTCGGCGCCCAGTACCTGCAGGCCGGCCAGCGCACGCGTATGGAATCGAAGCAGACGCGCGCTGTTCGCTCGCCATGGGATTGTCACTGCGGGTGGTATGCCCGCCGAAGTCGAACAGGCGCCCGCATGCAGTGCGTCCCAGGCGAGGTAGTCGGTATCCGGCAACAGGTAGAGGCGGGCACGCGTCTGACCATCTTCATCCTGGCATTCGATCCATTCCCGCGGGCCGTCCACCGTAATCGTGCTGGCCCCGAAGAGCGTGCAGCACGCCAGCAGCGGCGCCAGGCAGATCGATTGCAGCAGCACGCCCGGTGGCAGCTCGCGCAACGGTACCTCACTGTCATGGCTGGACAGGTAGAGCAGATCGCCCAGTGCGGGCAGGCCGGCGATCAACTGCATCGGCGACAGACGCAAGCGACGTCGACTGATCGCCGTATTATCGCGCCGACCGGGCCCCCGCCGCCCCTCGGCCTTCGCTTCAAACAACGAAACCTCTCGCCGCAGCAGGCCGGCATCACCGGCGCGAGTGGCCATCGCTACTTGGTCAGGATCAGCTTGTCGTTGCGGGTGAGCCGCAGGTGGTACTCACCACCCTGGTGCTGGATCACCAGCTCGCGGGCGCCATCAAGCAGCAGCTGGCTCGACACCCGCCGGGTGGCGTTCGGCGCGGCGGCGGCCAGGGTCGATACCCCCTGCGGTCGAGGCGATGGGGAGGCAGTCGGCGTGTGCAAGGAGAGGATGGACATGGGGTTCCCGCAGCGAGTGAGTGACGCTCAAATAGTAATGATTCTCATTTGAGTGTCAACCCATGCCTCCGCTCACGTCGGCGGTCAGCCGCCCACGGCGCGCTCCATGCGCTGCGCGATCGAGGCGTCCAGCCGCGGCAACAGCTCCAGTGCATCCAGGTTCTGCGCCAGTTGTTCAAGCCGGCTTGCACCCAGCATCACGGTGGACACGTGCGAATTGAGCAGGCACCAGGCGATCGCCAGTTGCGCCATCGAGGTGCCCAGCTCGTCGGCGATCGGCTGCAGCGCACGCACCTGCGCGAGGCGCTCGTTGCCCTTGCCCAGCACCGCCTCGCCCAGCCACTCGTAGCCCGGTTGCGCCAGCCGCGAATCGGCCGGCACGCCATGGCTGTACTTGCCGCTCAGCACGCCCGAGCACAAGGGCGACCAGATCGTGGTGCCCATGCCGTAGGCGTCGTACAGCGGCGCGTACTCCTGCTCCACCCGCTCGCGGTGCAGCAGGTTGTACTGCGGTTGCTCGACCACCGGCGCGTAAAAATGATTTTCGCGCGCCACGCGGTGCGCCTCGTGAATCGCCTCGGCCGGCCACTCGCTGGTGCCCCAATACAAGACCTTGCCCTGACGCACCAAAGTATCCATCGCCGCCACGGTCTCGACGATCGGCGCGTCGGGAT
>JBBQQL010000099.1:0-15579 GCA_038215995.1 Lysobacterales bacterium
GGTCACCGCCAGGGGCTTTATCCTAGAAGGCCTCCCCACCCGGGGAGGCCTTCGTCTTTGTGCCGTTTGGCAACGCGAGCTTGCTGCTGCGATCACCGATCGCAGCCTGCAACAGGTCACCGCCAGGGGCTTTATCCTAGAAGGCCTCCCCACCCGGGGAGGCCTTCGTCTTTGTGCCGTTTGGCAACGCGAGCTTGCTGCTGCGATCACCGATCGCAGCCTGCAACAGGTCACCGCCAGGGGGTTTTATCCTGAACAACCCTCACCGGAAACGGTGGGGGTTTTCTTTGATCAGGCTTTTGACTAGACGACTTGGGCGCTGGCCCCGCTCAATGACGCATCCACGGCGGTAGTCTTGTTGCCGTTGAGTCGCCACCACCGTGACTGCTCACAACAGTCGCGCGAAACGTTGGAAAATTTGCCCGGCTTCTCGTGAAGGGCCATCATGCCCCATCAGGCTTGCAGGGTCCGCCAAACGGGCGATAGACCTACGCCGCGCCGTTTCATGAGTCAGAACGCGCCAAGAAGTAACAGGCGCTCCAGGGATCGCACTTGTTTGTCCATGTAGAAACTCGCCCCCGTCCCCGCTGGCACTGGGCAACGCTACTGATAGTCAGCGTCTGCGTGCTTTGTTTTGTGGGCCTGGCGATGACACCCTCGTTGCAGCGGCTTTCCCTGCTGCTTGAGTGGGGCACGGTCCCAGCGAATATCTTTGACCCGCATGAGGCGTTGCTGCCGCAGCTGACTGACCCGGCGCTGCTGCGTCTGTTCACGGCGCTGTTCATTCATGTGACTTGGCTGCATCTGTTGAGCAACCTGCTCTTCCTGATCATTTTTGGCCTGCCAGGCGAGCGAGTGCTTGGCTCGCTTCGATTCCTGCTGCTTTTCATCATCGGCGGCATCGTGGCCAACCTGATCGGAGCGCTGTCGCTCACTGGCGTGCGGCTGCCCATCATTGGTTGCAGTGGCGCGGTCTCGGCCGTCGTCGGCACCTATGTGGCGCTGTTCCCGCGTGCCAAGCTGGGCTTGGTACTGCCACTGGGCTTGTACCTTGAGTTCGTGCGGGTTCCAGCGTTCCTGCTGATCGGGATCTGGGTGTTGCTGCAACTGCTCTTCAGCTACGCCGGTCCCAGCTATGGCGCCTACGTATGGTGGGCGCACATCGGCGGGTTCCTGTTTGGCGTCGTATTTGCGCTTTTCTCGCGCGAGCCGATTGCCCGCCGTCTGCGAGGTTGAGACCCACACGCACTACCGGGCCAGGCTGGTCCAGCCGTGCATGCGGGAAAAGTGACGCAACAGACGACGCGCGACCGGCGTCGCCGCAACGGCCTGGAAGGCCTGCTTCGGATCGGAACCTTCGCGCCGCATGTCGGCGTGTTTGCGCCGGATGTAGGCGCGCATGACCTCGGCATTGAACTCGGGGTGGAATTGCACGCTGACGGCGTTGGCGCCATAGCGCAGCAGTTGGTGCGGTTCGCGAGCGGAACGCGCCAGCACGACCGCATCGGCAGGTGGCTCCATCACGCTCTGCTCATGGGTCGTATGGGCGCGGAAACTCATCGGCAACCCTTGGGTCAGGGCATCGGCTGACGCGTGAACTGACAGTTCGATCGGCTGGGTTCCAATTTCCCGGCCGCCTGGAAGGTAGTCGACTCGGCCGCCAAGTGCGTGAGCCATCAGCTGGTGGCCATAGCAGACACCGAACAGCGGGACCTCGGCATCCATCGCGTCCCGAATCCACCCCGCCGTGCGTTCGCTCCATGCCGCCCGGTCGGTAACCATGGCGGCAGAGCCGGTGATCACGGCACCGGCTATCTCCTTTACCGCTGGCAAGGTTTCGCCAGCGGCGACATCGACGATGTGCAGGAGTTTGTGATCAAGCCCGGCGCCGAGCCGGAACCAATGGGGAAAATCACCATGACGGGCCCGGATGGCGTCGGGCGCACGTCCGGTGCGAATAATCAGTACTGACTTCATTCGGTGTGGATATCGTCAATCGACAGAGTGTGTTTGTGGCTCGGTCGAGTCAAAAGCATCGATCGGAGGCAGCACGGTGAGAATTTCCTGCACCGTGGTCAGGCCGGCGGCTACCTGATCGGCGGCCGAGATGCGAAGCGGCCGCATGCCCTCGGACAGAGCCGCCTGCCCGAAGCCACTCAAATCCAGCTGCGCCGAAATCAGCGCTCGCAATCGCGGCGAAAGCTTCATCATCTCGTAGATGCCGGTGCGCCCGAGGAAGCCGGTATTGCGGCATTCGAGGCAACCGACAGGTTCAAAGACCTGCGCCGGCAGCGGTATCGCCCAGCCATGGGTCAGAACAGCCCATGACTCAGGATCCTGCGTGGTGGCGTGCTTGCAGTGGGGGCACAGGGTTCGCACCAGGCGCTGGGCAACGACGCCGGTCAGGGTCGACTGAATCAGATAGTGCGGCACGCCCAAATCAAGCAGTCGGGTGACCGCGCTGGGTGCATCATTGGTATGCAGGGTCGACAGCACCAGGTGACCGGTCAGCGATGCCTGCACCGCCATCTGCGCAGTTTCCAGGTCGCGGATCTCGCCGACCATGATGATGTCCGGGTCCTGCCGCAGCAGGGTGCGGACACCGGCAGCGAAATCGAGATCGATCGCGGCATGCACCTGCATCTGGTTGAACTCGGGCGAGACCATTTCGATCGGGTCTTCCACTGTGCAGACGTTGAGCTCGGGCGTGGCCAGGTGCTTCAGCGTGGAATACAGCGTGGTGGTCTTGCCCGAGCCGGTGGGCCCGGTGACCAGCACGATGCCGTGCGGTCGCTCGACCATGCTGCGCCAATTGATGCCTTCGCTGGGCGAAAAGCCCAGCTGCGCGAAATCCTTCACCACCAGGTCGGGGTCAAAGATTCGCATCACCACCTTTTCGCCGAAGGCGGTGGGCATGTTGGAAATGCGCAGCTCCACTTCGCGACCCGAAACGGAGCGCGTCTTGATACGGCCATCCTGCGGTCGGCGCTTTTCAGCGACGTCCATGCGCGCCAGGATCTTGATGCGGGCGGTTACGGCGGTCATCACCGGTGCCGGCAGTTCGAATACTTTCTGCATGATGCCGTCGATGCGGAAGCGGATCGAGCCGGTATCGCGGCGGGGCTCCAGATGGATGTCCGAAGCACGCTGCTCGAAGGCGTATTGCAACAGCCAATCCACGATGTGCACCACATGCCGGTCATCGGCTCCGACCTCGCCGCTCTTTCCCAACTCGACCAACTGCTCGAAATTGAGAATGGCTGACGAAGCGTCGGAACCGGTCTTGGCGTCGAACGCCAGCTGGATCGAGCGCTGTACGCCGTAAAACTCCTGCAAATAGCGATTGATGTCGATCGGGCTGGCGACCACGCGTTTGATGTCCCGGCGCAACATCTGCGCCAGATCCAGCGCCCAGCCGGACTCAAATGGCTCGCTGGTGGCGAAGGTGGCTTCGCCGATGGACGACGCAATCGGCAGGATCTTGTGACGCTTGGCGTAGGCTTGACTCACTACCTGGGTCACCGAGGCGACGTTGATCTTCATCGGATCGATTTTCAGATAGGGCAACCCGGCATGGCCGGCGAGCCATTCGGTTAGCGCCTCCAGGCTCAGTGGTCGACCAGGCTCCTGCTGGTTGGCCAGCTTGGCGTTGGCTATCAAGACCAGTGGATGAAGTTCCACGGTGCTGCGTCCGGCGCGCGAACCCATGCGCACTTGCTTGGCATCCTCGCCGAGCACGTAGCCATCGACCACAAGCGCAGCGAGAAGCTCGTCCAGTTCGAGCCGGCCGCGACGGCCGAGCAGGGATGCAATTTCCGGTGATGCGGCCATGCAAGGGTCTCCGATGCAAGACTATTCCGACCGGAGCCCAGCCGGAAAGCAAGCTACGGCTATACTAACGCGCTTTAACCAAGGTCACGGAAAGCCATGTCCGCACGCACCTTCCAGGATGTGATCCAGACCCTTAACCGCTATTGGGCGGCGCAGGGCTGTGTGCTGTTGCAGCCACTCGATACGGAAGTGGGCGCAGGTACATTCCATCCCGCCACCTTCCTCCGCGCGCTTGGTCCGGAGCCGTGGGCCGCCGCATATGTACAGCCGTCCCGTCGACCCACCGACGGTCGCTACGGCGACAACCCCAATCGCCTGCAGCACTACTACCAATACCAGGTGGTAATGAAGCCGAATCCCGAAAACATCCTTGAGCTCTACATCGGCTCGTTGAAGGAGCTCGGTCTTGATCCGCTGGTACATGACCTGCGCTTCGTCGAGGACAACTGGGAATCGCCGACCCTGGGCGCCTGGGGCTTGGGTTGGGAAGTCTGGTTGAATGGCATGGAAGTTACCCAGTTCACTTATTTCCAGCAGGCCGGCGGTCTTGAGTGTCGTCCGGTGAGCGGCGAAATCACTTATGGCCTGGAGCGGCTGGCGATGTACCTGCAGAACGTGGACAACGTCTACGATCTCATCTGGACCGACGGGCCGCGCGGCGTCGTGACCTACGGTGACGTGTTCCATCAGAATGAAGTAGAACAGAGCACCTACAACTTCGAGCATGCCAACGTCACCGAGCTGCTGCGCTGGTTCGATGTTTGCGAGGCGGAGGCGGTCAAGTTGATCGCGGCCAATCTGCCCCTGCCCGCCTACGAGCAGGTGATGAAAGCCAGCCATACCTTCAACCTGCTCGATGCGCGCCGAGCGATCAGTGTCACCGAACGTCAGCGTTACATCCTGCGGGTGCGCACCTTGTCGCGCGGCGTCGCCGAAACCTACGTGGCGCAACGTGAAAAGATGGGCTTCCCCGGTTTGAAGAATCAGTCGACCCAGCGTGCGAAGGAGCAGGCCGCATGATCGCCGCCAAGTCACTGCTGATCGAACTGGGCACCGAGGAACTGCCGCCCAAGGCACTGGACGAACTTTCTGCGGCATTCCTGCGCGGTATTTGCGATGGTCTGGCCAAACGCGGCATCTCCGCCGGACTGGATCTGGCCCAGGGGTATTGTTCACCGCGCCGGTTGGCGGTGTTTGTGCCCGAGGTCGCCATCGCGCAACCGGAACAGTCGATTGAGCGTCGCGGCCCGGCGCTGAGCGCCGCCTACGATGCGGACGGTCAGCCGTCGCGAGCCTTGCTCGGTTTCGCGCAGTCCTGCGGCGTCCTTGTCCAGCAACTGGAAAAGCTGGAAACCGACAAGGGCGCCTGGCTGGTGTCGAGAACCGTCAAGCCCGGCCAGCAGGTCGCGGCGCTGCTGCCGGAGATCGTCGACGAGGCGCTCAAGGCGCTGCCGATTCCGCGTCCGATGCGCTGGGCGGACCACGACTACAGCTTCGTGCGCCCGGTGCACTGGCTGGTGATTCTGCATGGCGCGGAGATTGTCGACGGTGACGTGCTGGGTCTGAAGAGCGGGCGCAAGTCGCGTGGCCACCGTTTCATGCACCCGCAACCCGTGCATCTGGCGGATGCCGACGGCTGGCTGGATTCGATGCGCGCGTGCAAGGTGCTGGCAGATCCGCAAGAGCGTCGCCAGCGCATCCAGACCCAGATCGAGAGCGTGACCGCCGCCACGGGTGGCATACCGCAGTTGGATGCCGCCCTGCTGGACGAGCTGGCCAACCTCACCGAATGGCCGGTGGCGATCGCCTGCACCTTCGAGCGCGAGTTCCTGAGCGTGCCACCCGAAGCGCTGGTTACCACCATGGTGGCCAACCAGAAGTTCGTGCCGGTGTTCGACGCCGACGGCAAATTGACCGAGCACTTCATCGGCATCGCCAATATCGAGAGCAAGGATCCGGCCGAGATCCGCAAGGGCTATGAACGGGTAATCCGGCCGCGCTTTGCCGACGCCAAGTTCTTCTGGGACGAGGATCTGAAAACGCCACTGGCCAGCTATCAGGAGCAACTCAAGAGCGTCACCTACCAGCAGGCGCTGGGCAGCCAGTGGGACAAGAGCGTACGCGTGGCCGAGCTGGCGCGCGTGATCGCCAATCGCGTCGGTGCCGACGCGGCGCTGGCGACCCGGGCGGCAAGTCTGAGCAAGTGCGACCTGCTGACCCGCATGGTCGGCGAGTTTCCCGAGCTTCAGGGCGTGATGGGCCGCTATTACGCCAGTCATGACGGAGAGCCGGCCGAGGTCGCCGCGGCGCTCGATAGTTACTATCAACCACGTTTCGCCGGTGATGCGATTGCCGCCGGCGCACTGGGTCAGGTGCTCGCGGTGGCCGAGCGGCTCGATACCCTCGCCGGCATTTTTGCCGTGGGCATGAAGCCCAGCGGCAACAAGGATCCGTTTGCCCTGCGTCGCGCCGCGCTGGGTCTGGGGCGTACGCTGATCGAGGCCGGCATGAACCTCGACCTGCGCGCCAGCCTGGTCGAAGCCCTTGAGCAGGTGCCGGATGCCGCGTTGATGGCCGGGCTGAAACCGGGCAAGGACGGCAAGCCGCCGGCGATCAACCCCGCCCAGCGACGCGCCATTCTGCTCGACGAACTGTATGACTTCATCCTCGATCGCCTGCGCGGGTATTACGCGGAGCAGGGTTTCGACAACAGCCAGTTCGAATCCGTGCTGGCGGTGCAGCCCGCCAGTCTGGCCGACTTCGATCGGCGCCTGCGCGCGGTGGTCGAGTTCGGTCGCCGCCCGGAAGCGATCAGTCTGGCCGCGGCGAACAAGCGCGTCGCCAACATTCTGCGCAAACAGGCCGAAGAACAGGGTGCGCTGGTGGTAGGGCGTATTGTCGATCCCGCCTGCTTCGAGTCCGATGCAGAGCGCGAACTGGCCGATGCCCTGGCGGCGGCACAGCGTGACAACGCCGAAGCCTTGATAGCTGGTGATTACACGGCGGTGCTGGCGCGTCTGGCCCAGTTGCAGGTGCCGGTCGACACGTTTTTCGACAGCGTGCTGGTCAACGCCGACGATCCGGCGGTGCGCGCCAACCGCTTGGCCCTGCTTGGACAGTTGAAGTCCCAGTTCAGCGCGATAGCGGATATCGCCGTGCTTTGACGGACTTCCTGCGGCAGTAACAAAAACGGCAGCCACAAGGCTGCCGTTTTCATGTCAGCGCAAGACGAGGCGGCTCAGACGTTGGCGCGGCTCTGGCGAATCCGCTCACCGAGCTTGCGGTTGAACGCCATCATCGCACTGGTGTCCACGTTGACGCCGCCGGGCCCGAGAATTTCATACAGTTCGGTCAGCATGTCGGTGCTCTCACCCAGGGTGAGCGGGCTCTCGGACAGGTCCAGCTCTGATTGCAGGATCAGCATCGCCTTGTTCAGGCGCTGCGTGTCCAGCGCTTTGGCATTTGCCTGCAATGGCATCGAGGTTACCGAGCCCAGACGGCTGCGCGGCCGCTGGTTGGAGACCATTTCGCTGCTGTACTGGTCGTCCTGCAGGTTGGCCGACGGATCCATCTGGATCGATCCCTCGCCGGCGACCAACCAGACCAGCGAGATACCCAGGGTCTTGGCGAGAGTCACGCAGCGCGCGCGCGACGGGTCGGTGTTGCCATCGCGCCAGCTGCGAACCACGCCCTCGGAAAAGCCGCACATCCGGGCGATCTCGGTGGCACTGCCCACGCGCTGGATGAGTAGCCTGATGCGGTCGGAGAACGACCCGGTCGGGGTCGGGGAGGGAGTGATTTGCTGCATGCTCATGATGTTGGCCGCGACAGGTGAGTGGAATACGTCAACTGGATCAGAAGGTCCTTGAAAACGATGGTGGGACTTGCCTGCAAGCTATTGCGTCAACATTTTGCGGCAGATCCTGGGGATCGTACAACCTCCATCCGTTCCCGTTGGCTGACCGTTTTATGGCTGCGGGTGTTCCCGCAGCGTACGAACGCCTGAGCAACAGAAGCGTTGACACTCTTGCGTAGACAGCATGGCAGAGCCAGAGTTTCAGCTGCCTTTCCAGGGTTTCGCCCAAGCTGGTGCTGCTGCTACCTTGCATGGGCAACAGTCGCGGTCAGCCGCAGGGCGCATCTTTTCCACGCAAGGACACCGCATGAGCCAATTTGGATTGCTCGGCAAACGCAGGTTTGCGCCGTTTTTCTGGACCCAGGCGCTGGGCGCGTTCAATGACAGCGCTTTTCGCAATGCGATGGTGATGCTGGCGGCGTTCCAGATGGGGCTGCCCGATCACGAGATATCGCTGTATACGAATCTGGCGCCGGCGCTGTTCATCCTGCCGTATTTTCTGTTCTCGGCTACCGCGGGTCAGCTCGCGGAGAAGTTCGAGAAGACGCGCATCATCCGCTACGTCAAGATTTTCGAAGTGGCGGCAATGTTGCTGGCGGCATGGGGCTTCCACACCCACAACCTGATCCTGTTGCTGGGTGTGCTGTTCATGATGGGCGTGCATTCCACCGTGTTCGGCCCGATCAAGTACGCGATCCTGCCGCAAGCGCTGAAAACCACGGAGCTGGTCGGTGGCAACGGCATGGTCGAGATGGGCACCCAGTTGGCGATCCTGATCGGCATGGTGCTGGGCAATTCGCTGATGCTGATTGCTGGCGTCGGCCCCTGGGCCGCCGCTGCCGCCACCATCGGTATCGCGCTGGCCGGATATGCTTTCAGTCGCAGAATCCCGCCCGCACCGGCGACCGCTCCTGACCTGAAATTCAACTGGAATCCGTTCACCGAAACGGTACGGGTGCTGGGCATCACCCGCAGCGATCGCGCGGTGTTCAATGCCGTGCTGGGCATCTCCTGGTTCTGGTTCTTCGGCACCGTGCTGGTGGCCCAGCTGCCGATTTACACCAAGCTCAACCTGGGCGGCGATGGCTCGGTCAACACGCTGGTGTTGACCCTGTTCTCGCTAGGCACCGGCATCGGATCGCTGCTGTGCGAGAAGATGTCGGGCAAGCGGGTCGAGATCGGCCTGGTGCCGCTGGGCGCCTTCGGGCTGACCGCCTTCGGCATCGATCTTTTCCTCGCACGGCCGGGTGCGGCCAGCCAGACGGGACTCAACTGGTGGGCCTTCCTGCAGGCCGCAGGTAGCTGGCGCATCGTGCTGGATCTGACCGCGATTGGCGTGTTCGCCGGCTTTTACGTGGTGCCCCTGTTCGCCTTCGTGCAGTCGCGTACACCGCGTGATCGGCTGTCGCGCGTGATTGCCGGCAACAACATCATCAATGCCCTGTTGATCGTGCTGGCGGCAGGATTTGGGCTGATGCTGGGGAACCTGGGCATGGGAGCGGCGAAGATCTTCCTGATCGATGCCCTGCTCAACGTGCTCGTGGCGGTCTACATCTTTACCCTGGTGCCTGAATTCCTGATGCGATTCATCACCTGGGTGTTGGTCAACACCTTGTATCGCGTGCGCGTGGTGGGGATGCAGCGTGTGCCGGAAGAAGGCCCTGCGCTGCTGGTGTGCAACCACGTGAGCTTCATGGATCCGCTGCTGCTGATGGCCAACCTGCGTCGGCCGGTGCGCTTCGTGATGTATTACAAAATCTTCAACACGCCGCTGTTGCGCTTTGTCTTCCGCACGGCCAAGGCAATACCGATCGCCGGCTACAAGGAAGATCCCGCCGTACTGCAAGGCGCCTATGACGCGATCGACGAAGCGTTGGCGGCGGGCGAGCTGGTGTGCATTTTCCCCGAGGGCGGGCTCACCCGCGATGGTGAGATCGCCACTTTTCGCCCTGGCGTGGAGAAAATTCTCGCGCGCCGACCGGCGCCAGTGGTACCGATGGCCTTGCGCGGGCTGTGGGGCAGTGTCTGGAGCCGGCGCGATTCCATGCTGGGCCGTTCCCGACTGCCGCGGCGCTTTCGGGCGCGGGTCGAACTGGTCATTGACGCGATGGTGGCGCCGGAGCAGGTCACCGCCAGCACGCTGGAGGTGCGTGTGCGCGAGTTGCGCGGCGAGCTGGCCTGAGCGGCAGCCTCAGCGTATCCAGCCACCGATCACGATCAGGGCCACCACGCTCAGCCAGGTCAGCAGCGCCCGCAACAGGGCACCGCGCAGACGTACCAGCTCGACCAGCGGGTCGCTGCTTTCCTCGGCGTAGCCGTCGCCGGCCACGATGTCGATCAGCACGTCTGCCTGAGCGGCCGCGCCAAGAAAGCCCGGGCCGCTGGCGTACCAGCTGGTCGGCGTGGCGAGCAGATGCCAGCGTCGCCAGGCACTGATCACCGCCTCCCAATGACCTACAACGGCCAGGGTGAAGGTCAGCAATTGTGCCGGCAACCAGTCCAGCGCATTGGCAAGGTAGCGCGCGGCGGTATGACTCTCGGTATCCAGCGACAGCGAATCATCCCGACCCAGGGTCTGCGCCAGTCGATAGAGCAGGGCGCCTGCCGGGCCGAGCAGGA
The DNA here is from genome assembly GCA_038215995.1 of Lysobacterales bacterium. Lineage (GTDB taxonomy): Bacteria > Pseudomonadota > Gammaproteobacteria > Xanthomonadales > Rhodanobacteraceae > Rhodanobacter. The sequence continues at coordinate 10,307 of JBBQQL010000099.1, forward strand.
AAAACCACAGCAGCACCGAGAAGCGTCGGCGCAAGGCCGCGTAAGCCATCGCTACGCCGAGTTCGGGAGCATTCCAGCCGATCACGGTGCCGTCGTCCGACAAGGCCTGTGCAGCCGTTTCGCGCTGGACCGGGTCGGGCGCGTGCAGGATCGCTTCCAGGTCGCTCTCGAATTCGCGCGGCCCGAAACAGTACAGCAGCACCACCAGGGAAAACAGCAATTGCAGCAAGTCCGCCGCCGGCGTGCTCTCGATCAGCCACCAGATCAGCAGGCACAGCAGCAGCGGAGGCAGCAGTGCCAACAGCAAGCGTCCGCTGCCGCTGGTGTCGCCGAGCTGCTTTACCCATTGCCTGAACAGACGGTCGCTGCGCCAGCGGGCCAGTTGTGGTGTGACGTGCAACAAGCCGAGGACGATGAGGGCAACAAGCAGACGGATGGCCATGGAAACAAACTCGCTGACAGTGGGCGCATTGTAGGTGACTGGTCGCGCTCAACGCAGCGTCGCACAGCGGCAGGACATGCCGCCACCGTGTTAGACGGCGCGGTTTGCCAGCGTCGCCAGATCCAGCCCGGCGCGCAGTTGCAGCCAATGCGCCAGCAGCTGATACGACACCGACAGCGGCGTGGACGGCAGGAACGTGCCGTCGGCGATACCGCTGACGATCTGCTCCGGCGTGAACCAGCGCGCTTCCTCCAACTCCTTGTCGCGCTTGTGGATATCACGCGAGCGTGCAGTGGCGACGAAGCCCACCATCAGCGAGGCCGGCATCGGCCATGGCTGCGACGAGTGGTAGTGCACTTCGTCGACCAGCACGCCGGATTCCTCTGCCACTTCCCGTCGTACGGCATCTTCCAGCGATTCGCCCGGCTCGACAAAACCGGCGAGCGTGGAATAGCGCCCGGCTGGCCAGCCGACCTGACGACCCAGCAGGCACGCACCCTCGTGTTCCACCAGCATGATCACCGCCGCATCCGTGCGTGGAAAATGCATGCGGCCACACTCGGCGTTGGTGCATTGCGCGCGATGACCGGCGGCCACCAGCAATAATGGCGAGCCGCACGCAGCGCAAAAGCGGGTTTCGCGCTGCCAGTGCGCCAGACCCTTGGCGTAGGCGAACAGGCCGGCCTCGACGGCCGGCAGTTGCAGGCCGGCGCTGCGCAGGCTCCGCCGACGTGCTTGCAGGGTCAGGTCGAGCTGTTCGAGATCGGTGCTGTCATTCAGCGCAATCAGGAAATGCGCACGCTGATCGGCAATACCCAGTAAGGTGGCGGGTATGTCGCTGAACCACTGTTCTCGCTCATGTGGCTGCAGCCAGCGCAGCAATTCGGTGTCCAGTTGCAGGAATGCTTCGCCGGATGCGTCGAGCAGCAGGTAGCGTGCATCGAGTGAGCGCGCCTGCTCGGCGATCCACTGCGACTCGTCGCGGCGCTCGGCGATGCGGTCAAGCACCAGGCTGAGTCCGGCAAAGGTGTTGGGGCGGGGTTGCCTGGCACGATCCATCGGCAAAGCTCAGGTGGAAAACGAGGAGCCGCAGCCGCAGGTGGTCTTGGCGTTCGGGTTGCTGATCACGAACTGCGAGCCGCTGAGGTTCTCGGCGTAGTCGATCTGGGCACCGGTGAGGTACTGCAGCGACAGCGGATCACACAGCAGGGTCACGCCCTCGCGCTCCACCGCAAAATCGTCTTCGGCCTGGGCTTCGTCAAAGGTGAAGCCGTACTGGAACCCCGAGCAACCGCCGCCGCTGATATAGACGCGCAGTTTCAGCGCCGGGTTGCCCTCTTCGGCAATCAGCTCATGCACCTTGTGCGCAGCGGCTTAGGTAAACACCAGCGGTGCGCCGCTGCTGCGGTAATCGGGGATCGCGACGATAGTTTCCATGGTCAACTAGATGGGGCCGTGACAGACAAGCGCAAGCATACCGCGTCAGGCCGTTACCGCCCCGTCGAGTGTGTCGTCGGCGGCTGCATCCGGGCCGGACAATACCTTCTGCGACTCTTCGGTCTGTCGCGACATGCGGCCATTGACCTGGGCGCCGGCGGCCATCTCCATGGTGTGGTAGCGCAGGTCGCCGTCAATGCGCGCCTGTGCCGCCAGCTCCAGTCGCACGCTGATGTACACGTCGCCAGTCACGTGGCCGTTGATCACCGCGTGCGGCACCCGGATCTCGCCCTGCACCTGGCCGTGCTCGCTGAGCGTGAACATGGCGTCCTCGCCCTCGGCCAGCACGGTACCTTCGATACGTCCGTCCAGATGCAGCGCGCCGGTGAAGCGCAGGTCGCCGCGAATCACCGTGCCACGTGCGATCAGGCTGGTCTCGGGGCTGTTGTTGTTGCGATCGTTGCGTCTACGGTTGAGCATCGTGGTCTCCCTCGGCGGTAGTGATGTTGCCGCTCAGCGCGGCAGCCCATGTGGCGGCCCGGCTCACCGGTGCGCCGCTGCTGGGCTGAACAAGAATGCGCAGTCGCGTCGGGCGAAAGTCTGCCGGTAGCACGATGGTGCCCTGCAACTGCTGGAAATAAGTGAAACGGAAAGGCAGGCCGTCTTTCAGGGCGGCATCACCCAGCGCCGACCAGTCCAGCGTGACGACCTTGTCGCCGCGCAAACCCTCCACGCTGACGGTGGCATTGCCGTGGATCTCGTCGCCGCGCTTGGCGGTCTGGGTCAGGCTGAGGATCAGGTTCCAGCCGCGTGAATTGGCAATCGGCTGCAGCTTCACCTCCTGCAGCTTCAGCCCCCGGCGCTGAGCGTCGCCACCGACCAGGCGCGAATAGAAGCCGAGGTCGGCGCGCAGGCCGCTGAGCTCCTCCTCGCGCTGGGCCAGGGTGCCGCGCAACGCCTTGGTAGCTACGCCATTCACCTGGGCGGCACGCTGCAGGTTGGCCACCTGCTGTTTCAGGTCGTCGATCTGGCTGAGCAGTGCCCGTTGCTGCTGATGGTCGGCAACGATCGGTGCCACCCGCCCGCCGAGTGCGCCCACCACCAGGCCGACAAGCAGCAGACTGGCCAGCCAGGCCAGCCCCCACCACAACCAGCGCCAGCGATGGCTGACGTCGTCATGCCGGCGCACGACAAAGCGCGGCGGTGGTCGTGAAGCCATGCGGGCCATCCAGGGGAAAAAGAAAGGTATAGCCGCGCTGTGACGAAACCGTCAAGGAACGAGCGCACGCTGGTGCAGCTCAGCCCGCCAGATCGCGCTGGCCGATACCGCGGATTCAGCTCTGCATCTTGCTCTGCATGTAGCGCTCGGCGCCGATGTCCTTGATCAGGCTGAACTGGGTTTCCAGCCAGTCGATGTGCTCTTCCTCGTCGTGCAGGATGTCCTTGAACAGATCGCGGCTGATGTAATCGGCGATCCCTTCGCTGTGCGCAATCGCTGCACGCAGGTCGGCGACGGCGGCCAGCTCCAGATCCAGGTCGCCCTGCAGCGTTTCCAGTACGTTTTCGCCGATGCGCAGCTTGCCCAGGTGTTGCAGGTTCGGCAGGCCATCGAGAAACAGGATCCGCTCGATCAGGTGATCGGCGTGCTTCATTTCCTCGATCGATTCCTTGTACTCGTGCGCGGCGAGTTCGGCGTAGCCCCAGTCCTTCAGCATGCGGTAATGCAGAAAATACTGGTTGATCGCGGTCAGCTCGTTGTAGAGCACCTTGTTGAGGAACTCGATGACCTTGGCATCACCCTTCATGGCTTTTCTCCATCAGCAAACAACGCGGACTATACAAACTCCGCGCCACCGTCGGCGGAATGAGAATCCCCACGGCCATAGCGCGCGGGCAGATGTCGCGATCAGGGTCAATCAGGTCGACAGCCGACACTACTCAGGTTGCGGCCAGTGGCATCCCGCCAAGCAGCTGCGAAACGGCCTTGTCGAGCGTGGCCCGGGCCTCCTGCTCGCAGCAACCGCAACAATCCGAGCAGCCGGTACGCGACTGCAACTGCGCAAAGGAATGCACCCCATCAGCCGCCTCGCGGCGGATGTCATGGTCGGTGACGGCGTTGCACATGCAAATATACATGCCGCGTATAAGAACGCGAATACGAATGATTGTCAACAACTGGCCCCGCCGGGGCAGGCAACCGTTCAGGCCGCCTCGCGTCCATCCGGTGAGCCCGTCGGGCGTTCCCCATCCTTGTCCCGCGGCGGCACGGTGCCCAGCTCGACGCTGAAGAGGTTCTCGACCAGCGGCGCAAAATGCCGCAAGGCCCGCTCGTAGACCTCGCGCTTGAAGTTCACCACATGCGCCGCCGGGTACCAGAAATCCACCCAGCGCCAGATATCGAACTCGGGCTTGTCGCAGGCGTCCAGCTTCAGTGCATCCTCGCTGCTGACCAGCCGCAGCAGAAACCACACCTGCTTCTGACCAATGCAGGTCGGCCGCTGGTGATGGCGCACATAGCGATGCGGCAGGCGATAGCGCAGCCAGCCGTGGGTGGCGCTGATCACCTCGACATGGTGCGCCGCCAGCCCGGTTTCTTCCTCAAGCTCGCGGTACATCGCCTCAAGCGGCGTTTCATCCGTGCGCATGCCGCCTTGCGGAAACTGCCAGCCGTCCCGATTGACGCGGCGCGCCCAGAACAATTGGCCGTCTGCATTGAGCAGCACAATGCCAACATTCGGACGGTAGCCATCAACATCAATCATGTCGCCTCCTGGAGCCTCACGGCACTCCTGCCCTCGATTCAACCACAGCCCGCAAAGCGGCGGCAAGTTGCAGACTTGAACCAGACCGTCGAGACGACTACACTTCCGCGCCCCGCCCGTATCCTTCGATACGGCCAGTCGGGACCCGTTCAAGGCTATGTAGCTCAGCTGGTTAGAGCGTGGCACTCATAATGCCGAGGTCGGTGGTTCGAGTCCACCTATAGCCACCATTCCCCTCTCCAAAGATGTCCAGAAAAGTCCATAAACCCAGTCGTACCAAGGGTTTCAGCTTTTCTTGTGTCCAAACGCGTCCAACCGAATCCATTGAAATCCGCCGCATTCGACGGTAGCTTTGACGGTAGTCGTCCGACCCGGTTGAGGTGTTACCGTCATGCCGCTTTCCGATATCGCCATACGCAAGGCAAAGCCCGCCGCTAAGACATTGAAGATGACCGATGGCGGCGGTTTGTACCTGATATTGACCCCGAACGGCTCCCGTTGGTGGCGCTTGGACTATCGGTTCGCAGGTATGCGCAAGACCCTGAGCATGGGTGTCTATCCCGACATATGGCTCGGGTATGCTCGCGAGCGACGCGACGAGGCCCGCAAGCTTCTGGCTAACGGCGTTGAGA
>JBBQQL010000100.1:0-15512 GCA_038215995.1 Lysobacterales bacterium
CGCCGGGGCATCGTCAAGTGACACATAGGCAGCCGCGCCGGGCAGCGCGATCAGGTCGGCGCCGGTGCGGATCAGGGTTTGCGCGGGAATCTGCAGTTGCCAGCCGTCGACCACGGTGTGCTCGGCGAGGCGGAAATACGGGTGCCAGCCGAAGAAGCACGGCGCCGCGCGCTCACCGACATTGCGCATGCGCGCTTCGAGGGTAAGGCCGCCGGCGTCGAGCGTGAACACGACCGCCAGATCGATCGCGTGCGGATAGCCCGGCTGCGGCCGAATCGCCTGCGTGCTCAACACCACCTGCGCGCTCGCCTCGTCGGCGACCAGCGTATCGAGCGCGAACTCCACGCCACGCACGAAACCGTGCCGCGCGGCCCGTTCGGCACCCACTACGCCCGGCTGCAAATCCTCCAGCTGGCCGTCAAAGCGGTAGTGCGCATCGGCCACGCGACCGGCAAACGGCGCCATGATCGCGAAACGCGACCCGGGCCGGGCGGCGATTTCGGCGGCATCGCGATAGCCGTCGGCCAGATCGTGCACCCGGCCGCCAAAAGGCAGTTCGAAACCGAGCAGGGCGGCGCCATGCAGGGCGACGCGCAGGCAACGCCCCTCGTGGCGATCGATCAGCACCACGATCGGCTGGTCACCCGATTGCGCCCGTTCCGCGCCGTAACGCGTCGTGTTCTGTCCGGCCACCAGGTTCTCCTGCCGTTAAAGCGCCCCATGTTAGCCTGATATGTCCCCTACCCGATGTTGTTTACATGCCCACTCCCTCGCCGCAAATCCCGTCGCTCATTCGCCTCGCCGACTACCGTCCGCCCGCCTGGACAGTGGATACCGTCGAGCTGGATTTCGATCTCGGTATCGAGGCCAGCGAACTCTGTGCGCGCCTGTTGCTGCGCCGCGACCCCGCCCAGGACGCGCCGCTGCGACTGGATGGCGAGAACCTGCAGCTACTGTCGATCTCGCTTGATGGCGAGGCCTTGCCTGCGTCGGCCTATCGCTATGAAAACAGCGTGCTCGAGGTGGACGGTGCGCGCGATGGCAGCGTGCTGGAAACCCGCGTGCGGCTGCGCCCGGCGGCGAATACGGCGCTGGAAGGGCTGTACCTTTCCGGCAGCCACGAAACCGGCTTCCTGCTGACCCAGTGCGAAGCCGAGGGTTTTCGGCACATCACGTTCTTCCCCGATCGCCCCGACGTGCAGTCGCGCTACCGCGTCACCCTGCGCGCCGACCGCGTGCGCTTTCCGGTGCTGCTGGCTGGCGGCAATCCCGACGGCAGTGGCGAACTGGAAGGCGGCCGCCACTGGGCCAGCTTCGTCGATCCGCATCCGAAGGCGAGCTATCTGTTCGCGCTGGTCGCCGGCCGGCTGGACAAGATCGAGCGCGACTACGTCACCGCCGAGGGTCGCCCGGTGCAGCTGAAGATCTGGGCCGAAGCCGACGTGATCGACCGCTGCGCCTACGCGATGGACGCACTGGAGCGTTCGATGCGCTGGGACGAGCAGACTTACGGCCGCAACTACGACCTCGACGTGTTCCACGTCGTCGCCACCCATGACTTCAACATGGGTGCGATGGAGAACAAGGGCCTCAACATCTTCAATGCGAAGTACCTGCTCGCCGACCCGGACTCCAGCACCGACGACGAATACCGTCACGTCGAGGCGGTGGTCGCGCACGAGTACTTCCACAACTGGAGCGGCAACCGCGTGACCTGCCGCGACTGGTTCCAGCTGTCGCTGAAGGAAGGCCTGACCGTGTTCCGCGAGCAGAGCTTCTCGGCCGACATGAACTCGGCGCCGCTGAAACGCATCGAGGATGTCTCCCTGCTGCGCCGCGCGCAGTTCCCCGAGGACGCCGGCCCGCTGGCGCATCCGGTGCGTCCGGCGCACTACAGCGAGATCAACAACTTCTATACCGCGACGGTGTACGAGAAGGGCTCCGAGCTGGTGCGCATGCTCGCCGGCCGCCTCGGTGCGGACGGCTTTCGTCGCGGCATGGACCGCTACTTCGAACGCAACGACGGCCGCGCCGCCACGCTGGAAGATTTTCTCGGCGCGCTGGGCGAGGCCAATGACACCGACCTGATGCCGTACCTGGCCTGGTATCGCCACGCCGGCACGCCGCGGCTGAAGGCGCACGGTCACTACGACGCGGAGCGCTGCGAATACACGCTGACGCTGAGCCAGCACGCGCCCAGCGTGGCGGGCGACGAGGCGCGTCCGCCGCTGCCGATTCCGGTCAAGCTGGCGCTTTTCTCGCACGCTGGCGAGTTGCTGCCGCTGTACTTGCGTGGCGAGCATGGTGAAGCCGTGCTGGAAAAAGTGGTGGTGCTGAGCCGCGCCGAGCAAAAGCTGGTGTTCAGCGATATCGCCAGCGCCCCGGTACCGTCGCTGCTGCGCGGGTTCTCCGCGCCGGTCATTCTGGAATGCGATTACACGCCGACCGAACTGGCCTTGCTGCTGCGCCACGATGTCGACGGCTTCAATCGCTGGGAAGCCGGTCAGCAGCTGGCCGCGCGCGCGTATGAAAACCTGCGCGATGGGCACTCGCTGCAAGCACTGGAAGCCTGGCTGGAGGCGTTGGCGTCGCTGTTCCACAACGACCGCATCGACGATGCCTTGCTGGCTGACCTGCTGACGCCGCCGGGCGAAATCGAACTGGCCGAGCGCGAAAGCGCGATCGATCCACAGCGCATCCATGAGTTGCGGCAAGAGTTGCAGAAGAGACTTGCCGCGCGACTGGGCACCGACGAGCTGGCGCAGCGTTATCAATCGCTGGCCGCATACACCACGATCGATCTCGATGCCGCCAGCCAGGCTCGGCGCCGACTCAAGCGGCGTGTACTCGAACTGCTGAGCCTGTCCGACTCCGCTGCCGCCGCCACGCTGGCGTCCGATCAGTACCGACAGGCGCCCGGCATGACTGATCGGCTCGCCGCGCTGGCGGTGATGCTGCGCATCGACAGCCGTGAGGCCGAAGCCGCCGTGGCCGACTATCGCCAGCGCTATGCCGACAACGCGCTGGCGCTGGACAAATGGTTTGCAGTACAGGCACAGACGCCAGGCACGAAAGCGCTGGAACGCGTACTGCTGCTGGAACGCGATGACGCGTTCACCCTGAAGAACCCGAACCGGGTGCAGTCACTGCTGGGCGCTTTTGTTCGTGGCAATCCCGGCGGCTTCCATCGGGCCGATGGCGCCGGCTACCGCTTGCTGGTGCAGCGGCTGGTGACGCTTGATGCAATGAACCCGCAGGTGGCAGCGCGGCTGGCGACCGCATTCAACGGCTGGCAACGACTGGAACCGGTGCGGCGTGAGGCGGCGCGGCTGGCGATTGCCGAACTTGCACAGCATGCGGGGCTTTCCCGCAATCTGGCCGAAATCATCGGCAACGTACTCAATCACTGATCAGCGGCGACCGTTGCCAATGGTGTTGCTACCGCTCCGGTGTGCGTGAATGACTCACCCCGCACACATGCGGATTACGTGATTCAGACGGCCAGGTGATCGAGTGCTTCGATCAGGCTTTCCATGCGCGCCTGCAGGTCAGGCTCCGCCGATGCATCGTAGATGTCGCGCAAGTCATCCATCGCCATCTCGACTTCGCTGATTTCGACCAGCAGGTCATGACGCGGATAGACCGGTTGGAAATCGAAGTTCATGTCCATGACTTTCTCCTTGCAGGTGGCTGATGGAGTAGTCAATGCAATGGCCGTGCCACTTCGTGATCAGGATCACAGTCAATTTGTAGCCAGCCCCCGGAAACTGACGTCGCGCGTCAGCTGTTGCCGTGGCCGGGCACAAATTTCCGTTTCAGTCACCGTTTGTTCACGCGCATGCGGTGAATATCGAACCTCAAACTCGTCGCAGCAGTGCGCTGCTCGTTGCCAAGAACTCCCAGTTTCTGGCGCCCGGCAATACGGTCATCCTGGATTCCCCCTGTTCCTGAGACCGCCTGGCGCCAGATCTAATAACGCAAGGCCCCGCCGCCCCCAAGCCGCGGGGCCTTGTCGTATCTGGGTTTGCGCGGGTTTCTGACGACACAAAAGGCGACGGCACCCCTGGGGGTGCCGTCTTGCTTCCTTTCCCGGTACACAATCGAACCCCTGTCCGTTCGATCTCGGCGCGCGTTGCCGCGCAGCGTCTGCCCGTGAAAGTGCGGTGTTGGACAAGCATGGAACATGCCAGAAATTTCCGGTCCGCGCGACAGATCACCGTAGCGGTACCATATCGACCTGTTTTGTCACTTTTTGCACCGTCAGGGCACTCATGCACCACCCGACCCACTACGACGTCATCGTGATCGGCGGCGGCCACGCCGGCACCGAGGCCGCGCTTGCCGCGGCACGAGCCGGCGTCCACACGCTATTGCTCAGCCACAACATCGAGACGATCGGCCAGATGAGCTGCAACCCGGCGATCGGTGGTATCGGCAAGGGACACCTGGTCAAGGAGATCGATGCGCTCGGTGGCGCCATGGCCCATGCCGCCGATCTTGCGGGCATCCAGTGGCGCACGCTGAACGCGTCCAAGGGCCCTGCCGTGCGCGCCACCCGCTGCCAGGCGGATCGAGCACTGTACAAGTCGGCGATCCGGCGCATCGTGGAGAGCGAACCCAATCTGCAGCTGTTCCAGCAGGCCGTCGATGACCTGATCATCGAAAACGGCCGCGTCTGCGGTGTGGTCACCCAGATGGGGCTGCGCTTCTCGGCACGCACGGTGGTGCTTACCGCAGGCACGTTTCTGGCCGGCAAGATCCATATCGGGCAAGCGCAGTACGCGGGCGGGCGCGCGGGTGATCCCCCGGCCACCACGCTGGCGGCGAAGCTGCGCGAGCTGCCGATCGCCAGCGATCGCCTGAAAACCGGTACCCCACCGCGAATCGACCTGCGCAGCATCGATTTCAGCGAACTGGAAGAGCAGCCCGGCGACAATCCGGCACCGACGTTCTCCTATCTCGGTTCGCGCGACGAACATCCGCGCCAAGTCAGCTGCTGGATCACCCATACGTCAGAGCACACGCATGAACTGATTCGCGGCGCGCTGGATCGTTCGCCGCTCTATACCGGCCAGATCGAGGGCATCGGCCCGCGTTACTGTCCGTCGATCGAGGACAAGGTGGTGCGTTTCGCCGAGAAGTCCTCGCACCAGATCTTCATCGAGCCGGAGGGTCTGGATACCTTCGAGATCTACCCCAACGGCATCTCCACCTCGCTGCCGTACGACGTGCAACTGGCGCTGGTGCACTCGATCAAGGGTTTCGAGCACGCCCACATCACCCGGCCGGGCTACGCGATCGAGTACGACTACTTCGATCCGCGCGGGCTGCAGCCGTGGCTGGAAACCAAGGCAATCGCGGGGCTGTACTTCGCCGGCCAGATCAATGGCACCACCGGTTATGAAGAGGCTGCGGCACAGGGAGTTGTCGCCGGGCTCAACGCGGCACTGGCGGTGCAAGGCAAGGCACCCTGGTATCCGCGACGCGACGAGGCCTATATCGGCGTGCTGATCGATGACCTCACCAGCAACGGCACGATTGAGCCGTACCGCATGTTCACCTCGCGCGCCGAATATCGGCTGCATCTGCGCGAAGACAATGCCGACCTGCGACTGAGCGAAACAGGGCACGCGCTTGGCGTGGTGCCGCAGGCACGTTTCGACGCGCTGCGCGCCAAACGCGAGGCGGTCGAACAGGAACTGCAGCGCCTGCGCAGCGTGTGGGCCACGCCTGCCAATGCGCTCGGCGCCACCCTCGAACGCGAACTCGGCGTCACCCTCAGTCGCGAATGCACGGCGGAGGACCTGCTGCGTCGCCCCGAACTCGATTACGCGCAGCTCACCGGGGTAGCCGGCATCGGCCCTGCGGTGACGCGCGCGGACGTGGCCGCGCAGGTCGAAGTGCAGGTCAAGTACGCCGGCTACCTGGGACGCCAGCGTGCGGAAATCGAACGCCAGCAGCGTAACGAACACACCGCCATTCCAGGCAGCTTCGACTACGACAAGGTGCGTGGCCTGTCGGCAGAAGTGTTGCTGAAGCTCAAGCGCACGCGGCCAGCCACGCTGGGTCAGGCAGCACGGATCAGTGGTGTCACCCCGGCCGCCATATCACTGCTGTTGGTCCACTTGAAGCGCCGCGACGCCGCCTGACTTCTTCGCTGGCCCAGCCGCGCCATATCCAGTCATGGCATCATCGGCTTTTCAGCAGCAAGGGGAGTGTGCGATGGAAATCTGGATCGGCCGCGACGGCGAACGGCATGGCCCGTACAAGGAAGAAGACGTGCGCCAATGGCTGCGCAGCGGTCAGGTAAGCCCGAAGGACCTGGCCTGGTACGAAGGCCTGGCCGACTGGCAGCCGTTGTCGGCACTGTTTCCGGCTGACCAGCCAGGCGAAACGCCCGCTGCGCCGACGGCAGCGTACAGCGCTGCCAGCGAGCCGCTGCAGCCACTGCCGCAGACCACCACGGCCGCATTGGAAGACTACGCCGGGTTCTGGAAGCGGGTGGCTGCCTACATCCTCGACGCCATCGTGCTCTACATCCCGCAGACGCTGATCGAAAAGGCGTTTGGCGGCGATGCCGCCAAGGCGACCTTGAAGCAAGTCAGCGCTGATGCGGTAGGCAATCCCGACGCCATCATGGCTGCCAACATGCACTACTTCGCAACCATGTGGCCCGCCACGCTGCTGATGATCGTCATCGGCATCCTGTATTTCGCCCTGTGCGAAAGCTCGGCCTGGCAGGGCACACTGGGCAAGCTGGCGCTGGGCATCCGCGTCACCGACCTGCAGGGTCGCCGGATCAGCTTTCCACGGGCACTTGGCCGTTACCTCGCCAAGATCCTGAGCACATTGATCCTGCTCATCGGCTTCCTGATGGTGGCCTGGACCCGACGCAAGCAGGGCCTGCACGACATGATCGCTGGCACCCTGGTACTAAACGGTCGCGCCAGCGAGTTCAATCAGGCGGCGACACGTACCGACAGCAAAAACAGTGGCGGCTCGTTCACTGCCTGACAGCTGACTCCAGTAGCTTGGCGGCTTCGCGCCGCCAAGCTACTGGCACGAGGCAGGCGGACCTGCGCGATCTCGCCGCCGGAGTGCCTGCTCCAACGCCTTCCACCTGCAGACCACCGATCCACCCGGCATGGACATGCCGTTCCGCCACGAGGCTCAACAGTTTCATGGCGGCTGCGCGTATCGGTCTTGATATGATCGACGGTTCCATCAGGCGCAAGCCTGCCTCAAGGAATCGTGACTTATCCATGCTTAGCATCGAACAACGCATTGCCCATGACATCGCCGCCCGCACCGAACAGGTCCAGGCCGCCGTGGATCTGATTGATGGCGGCGCCACCGTGCCCTTCATCGCCCGTTATCGCAAGGAGGTCACCGGTGGCCTCGATGACATCCAGTTGCGCCTGCTGGAAGAGCGCCTGCGCTATCTGCGCGAGCTGGAGGAGCGCCGCGCGGCGATTCTCGCCAGCGTCGAGGAACAGGGCAAGCTCAGCGACACATTGAAAGCCGACCTGCTGACCGCCGACACCAAGGCGCGGCTTGAGGACTTGTACCTGCCATTCAAGCCCAAGCGCCGCACCAAGGCGCAGATTGCGCGCGAAGCCGGACTGGAGCCGCTGGCACTCGGCTTGCGTGATGATCCCAGCCAGTCGCCTGAAGCCTTTGCCGAGGCCTTCGTCGATGCGGAAAAGGGCGTCGCCGACGTGCGCGCCGCGCTCGACGGCGCGCGAGCGATCCTGATGGAGTCGATCGCCGAGGACGCCCATCTGGTCGGCGAGCTGCGCGACTGGTTATGGGCACAGGGGCAGATTCGCGCCAAGGTGGTCGAGGGCAAGGAGGCGGAGGGCGCCAAGTTTCGCGACTACTTCGACCACGTGGAACCGATCGGCAAGATTCCCTCGCACCGCCTGCTGGCGCTGATGCGCGCGCGCAACGAGGGCGTGATCGAACTCGAGCTGTCGCCTGCCGCCGATAGCGAGCAGGGCCACGCCGAAGGTGAAGGCCGGGTCGCCGCACACGCCAACATCCATAACCAGGGCCGCTCCGCCGACGCCTGGTTGCGCGAGACCGTCCGTCTGACCTGGCGGGTGAAATTGCACCTGCACCTCACCCTCGATCTTTTCGGTCGCGTGCGTGAAGGCGCCGAGGACGAGGCGATTCGCGTGTTTGGCGACAACCTGAAAGACCTGATGCTGGCCGCACCGGCTGGCGCCAGGACCGTGATGGGGCTGGACCCGGGTATCCGCACCGGCTGCAAGGTGGCGGTGGTTGATGCCACCGGCAAGGTGTTGGCCACCGACACCATCTACCCGCTGCAACCGCGGATGCAATGGAACGAATCGCTGGTATCGCTGGCGAAGTTGTGCAAACAGCACGGCGTCAACCTGATCTCGATCGGCAACGGCACCGGCTCACGCGAGACCGACAAGCTCGCCGCCGAGCTGATCAAGAAGTTGGCTGATCCCAAGCTGTCCAAAGTGGTCGTGAGTGAGGCCGGCGCCTCGGTCTATTCGGCGTCGGAACTCGCCTCGAAGGAATTCCCCGATCTCGACGTCAGCCTGCGTGGCGCCGTTTCGATCGCCCGCCGACTGCAGGATCCGCTGGCCGAGCTGGTGAAGATCGAGCCCAAGGCGATCGGCGTGGGGCAGTACCAGCACGACGTGAACCAGATCAAGCTGGCGCGCGCGCTGGATGCCCGCGTGGAGGACTGCGTCAATGCCGTCGGCGTGGATGTGAATACCGCTTCCGCCGCCCTGCTGTCGCGCGTGGCCGGCCTCACCGCCAGCGTGGCCGAGAACGTGGTCAAGCATCGCGACGCCAATGGCCCGTTTGCCAACCGCAAGGCACTGCTGAAGGTACCGCGACTGGGCGACAAGGCGTTCGAGCAGTGCGCCGGCTTTCTGCGCGTGCCCAACGGCGACAATCCGCTGGACGCCAGCTCGGTGCACCCGGAAGCGTACCCGGTGGTCGAGCGGATCATCGCGCAGTGCGGCCGCGAGGTACGCAACATCATCGGCGACGCCAGCTTCCTGCGCGGTCTCAAGCCCGAGCAGTTCACCGACGAGAAATTCGGCGTGCCTACCGTGCGCGACATCCTCAAAGAACTGGAGAAACCCGGTCGCGATCCGCGCCCGGAGTTCGTCGCACCGACCTTCGCCGAAGGCGTCGAGGACGTGAAGGATCTCAAGCCCGGCATGATCCTGGAGGGGCGCGTCACCAACGTCGCCGCGTTTGGCGCCTTCGTCGACATCGGCGTGCATCAGGACGGTCTGGTTCACGTATCTGCGCTGTCGCATGGCTTCGTCAAGGACCCGCGCGATGCAGTCAAGGCCGGCGACATCGTCAAGGTCAAGGTGATGGAGATCGACCTGCCGCGGCAACGTATCGGCCTGTCGATGCGGCTTGACGACGAGCCCGGCCAAAGCCGCTCACGGGCCGGCGCGGACGGCAACGAGCCGCGCCGTGGCGGGGGTGGCTCGCGGCAGCCGACCGCACCGCCCAAGGCCGCGCCTGCCCCGGCCAACAACGCTTTTGCCGAGGCGCTGCTGCGGGCCAAACAGCGCTGAACCTTCTGCTGCGCTGCGAGCCGCCGAACCGCGCCGCAGCGCAGCATGCGCAATGGTATGGAGTAAGTTAACGTAGCGTAAAATCGCCGCGTCCCAACCACCCTTCGGAGTTCGACCACATGCACCGCACACGTGTTCTCGCTGGCGCTATTGCTGCCACGCTTCTGTTCAGCACCGCCGCCAGCGCTGCCCAGTTCAGCAAGGTCGTCATCATCGGCGACAGCCTCAGTGACGCTGGCAACCTCTCGTTGGCTCTGGGCTCACCTACGCCCTCGCGATTCACTACCAACCCCGGCTTCACCGCCCCGGAAATGGTGGCCAGCGGCCTCGGCCTGCCCGTGACCGCCTCGCTGCTGGGCGGCACCGACTATGCCTTCGGCGGCGCCGGCTTGGTGAACAACTCTTCGGCCGGCCCGATTCCGACCCTGCCGCAGCAGCTGCAGATGTATCTGGCCGCCAATGGTGGCTTGGCGGATTCCCATGCTCTCTATCAGGTGTGGGGCGGCGCCAACGACATCTTCTACCTGACTGCCACTTCGACCAACCCCAACGTGCTCTCCGCAGGCACTTTGGCCGCTGCACAAACGGAGTTGGGTCTGATTGGTTCGCTGCAAGCCGCAGGCGCCAAATATGCGGTGGTCTACAACCTGCCTGACATCGGCAAAACGCCGAGCGGAATGGCTGGTGGCGCAGCGGCATCCGCCGGCGCCACCCAGTTGTCGGCGCTGTACAACGGTGAGCTGAATATCGGCCTCAACCAGCTCAGCGCCAAGGGCATGAACATCATCCCGGTCAACGCCTTCGCGCTGGTCAACGAAGTGATTGCCAATCCGTCGGCTTATGGCCTCACCAACGTCACCGCGCCAGCCTGTACTGGCGGCAGCGGCAGCTCGGTTCAGTGCGGCCCGCAAGGTTCGGGAGCATCGGTCACGTACGCGCCCGGCACGGAGAATACCTACCTGTTCGCCGATGGCGTCCATCCGACCCAGGCAGCTGACCGCCTGCTTTCGCAGGCCGTGCTTTCCGAAATCGCTGCGCCGGCGCAAACCTCCCTGCTCAGCCAGGCGCCGCTGACGGCGATCACTTCGCAGACGCAGACCATTCGTGAAGAAATGCTCAGCGATGGTTCGGGCAGCGGCACACGCATGTTTGCCCATGCCAACTACAGCCAGCAAAGCTTCGATCTCTCCGACACGTCGCCCAAGGCCAACAGCAACAACTTCAATCTGACCCTCGGTGCGGACCTCAGCTACAACGAAAACCTGTCCATCGGTGCGGCGCTGGCTGTGGGTCACACCAACACCGGCGTGGTCGGCGGCACCGGCGGTTACAAGATGCAGGACATCACTGCCCTGGCCTACATCACCTACCACTCCGGCGGCGCCTACCTGGGTGCCTACGGCGAAGCGGGTCATTCCAGCTTCACCGACGTCGATCGCATCATCCATCTCGGCCCGATGACGCGTACCGAAAGCGGCAACACCGGCGGTTCGCACGGCGGCCTGGGCTTCACCGGCGGCTGGTGGTTCGGCGAGAAGGCGCTGCAATACGGCCCCTATGCCAACGTCGAGTGGCATGACATCGGCGTGAGCGGCTATTCGGAAAGCAGCAAAGACAGCACCGCGATGTGGTTCGCCAATCAGGAGCGCAAGGCGCTCATCAGCACACTCGGCTGGCGCGTGCAGGGTCAGTTCCAGATTTCGAATGCCACCCTGAAACCCTATGCCGAAGTGTCATGGAACCACGACAGCAAGGCTGACCCGAGCGAAGTGACCGCGGGCCTGACCAGCATGTCCGGCTCATTCACCCTCACCGGCTACGTCCCGGACAAGACCTGGGGCGCAGCCAGCATCGGCGTCACCACCCAGCTCACCCCCACGGTATCCAGCTGGGTTGGTTATACCGGTCGTTTCAGCGACAGCAGCCAGCGTTACAACAACATCAACATGGGCTTCAAGATTCTGCTCTGAAGCCATTTGACCACCGCCCTGGAGCGATCCAGGGCGGTATATGTACAAAAAAAGGCCGCCAAGTAATCCGGGCGGCCTTTTTATTGTCGCTGATCGCAGCTGGCGCTTACTTCTTCTTGCCGCCAGTGGCCAGACTCAGAATTTCCATGGCCTGCCGCTTGAGTTTGCCCGCGGTATCGTCGCCAAGAGACTGCACGTCGCTGCCCACCTGATGCTGCTTCAGCACCAAGCTGCCGTCCTCGGCCCAACCCGCACGGTCGATCGCGCTTGGCTTGGCATCGCGGCTCGACTTGGTTTCCTGCACAACTGCCCACGGCTTGCCGTCTTTGTAGGCGTAATCGGTGCTGGTGAACCCCTTGTCGCCGTAATCGACCAGTTCACGAATAAACTCGACCTGGCCGGCCTGACGGAACAACTGCCAGCCGCGCGACGCATCCTTCTCCAGCTTGGTGCCATTGCTGACCTTCATGCCGCCGAGCAATTTGCGCTCGGCATCGAAGGCGGCAAGAATTTTTTCTGCCGGAGTCTGTTCGGCTACAAGCTCGATCGCCACGCCGTCATTCTTGCTGCCCTGGGCCAGCACCGGCGCCTGGATCGGCATGGTGTAGTGACGCTCGCCATCGGTCAGTACGGCCTGGATCTTGTACAGATCGTTCGGCTTCACCTCTGCCGGGTTGAAGGTGAGCTTGAACGGTTGCGGGAAGGTACCTGCTGGCGACGTCGAGCTGGCCAGCGGAGGTGAGCCCACGGCACTGGCCGACACATCGACCAGATTCAGCACCAGGGTTGCCGTCGCCGACGGCAAGGGCGAGCCCGCACGCAGTGAAATGGTACCGCTGACCTGGTCGGCTACCTTGTTGACGCCAGCCGCAGTACCGGATGACGCCGCCCCATCCTGACCAGGCTGCGGCGAATTGGAAGAATGGCAACCAGCCAGAGCCAGCGTCGCGACCGACATCAGCGACAAAACCGTCTTGCGCATGGGAAAACCTCATCAAACGTGAAAACAAGCACGTGGCGGTCAGGGCGTCTAGGCGCCACGACTCCACGCGGGGGAAGCTGCAAAGCATAGCCCAAAAATTTGGGGCGCGGAAAAGTCAATCTATCCAATGGCCTACCATGCGCCGGCGTACGCTTTTGCGAACCCAACAGGCGCCGGTCGAGGCGTGAACAACCGATAGGGTGAGCGGCCCGTTTGGGCCGCAGGCAGGCCGGTCAGTGGCGGTGCAGTGCCCGATGGGCGATGTCGCGGCGACAGAAACCACCTTCGTAGCTAACCCGCGCCACGGCCGCGTAGGCATGTTCGCGCGCCGAAGCGATGTCCTTGCCCAAAGCACACACCGTCAGCACGCGACCGCCGGCGGTCACGGCGCGGCCTTGCTCGTCCAGCTTTGTGCCTGCATGGAATATCTTCACATCGGGATCGGCCTGCGCCGCCACGGCCGCAAGGCCGTCGATCACGTCGCCACTGCGGACCTTGCC
The DNA here is from genome assembly GCA_038215995.1 of Lysobacterales bacterium. Lineage (GTDB taxonomy): Bacteria > Pseudomonadota > Gammaproteobacteria > Xanthomonadales > Rhodanobacteraceae > Rhodanobacter. The sequence goes on from JBBQQL010000100.1 coordinate 13,034, forward strand.
CGGATAACCGCCAGCAGCCATCACCACCCCGATGGCCGGACGGACGTCCCAGCGCGCGCGCACCTGATCCAGCCGGCCATCCAGCGCGGCATCGATCAGGTCGATCAGGTCGGATTTCAGCCGCAGCATGATCGGCTGGGTTTCCGGGTCGCCAAACCTCACGTTGAATTCGATCACTTTGGGCGCGCCGCTCTTGTCGATCATCAGCCCCGCATACAGAAAACCGATGAAGGGCGCGCCCTCGGCGGCCATGCCGCGCAGGGTCGGCTCGATCACCTCGCGCAGCACCCGCTGCTCGACCTCGGGCGTGACCACCGGCGCCGGCGAGTACGCGCCCATGCCACCGGTATTGGGTCCCATATCACCCTCGTCGCGACGCTTGTGGTCCTGGCTGCTGGCCATCGGCAACGCATGACTGCCATCGCTCATCACGATGTAACTGGCCTCTTCACCCTCAAGAAACTCCTCGATCACCACCCGCGCCGAGGCATCACCAAAACTGTGCGCGCCAAGCATATCGTGGAGGGCCAGCTCGGCGTCGGCGAGCGTCAGCGCCACCACGACCCCCTTGCCGGCAGCGAGGCCATCGGCCTTGATCACGATGGGCGCACCATGCTCACGGACGTAGGCAAGCGCGGCGTTCAAATCGGTGAATACGCCGTAACGGGAAGTGGGAATGTTGTGCCGCTGCAAGAAGTCCTTGGCGAACGCTTTGGATCCCTCCAGCTGCGCCGCAATCGCGCGCGGACCAAAAATGCGCTGGCCGGCCGCACGAAACCGGTCGACCACACCGGCCACCAGCGGCACCTCGGGCCCGACGACGGTCAAGCCCACCTTCTCGCGCCTGGCCAGGCCAAGCAGGCCATCCAGGTCGTTCACCGCCACATCCACGTTGCGAACTCCCGGCTCAAGCGCCGTACCCGCGTTGCCCGGAGCCACGATCACTTCGTCGACCTGTGGCGACTGCATCAACTTCCACGCCATCGCGTGCTCGCGACCACCACTACCGATGACGAGGACCTTCATGTCGAACTCCAGCAAACGGGGCGCAAGCTGCGCAAACGCCTATTGTAGCGTTTGATCAGCGCGCGCAGCCGTGGCCGTAACGAGCTCCAGCAATGCGGCTCGCGGCAGCTTGCCGGTCTCATTGCGCGGAAGCGCGCTCACCAGATGGAACGGACGCGGCAGGAATACCGGATCGATGGCCTCGCGCAGGGCATCAAGGATCTGGTGCTCGTTCAGCCCGGGAGCTACCGCCAACGCCGCGATGCGATGTACGCCCAGCGCGTCGCCGTCATCGAGCTGGAATACCACGCCATCGTGCACACCGGGCACTGCCAGTAGCCGGCGGGTAAGGTCTGCCAGGGACGCGCGCTTGCCGGCTATTTCCAGCAGGTCTGCATGGCGCCCACGCAGGCGGAAGCGGCGGCCGCCGTCGGACAGGCTGACGATGTCGGCAAGAGTGATCGGCGCGCCCAGTTGCGGTGCATCCACCGCGGTGCCATCCGGCTGCGGATGCAGGGTGGCACCCTCGTAGAGGGTCCAGTCCTCTTCATGGCTCGGACGTCGGCTGGCGAACACGCAGGTCTCGGTAGAACCGAAGACTTCGAGCAAGGGCGCACCAAATCGCTGTTCGGCACGGCGAGCCAACTCGACTGGCAGCGGCGCGGTGGCCGAGATCATGGCCACGATCGGCGGCAGGCTGATGCCGGATTCAACCAGCGCTCGCAGGTGCACCGGTGTGGTGACCAACAAGCGCGGTGCAGGCACGTCGGCGAGCACCGCGGCCACGTCAGCCGGAAAAAATGGTCGGCCCATGTGCACGCTGTGGTTGCCCAGCAACGGTAGCAACACCGACATCTCCATCCCGTACATGTGCTGCGGTGGCACCGTAGCCACGATCGCCAGCGGACCGCCCACGTTCGCGCGCAGCATCGCCATGTTGCCTATGTTGCTGGCGTGAAAGCTGCCCCAGGTCTTGGTGTTTGCACTCGGCGCCCCTGTGGAACCGGAGGTGTAGCCGATGGCCACCACCTGATCGGCCGGGATCTGCGGCCAGATCGCATCGACATCATGCGGCGCTGCAGCGTCCAATGCGGGCAACTGGCGATAACCCGGCGGTGCCGGATCGAGGGCCGATTCGCCCAGCGCGTAACAGCCCGGGTGAGCCGCCATGACCTCATCAACCGCCTGCGGTGCGCGCGACGAGGGCAGCAGGTTGATCTGGCCACGCAACACGATCGCGCAAAACGCCACCAGAAATGCGTAACGATCCTCACACAAGTTCACCGCGGCCGAAGCGGCCGGCAGCTCCGCCGCGACCGCGCGCACCTGGGCAAGGAACTGTGCTGCGCTTATCGAGCGGCCATCGCGCCGGGCCAGCAAACGGGAGGGATCAGCGGCATGCAGCAAAGGCAGCCGCCTGGGCTCTTCTTGCTGATAGGTGTCGTAGACAATCGCCAAACCGCCGTCTCCCTTC
>JBBQQL010000101.1:0-15219 GCA_038215995.1 Lysobacterales bacterium
GCAGCCGCAGGTGGTGACGGTGCTCGCCGATACGGCGGCCCGCGCATCTGACCTGGACGAGTCGTCGGCTCAGCGCGCCAAGAAGGAAGCGGAAGAGGCGCTGGCCAATCGCAGCGATGCGATGGAGATTGCCGAAGCACAGACCAAGCTGGCCGAGGCGATGGCCCAGCTGCAGGCGCTGGAGCGCCTGCGCAAGACGCTCAAGCACTAAGAGGCTTCAGCCAGCCGTGCCGCCGGGTCGAGCGACCCGGCCACGCCGCTCAAAGTTGCAGCGGCCCACGCCGCAGCCAGTGATTTAGCAAGGCCTTGTCGTAGCGCAGCGAATCGGTATCTCCCGGCATGTTCACGCCGCTGCTGAGGTAGCCGAGATTGCGCAACTTCCGCGAGCCTTGCCGCAGCACTTTTCCTTGGCCATCGGTCAGGACGAAGTCGAGGTCGATACGCGGCGGGTACATGTCGCGCATCATGCGCACGTAACCCCACTGCGGACCGCGCCACGGCTCGTAGGCACCGGCCAGCTTGATATCGGTGATGGTGACCTGCAGTCGCTGCCCGGGCGCCAGCATCGCGCTGGCGCGCTTGACCAGATAGTTCTTCAGGGGTTCGAGATAGGCCTTGTGCAGCGAACGATCCTGCATGCCGAATTCGCGCTCTTCGGAGAAGTTCTGCGGATTCTGGAACGTCACCTGGACGCGCGCAGTAGCGGGCTCGACGGGCGGCGCAGCAGCTGCGACGGGTGACAGGGCGGCCGTCCCGATCGCGATGGCCGCCAGTAGCGCGAACCGCCAATGCCTTATCGTGCTCATCGTTTTCATGATCTACCTCGGTGGAGTCATGTTGCCGGCTGCCAGTCTGACAGCACGGTTGTAGAACCCTTGTATGCTCTTTGGCAAGCTTGGGAGGCTGGCATGGAAGCACCACAACTGGCGACGGTACCCCGTTCATGCCTACGGCATCTTGTTGCGTTGGGCATCCTGCTGGTGCTGGCGGGTTGTGCCTCCGCGCCGTCGACGAGTTCGCCGCCACCGGCTGCTGGCGAGGCCACCTGGCAGGCGGTGACGCCGCCCGGGACCAGGCACTACCAGCTCGCCCTCGGTGACGTCTCCAGCGGGGCGACTCTGGAGCACATGGTGCCGCCGCTCTATCCGCCGGATCTGCTCGCCAGCTGCCCCGCGCCGGTACAGGTGCAGGCGTTGCTGATCGTGGGCACGTCAGGCACGGTTACGGAGGTAAGGGTTGCCGGAGAGAACACCGCCGATGCGACGCGCAGCCCGTTCATTGGCGCCGTGCGAGCGGCGGCGAGGCGTTGGCAGTTCGTCCCGTTGCAAGTCACCCACTGGGCCGCCGACGCGGACGGCAACAGCCACCAGGTCGATAGTGGAGCGCAGCCGTTCAGCCTGACCTATCAGTTTCATTTCGCCTGCCATGCCGGCAAGCCGGCGGTGTCGACCTCTTCGGCAGTGACGCCGTGATGGCCGGAAGGAGGCTCGCGCCTCCGTTGCCATGGACTGCAGGGACGACTGCCGCGGCATGCTCGTGAACCGCACATCCATTCGCCTGAGCGCCGACTCACCACGCCGTGGCGCCACGCCTGCCGGGCTTGCGGGGCTCGCTGATATTCTCCCCTGATCACACTGATCCAAACGCATGGGTACTGATATGGAAATTCCCGCACTGCACGTCGTCATCCTCGCTGCCGGGGCTGGTACACGAATGCGCTCCAATCGACCCAAGGTGTTGATGCCGCTGGCCGGTACGCCCCTGCTCGGTCACGTCATCGCCACCGCACGCCGCCTTCAGCCGGTCGCCATCCACGTCGTCTACGGTCACGGTGGTGAGCAGGTTCAGGCAGCATTCGCCGAGCAGGCCGATCTGCGCTGGGTGCTGCAGGCCGAGCGCCTGGGCACGGGGCATGCGGTCGAACAAGCGCTTGCCACGATTCCCGACGGCGTGCGCGTGCTGGTGCTGTATGGCGATGTGCCGCTGATCCGCGCCGAGACCCTGCAGGCGCTGCTGGAGGCCGAGCAGAGCTTCAGCCTGCTGACCACGCGGCTCGACGATCCGCACGGCTACGGGCGCGTGCTCTGCGACGGCAACGGTCGCGTGCGGGCGGTGGTCGAGCAGAAGGATGCCGATGACGTCCAGCGCGCCGTGCACCTGGTCAATACCGGCATTCTGGTGGCCGATACCGGTGCACTGCGTCGCTGGATCCGGCAGCTCGATCGCAACAATGCCCAAGGCGAGTACTACCTCACGGATATCTTCCGCATGGCCGACGAGGAAGGCATGGCCGCACTGAGTGTCGAAGGGAGCGACCCGGTGGAAGTGGCTGGCGCCAACGACACACTGCAACTGGCGGGGCTCGAGACGGCTTACCGACAGCGCGCCGCCCAGGCGTTGATGAGCGAGGGCGTGCGCCTGTCCGATCCGTCACGCATCGACGTTCGCGGCGCGGTCGAGGTGGGGCGCGATGTCGAGCTTGATATCGACGTGATCCTCGAAGGAAGCGTTGTCCTCGGTGACGATGTGCGCATCGGCGCCTATACCCGGTTGAGAAACGTGCGACTGGCGGCGGGCACCGTGGTGCAGTCGCATTGCGACCTTGACGGGGTGGTTACCCATGGCCCCTGCACGATCGGCCCGTTCGCCCGGCTGCGCCCCGGCACCGAACTCGATGCCGGGGTGCATGTCGGAAACTTCGTCGAGATCAAGAAAACCCGAATTGGCGAAGGCAGCAAGGCCAACCACCTGAGCTACCTCGGTGACAGCGAGATCGGCCGCGGCGTCAATATCGGCGCCGGCACCATCACCTGCAACTATGACGGCGTGAACAAGTCCGTCACCCGTATCGAGGACGGCGCGTTCATCGGTTCCAACAGTGCCCTGGTGGCGCCCGTCACCATCGGTGAGCAAGCCACCATTGGCGCCGGTTCGGTCATCACCCACGATGCGCCGGCCGGTGAGCTCACGGTGGCGCGGGGGCGTCAGCAGAGTTACGTTGGCTGGAAGCGGCCCACGAAAAACCCGGTGTGAGTGGTCTTCGGCTACCGCTGCGTCGGAGTGCTCTCCAATCAGGGCGATCGACCACAGGAGCCCTGACAGTTTTCAGTCCGAAACAACGAAAGGGAGTCACGTTGATGCGAATGAATGCTTTGGCGAGTGTGTTTGGTGGCTTGTTGCTGGCGACTGCCTTGCAGGGATGTGTTGGCACACCGCAGATCATCAGCCTGGCGCAACAGAAGTCGCTGCAGTCGCTGCCGTTGTTCCGCCAGGATGACAGTCCGCGTTTCAGTCTTGACCTGGCCTGCAACGGGGAATTCATATCCTGCAACACCACCCGGCACGCGTTCGAGCACTGGGCGAGCAAGCGAGGCATCGACATGCAGATGGTCGACGCCGGCGAGCTCATCCGGCACTCGGATCGCCGCAATCCCAAACCCACGTCGAGCGTGCCGTACCGGCTGGCGATTGAAATCACCCCGCTGGTGGTTCCCAGCTACAACAAGATTTCCATCAAGGCCGATGACTTTCAGGGTCGCTACACCCCACCGAAGGTCGGCTATCGGGCTACTCTCTATGTGTTCGATCTGACCAGCGGCAAGCAGTTGCGCGACATCCCCTTCCACGACGAGCGCGTCGCCGACTTCAAGGCCGACGCCAATGCCTATTTTCGCGCCGAGATCGCCAACTTCATCGGCAACCTTGATCCGGGCTATCGAGCGCGCTGAGGGCCGCTGGCGCTGTCGACATTCGATTCGGACGGATGCTGGCTATCGGCACCAGATGCCGTCTCAAACATAGCGCCAGCCGTCGATCTCCACCAGCAGTTCGCTGCGACAGATGTCGCCGTGCAACAGCAGCACCGGTACGCCCGGCAGGCGTTGCTGCGCGAAGGCGCGCACACGCGCTGCATCGGCGCCGTGGCGTACGTAGATTTTCAGCGGCGACTGGGTGTCGAACCCCGCGGCCATGCCGGCACTGGCCAGCAGCGCTTCGAGGTTGGTCAGCGTTTCGGCGAGCTGGGCATCGAGGTCGTCCTGATGCGCCGAGGCGTGGCCAACCACGGCGGCGGTGCCGGAAATCGCCAGTGCATCATGTGCCGGCAACGTCATGGCACGGGCAAAGCTCGGCGGTGTGCGGCCGTACTGGCGCGGGTAGCGCCAGGCGCTCACCTGACGCGGGTTTTCCACCCGGCTGCCGCGCTGGTCACAGGCGAGCAGGTAGACCTGCAGCCGGTGCGGGTTGCCGAGGTGGCCGATGGCAGTAGCGGCGGGGAAGCCTTCGGCGAAGAAGTCGCTCATGCCCGCCGCGCGCCCGTCGCAGAAATGCTTGTAACGCTCGGCATCGCCCTCGCCCTGATTGATCGCGCCCAGGTAATTCCACACTCGCAACACATGCTGGTCACTGTGCGCAGCCAGGAACTGATGCAGTCGCTCGTAGGCCAGTTTTGCGGTGGCGGCGGGGCCGCCGTGTTCGCGTTCATCAAGCTCGATGGCGGTGAAAAGCCAGCCGCCGCCGGTGGACCACTGCAGTGAACCATCCGCACCATAGTTGACGACGGCATCGACCTGCCACAGCTCGATCGGGGCGGGGGCATCGAAGCTCTCCAGGCCGACCCGGACGAAGCGTGGGTCATCGACCCGTTCGCTGCCTGCGCCGAATCCGAACACCGCCAGGGTGCTGGTCTCCCTCAGTGCCGCTGCAGGGTCCGCCATGCGATAGGTGACCCGCGGAGCGCGGCGCTGCAGGGCTTCCATCTGTGGATTTTCACGTCCGTGAATCATCGTTCGTAACCGGGGCCGACAAGGGCGCTATGTTACACTCCGCGGCCACTGCCACCGGGGGGAGGCAATGTATCCAGCGTACGGAATCGAGCATGTCAGAGCAGACTACAGCACAACACGAACTGGCCATCCTGATCGTGGAATGCCTGAACCTCGAATCGGTCACGCCGGAGCAGATCGACCCCGACGCACCTCTGTTCGGTGGCGAGCTGGGGCTGGATTCCATCGACGCGCTGGAAATCGCGCTGGCCGTGTCCAAGCATTACGGATTCCAGTTGCGCTCGGACAACCCGGACAATCGACAGATCTTCACCAGCCTGCGCAACTTGTCTGCCCATATCGAGCAGCATCGCGCCAGCTGAGCCTGAAGCTCGGTCAGGCTTCCATGCGCACGCCCGTCACGCCATGTTGCGGCCGCCGTGGCAAGCTCATCACTTTGGCGATGGGGTTGCGGAATTCGGCATGAGCGTATCCCCTCACTCGACTGAGTCGGTGTCGCGGCGCCCGGCGTTGCTGCTGCTGGCGACCTATCCGGTGCTGGCCATTGCCGGTGCCGTCACCCATCGGCAGATTTTTCCGCTATTGGCGCTGGCCTTGTTGCTGACGGTGTTGATGTTGCCGCAGCTGCGCGCGTTCCGGCTGCTGCCGTGGCTGGCATGGTTGGGCATGCAGGGCGGCTTGCTGCTGTTGTCGCACTACCACCTGGTCGGCATGTTGCTGGAAACCTTGCCGATCCTGATCCATGCGCTGCTGGCGTACTGGTTTGGTCGCACGCTGGCCGGTTCCGAGCCGCTGGTGGCGCGTTTCATCGTGGTGCTCGAAGGTGAAGCGCGTCTGCAACAGCCGGGCGTGCGCCGTTATGCAAGGCAGGTCACCTGGTTCTGGACGCTCTTGCTGGCCGGACAGGCGTTGTTGCTCAGCGTGCTGCTGCTGTGCGCGAGCCACAGCGGCTTGCTGGCCCGGCTGGGTATGGTTCCACCCCTGCAGGTACCTGAGCAGTGGGCAGCAGCGTGGTTGCGACTGGGCTGTTTTCTGGTCATCGGGCTGGCCTTTGCGCTGGAATACGCCTACCGCCGCTGGCGCCTGCGCCATCTGAGCCACCCTGGCCTGCACAGCATGCTGTTGCAACTGGCACTGCACTGGCCGGAACTGGTGCGCGGCAAGGGAGCGCGAAGCGCATGAGCGAGTTTGCCCGCTCGCTGTGCATCGACGCCGCGCACCCGGCGCTGCCCGGACACTTTCCCGGTGATCCGCTGGTGCCCGGCGTGGTCCTGCTGGAACAGGTGGCGCTGGCCTTGCGTGGCTGGCGTCAGCAGAGCATGTCACGTGTGCTGGAGGCCAAGTTTTTGGCGCCACTGCGGCCGGGTGAGCTGGCGCAGATTCATCTGAGTGCGGCCGACGGTGCGCGCATCCGCTTCAAGATTGAGCGTGACGGCAGCTTGCTGGCACGCGGCCTGGTCGAGGGAACGGCATGACGACACACGAGCACTGGCAGAGCCGTCCGGAGGGTGGCGGCCGCTTCGCGATCTGGTTGATCCGCGCGATCGCCCTGCATGGCGGGCGTCGTCTGGCGCGGTTGTGCCTGTATCCGATCACGCTTTACTTCTATCTGCGGCGCGGCCCCGAGCGGCGGGCCTCGGCGCAATATCTGCAGCGGGTCTTTGCTCGCCCGGCCACGAGCTGGCAGGTGCTGAAACATATCCATACTTTCGCCGCGACGATCCTGGATCGGGTGTTTCTGCTGGCGCATGGCGAACAGCCGTTCGCCATCGAAACCGAGGGGCTGGAGTTGCTCGATCAGCGCATCGCGATGGGCAAGGGTGTCTTGCTGTTCGGCTCGCACCAGGGCAGTTTCGAGGCCTTGCGCGCCGTCGGTGCGCGGCGACCGAACATGCCGTTGCGGGTGGTGCTGGACAAGCAGAAAACGCCGGTGATGACCGAACTGTTCGAGGCACTCGCGCCCGAAGTCGGCGCTTGCGTGATCGATGCCGCTCAGGACGGCACCAGCATCGCCCTGGCCATGGCCGAGGCCTGCCACAGCGGCGCCGTGGTGGCAATGCTGGCCGATCGCGGTCGCGGCCACGAGACCTTGCGTCATAGCGAGCTGCTCGGCTCACCGGCGCCGTTCCCGATCAGCCCCTGGCTGCTGGCGCACACGCTGAAGGTACCGGTGGTACTTTGTTTCGGCCTGTATCTGGGCGGCAACCGTTATCGTCTGATCTTCGAGCCGCTGAGCGACCGGGTCGAGGTGCCGCGACACAATCGTGGCCCCGCGCTGGACGCGTTGATCGCGAGCTACGCCCAGCGGCTGGAGCACTACATCCACGTCGCTCCCTACAACTGGTTCAATTTCTATGATTTCTGGCAAGACACGCCTGCTGTTGCTGAGCCTGCTGCTGCCGCTCTGGGCGAGCGCGTCCGCATCTGAGCCGGCGTCACCCGCAGCATCTTCGGCCGCAGGCCTGGTTGCGGCGCTGGGTCAGCCCGCACCGGCGCGCACCGCCTTTGCCGAGGCGCGTTTCCTGCAGGTGCTGGATCGCCCGCTGGTGGTTTCCGGTGAACTGGCATGGCTGGGCGGTGACCGTTTGCAGCGGCGCGTTGATCATCCGCAGGCGGAGACGGCCACCATTGCCGATGGTGAAGTGACCCAGCAACGCGAAGGCAAGTCGGCGCGTCACTTTTCGTTGAAGCGGGCGCCCCAGTTGCAGGTGTTGCTGGACAGCTTCGTGGCCCTGCTCAGCGGTGATGCGCAGCGTTTGCAGCAGGCCTTCGACATTCACCAGATCGGCAATGCCCATGGCGCATGGGTGCTGACCCTGGTGCCGCGCGACCCGGCCGTGGCCCGCACCGTGGCCAGCATTCGCATCGATGGTTTCAAGCGTCAATCGCGCTGCATGCACATGCAGGAGGCCGACGGTGACCTCGCGGTCGACCTGCTGGGCCCGCTGGCGACGAAGATGCCGGCGCAACCCACCCGTGAAGCGCTGCAGACACTGTGTCTGGAAAAGCCCTGAGCATGCGCCGGGGGGCACAAGCGATGCTGCTGATCGCCTGGCTGCTGGCGCTGGCCGGGCTGGGCTGGATGGTCAGCCAGCGGTTGAAGATCAGCACCGATCTGCGCAGTTTCATGCCCGCGCCAACGACGCCGGACCAGCGCCTGTTGATGGAGCAGGTCGGCGACGGCCCCGGCTCGCGCCTGTTGCTGTTGTCGATCAGCCGCTCCTGCGCATCCTGCGCCCGCGGCACTGGGCCATCCATGGCCGGCGTCGGCCAGTCCGATACGCAACTGGCGACCCTGAGCCAGGGCCTGGCCAAGGCGTTGCAGCATGACCCGCGCTACAGCCAGGTTCTCAACGGCAGTTTCGATCTGGGTGCGCTCGATCCCAGCCTGTTGCCGTATCGCTACCTGTTGTCGCCGACGCTGGATACGCAGCCGCTGGACGAGTCCTATCTCGGTGATCAACTGCAGCAGCGACTGGATGATCTGTCCTCACCCGCGGCCAGTCTGCTGAAAGGTCTGCTGCCGCGCGATCCCACCCTGGAAATGCTGAAGCTGGCCCAGCGTTGGGCGCCGGCGAAGTCGCCCGAGTTGCGCGACGGGGTCTGGTTCACGCCGCGGCACGAAGCGCTGTTGCTGGTGCAGACCGTGGCCGCCGGTTTCGACCCGGGCGCCCAGCAAGGCGCGATCGATGGCATCCAGCAGGCATTCCACGCGCTGCCAGGCAGTGCCGGTGCAACGCTCGATCTCAGCGGGCCGGGCTATTTCAGCGTGGTGATCGGCGCGCAGACGCGCCATCAGGCGGACTGGATCGGGCGCATCTCCACCATCGGCTTCATTGCGCTGCTGCTGCTGGCCTATCGCAGCCTCAGTTCGCTGCTGCTGTCCGCGCTGCCGATCGCCAGCGCCGCGCTGGCCGGTATCGCCGCATTGACGCTGGCCTTCCCCGAGGTGCACGGCATTACCCTGGCATTCGGCTTCACCCTGCTCGGCGTGGCCCAGGAATACCCGATCCGCGTGCTCAGTCATCGCCGCGCTGGCGAGGATGCGGTGCAGAGCGTGCGGGCGTTGTGGCCGTTGCTGCTGACCGCGATCGCTTCGGCCTGCATCGCCTATCTGGCCTTCTATGCGTCCGGCGTCAACGGGCTCAAGCAGTTGGCGGTATTCACCATCGTCGGCCTGCTGGTGGCCGGCTTCAGCACCCGCTACCTGCTGCCGCATCTGCTGCCGCGACGGGTGCGCGACGTGGCCGACATGCGCTGGCTGATCAGGGCGCGTGCGCTGGTGGATCGTTTGCCGCGGCCGCGCTGGATTCCGCTGCTGGTCACGCTGGTGATCGTGCTGATGCTGCTGCTGGCACCGGGCCCGTTCTGGCAGAACAATCTCGCCGCGCTGACCCCGGTGCCGCCCGCCATGCTGTTGCATGACGCGCGCCTGCGCGAGGCGCTGGGCGCGCCGGATGTGCGTTACCTGCTGGTGCTGCAGGCGCCTACCGAACAAGGCGTGCTGGCACTGTCCGAAGAGCTGCAGCCGAACGTTGATGCACTGGTCGCCAGCCATGCAGTCGACGCGCTGGAGTTGCCCTCGCGTTACCTGCCGCCGCTGGCCCTGCAGCTGGCGCGCCAGCACAAACTGCCGAATCGGCCCACCTTGCAGCAGGCGTTGAACGGGGCGCTGCAGGGGCTGCCGTTCCGCCCTGGGCTGTTCCAGCCGTTCCTCGACGACGTGGCCACCGCACGCACGTTGCCGCCACTGACGCCCGAGCGCTACGCGCAGACGCCGCTGGGTCAGCGCCTGGCGGCGATGCTGGTCAGGCGTGACGGGCACTGGCTGGGCCTGGGCACGGTCAGTGGCGTGCACGATGTGGCCGCGCTGCAGGCGCTGGGTGCCGACAGCGGCGGTGACGTACGCCTGCTCGACCTGAAGGCGGCCTCCGAGTCGCTGGTGGCGGCGTACCGCACGCGCATCCTGCAGGCGCTGCTGGTCGCCAGCCTGTTGCTGGTGGTCACCATCACCGTCGCCTTGCGCAGCGTGCGCCGCGCATTTCATGTGCTGGCGCCGATGACCCTGGCCACCTTCCTGGTGCTGGCGGTCGAGCGCGTCGCCGGCATCGAGATCTCGCTGTTCCACCTGGTGGCGCTGATTCTTGCCGGAGGCCTGGGCCTGCATTACGCGCTCTTCTTCGAACGCGATACCGGCGATCCGGCCGAGCAGCGGCGCACCCTGCATGCCACCATCGTGTGCGTGCTGTCGGCCCTGCTGGTGTTCGGCATGCTGGCCTGGGCCACGATTCCGGTACTGCGCGCGATCGGCCTCACCGTGAGTCTTGGTGTGGCGTTTCACTTCTGTCTGTCGATCCTGATGGCGCCACATGCCCATGCTGCCGAAGACTGACTGGGCCCGGCTGATTCCGCATGCGGGCACGATGTGCCTGCTCGACGCGGTGGTCGCGTGGGACGAGCGCCGCATCCACGCGATCAGCGCTGGACATGCGCGAGCGGACAACCCGCTGCGCAGCGAATACGGCCTGCACGCCGTGCACTTGGCCGAATACGGCGCGCAGGCGATGGCCGTGCACGGCGGCTTGCTGGCGCGCGCGCAGGGCCGTGACACCGCACGTCCGGGTCGACTGGTCAGCCTGCGCGACGTTGTCCTGCTCGAGGAATATGTCGATACCCTGGATGGCCATCTGGACGTCCATGCCGAATGCCTGTACGCCGACGATGCCGGCGCGCAATATGCGTTTCACATCGAGCATCGCGGCCGCCTGCTCGCCAGCGGGCGCGCCGCCGTCATCCATCCCGCCGTCTAACCATCAAGCGAGCTGCGTCATGCCCGATCCGAAAACTCCGCGTCGCGCCCTGGTCACTGGCGGTAGTGGTGAACTCGGTAGCGCCATCTGCCAGGCACTGGCCGACGCCGGCTGGCAGGTCATCGTGCATGCTCATCAAAGCCTGGAGCGGGCCGAGCACACGGCGCAGACCATTCGCGCGGCCGGCGGCAACGCCCAGGCGGTGGCGTTCGATGTCAGTGATGCACAGGCCTGCACCAGCGCGCTGGAGGCGTTGCTGGCCGAGGGCGCAATCCATGCCGCGATCAACAATGCCGGCATTCACGATGACGCGCCGATGGCCGGCATGAGCGCGGAACAGTGGCATCGGGTGATCGACGTCTCGCTGCACGGTTTCTTCCACGTCACCCAGCCGCTGCTGCTGCCGATGGCGCGCGCGCGCTTTGGCCGCATCGTGTCGGTGAGTTCGGTGGCGGCCCAGCTCGGCAACCGCGGCCAGACCAACTACGCCGCGGCCAAGGCGGCGCTGCACGGTGCCAGCAAGTCGCTGGCGCGCGAGATGGCCTCGCGCGGTATTACCGTCAATGTGGTGGCGCCCGGCGTGATCGCCGGGCGCATGGCCGATGCGGCGTTTCCGCCCGAACGCATCCGCGAGGTGGTGCCGGCGCAGCGCGCGGGCAGGCCGGAGGAAGTGGCGGCACTGGTCGCGTTTCTGTGTTCGGATGCGGCCGGCTATATCAACGGCCAGGTGATCGGGATCAACGGCGGCATGGCGTAGCCGCGCTGTCAGAAAAAGATGCTTTGCCCTGATTCTGGCGATGCCGGTGCATCAATCGTCCGCGACGGGCGTATATTCACGAAGTCCTCGTGGCTCAGTCGGACGTGAATAACGACGCACTCACGGGTGCCCTGCACGGCGGGGGCAAGGAGCCAGGGGAAAGGCCGGTTTTCGGCGTCGAACAGCAGCGGTATGGGATGCGTCGACAAGGGAGATCCATGCATGGCTATCGAACTGACCCGGTTTCTCCACCAGATGGCGGAAAAGAAGGCTTCGGATGTCTTCTTCTCGGTCGGTGCACCGCCAAACATGAAGATCGATGGCGAGACCATCCATCTGGGCGAGGCGCCGCTCAGCGCAGAGATAGTGCGCGATCTTGCCTATTCGATCATGAACGACAAGCAGCAGCGGGAGTTCGAGGCCACGATGGAGATGAACCTGGCCTTCGGCTTGCCCGACGCCGGTCGCTTCCGGGTCAACATCTACCGTCAGCGCGGCAACATCGCGCTGGCTGTGCGCTACATCACCAACAAGATTCCATCGATCGAGGCGCTCAACCTGCCACCCATCCTGCAGGATCTGATCATGACCCCGCGCGGGCTGATCCTGATGGTGGGCTCCACCGGCTCGGGCAAGTCCACCACGCTGGCGTCGATGCTCGACTACCGCAACACCCTCAAGACCGGGCATATCCTCACCGTCGAGGAACCCATCGAATACCTTCACGAGCACAAGCAGTCGATGGTCGATCAGCGTGAGGTCGGGCTGGATACGATGAACTATGCCAACGCGCTGAAGAATGCGATGCGCCAGGCGCCCGACGTGATCATGATCGGCGAGATTCGCGATCGCGAAACGATGCAGGCTGCCATTGCCTATGCCGAGACCGGGCACCTGTGCCTGTCCACCCTGCACGCCAACAACGCCAACCAGACGCTGGACCGGATCATCAATTTCTTCCCGGATTCGGCCCACCATCAGTTGCTGATCGACCTTTCGCTCAACCTCAAGGGCGTGGTGTCACAGCGCCTGTTGCGCGGCGTCCGCAAGGAACGGGTGCCTGCGGTCGAAATCCTGCTGTCCACGCCGTTCGTATCCGACCTGATCCAGAAGGGCGAAATTGCCTCCATCAAGGAGGCGATGAAGCAAAGCCTCGACCACGGCATGCTCACCTTCGACGAATCGATCTATCGCCTGTATGCCGCCGGCCAGATCAGTTACGACGAAGCGATCGAGCATGCAGACTCGCATACCGACCTGGCCCTGCGCGTGCGGCTGGAGGGACCGGACCCGCAAAGTGGAATGCACCACGATCTCGACAATGCCGGCATCGACGGGATCACACCGGAGCTGCCTGGCTGAGCGGTGGTGCGAAGCGATCGGCACCGAAACGACGGATGCCTTTCGCATCGAACGGGATCAGCTTCGCATGCCGCTCGTCCGCCGCCTGGTGAATGCGAGCGGGGCGATGCCGGTCCCATCGTCTTGCAGTGCCATCTCGCTTGAAGTTCAGGCTGCCGCAAACAGGCTCGGTCGCCGTCGCGCCCGACCGAGGTCGCTCATCTCGCGCCGCAGGCTGTCGCCGCCGTCGTCGGCGGCACGGTCGATGATGGTGGCGGCGAGGCCTTCGAGCAGCTCCACGTTCTGGCGCAGGCGGGTGCGCAGGGCATCGTCGTCGAGGGTATCGTGCAGGGTGGCGTTCATGGCGGCGAACCAGGGCAGTTCGTGCTGGTCGAGCAGGGTGCGCGGGTTGCGACCTTGCGAGCGCGCATGCCAGCGCTGAAAAAAAGGCTGCATGCGCGCGTTGAGCGCCTGCGCTCGGCCGAGCTCGGCCGCCAGCCCGGTGAACAGCGCCGCATCGCCGAGACGCTGCTGGAACACCAGCTGGCACAGCACGCCCCAGTAGTAGGCGTAATCCCAGATCACCTTGATCGGCAGGACTTCGGCATTGCCCATCAGCGGGTACTGCTGCCGATACAGGCTGAGCGTGCTTTCGTAGAACGAGAAGAACAGCCGCTCATACAATCGCGCGTGGGGCGCCAACGGCTTGCCGGCGCGGTCCAGCGCCAGCAGTTGGCAGATATAAGTATTGCTGATGGCGATGAAGTCGCTGCCGGGCGAGTAGAACGGATCGAGAAAGGCGCCGGCTTCGCCGGTGAGTGCCCAGCGATCGGCACTGAACATGCGCGCGCAGCCGTAGGAGTAGTCGCGCAGCCAGGCGAAATCGAGCAGCTTGTCCTGCCGCGTGGCCAGTTCACGGGCAATCGCGGGCTGGTGCCGAGCCAACCATGCCTGCGCCTTGTCGAAGCTGTTCATCGACTCGATCGGGTGCATGCCGGCGTCGGCCACGATGCCCAGCGAATGGGCGCCCGATGCCAGCGGAATCAGCCAGCTCCAGTAGCCGGGACCACACAGGTGGTTGGTGGAGCGCCAGCGTTCGGGCGGTATGCAGCGGCCTTGCCATTCGAGATCGTCACACCAGCCGTCGATGCGCAGCCGGTCGTCGATACGGAACCACACCGCGTTGGCGTGATGGCCGTTGTCGCGGGTCAGATCCAGCTTGCGCCGGATCATGCCGGCGCGGCCGCTGGCATCGAGCAGCCAGCGCGCACTCAGCGTGTGCTGCTCGCCACCGGCATCGGTGCAGCGCACCGTGTGTGCGGTACCGCGCTCGCCGAGGTCGAACCCGCGCACGCTCACGCCGTCGCGAAAATCGATGCCGCGTCGGCGCGCCTCCGCGCCGAGGAAATTCTCGAAAATGCCGCGATCCAGTTGATAGCTTGGCGTCGGCAGCACCTTGCTCACGCCCAGTTCGGTCACCTGCTGCAGGTCGGCGCGACCATCGGAAAAGAAGAAGCGAAAGCCGAACTTGCGGATGTGTTCGGTTTCCAGATGCTCGCGCAGTCCCAGCGTTTCGGCCAGATAGTGCGCCCCGATCTCCACCGTGGACTCGCCCACCTTGTGCACGGCCAGCGGCAGCGGGTGGCTCAGTCGTTCGAGCACCACGATGTCCATCTCGGGGCATTCGCCACGCAGTTGCAAGGCCAGGCAAAGCCCGGCCAGCCCACCGCCAAGAATGACGGCGTCGTGCATCGTCTCGCTCATGAGGTCTCCGCTCGGTGGGCTTGATTACGATGGTGCCGCTGGCCAGCGACTGCTGGATGGCTGCGCTAGTTCCCGCTGAGCGTACTCCCGAGGATCAGCGGCGCGGCGCGCGAACGCCGATAGCTGGTGATGATCCGGCCGTAGTGGAAGACCCGACCAATCGTGTACGTGGTGATGCGGGTGACATCGCCAACGGGCTTGATGTGGCTCAGCCGGAAGTTGCCGTGATAGCGCGAAGCGATCGGAACCGATACGACGCCCAACTGCTTTTCGCGCGAGGCGGCGATCAGGATCGCCGCCTCGAACACGAAATTCTCCGCCGGCAGGTCGACCAGATCGAGCGCCGCGCGGGGATACCAGCGTTGCCCACTCTGGGTGTCGGCGATGGGTTGGGCGCAGGCCCACGAGATGCCCCAGTCGGCCACCGCGTTGGCGCGTCGCAGGCCCTTCGGCTGCTGCGCCTGATCGAGCAGGCGCGCACCGATCACGATGTGCTCGGGGTATTGCGCGGCCGCCGCCACGATGCGCGGGATATCGCCGGCCAGGTGCTGGCCGTCGCCGTCCATGGTCAGCACGGCGTCGTAGCCCTGGCGCAGCGCTTCGCGAAAGCCGCGGCGCAAGGCCTCGCCCTTGCCAAGCCGCTCGGCATGGCGCAGCAAGGTCACCGGCAGCTCGGCGACGATCTGCGGCGTGCGGTCGTCCGAGCCATCGTCAATCACGATCACCGGGGCGCCCAGTGCAAGTACCGACTCAACCACCGACT
>JBBQQL010000102.1:0-15214 GCA_038215995.1 Lysobacterales bacterium
GCATCATCTTGAAAACATCACGACGCGACGCGTCCACCATGCTCATCACCCCTGCATCTGTTCCAGCTCCTTGCCGTTGGTCTCGTTGACGTACTTCAGCACGAAGACCACCGACAGCAGCGCAGCGAAAGCGTAGATACCGTAGGCGCTGGCCAGGCCGATGCCGGCGAGCAGGATCGGGAAGGTGATGGTGATGGCGAAGTTCGCCGTCCATTGCGCCGCGCCGGCAGCCGCCAGTGCCGAGCCGCGGATCTGGTTGGGGAACATCTCGCCCAGCATCACCCACATCACCGGGCCCCAGGAGACATTGAAGAACACCACGTAGGCGTTCGCCGCCACCAGTGCCAGCACACCCATCGACCCGGACAAGGCCAGCTGGCCGCCAGCCCCGGTACCGGCCGTGGCGAATGCACCGGCGACCACGGCCAGAGTCACCGTCATGCCGGCCGATCCGACCCACAGCAACGGCTTGCGCCCGATCCGATCGATCAGCATCAACGCCACCAGACAGGCACCGATGCTCAAGCCTCCCGACAGCACATTGATCAGCAAGGCATCACTTTCGGAAAACCCCACCGCCTGCCACAGCACGGCGCCGTAGTAGAACACCACGTTGATGCCGACCAGTTGCTGGAACGTGGCCAGGCCGATGCCGACCCAGACGATCGGCCGAATCCGCTGGCGGGTCTGGTCGAACAGGTCGCGCAGTCGCGGGCGGTGATCCGCTGCCAGTGAACCCTGGATATCGGCCAGCTTGAGCCGCGCCGTGAGCTCACCGTAGAGGCGCGTCAACACCTGCAGCGCCTGCTCCTTGCGACCCCTGGCCACGAGGTAACGAGGGCTCTCGGGAATGCCCATCAGCGCGGCCAGAAACAATACGGCGGGAAACATCTCGACCCAGAACATCCAGCGCCATGCCTCGTAGCCCCACCACAGCGCATGCACCGACGATCCGGCCATGCCCGCCAGCGCGTAGTTGCTGAGGAAGGCGGCAAACAGGCCGGAAATGATCGCGATCTGCTGCACGGTGGCCAGCCGGCCGCGATAGCGCGCCGGCGATACCTCGCTGATATAGGCCGGCGACATCACGCTGGCGGCACCCACCGCCAGCCCGCCGATGATGCGGTAGATCACGAAGGCGGTGGAGGTGCCGGCGATGCCCGAGCCCCAGCCGGAGAGGACGAAGCACAGCGCAGCGACGATCAGCACGCTGCGGCGGCCATACAGATCGGCCATGCGTCCGGCAAAGAATGCACCGACGGCGCATCCCAGCAGCATCGAGGCGACATTGAAGCCGGTACCGAAGGAGTCCGCGTGAAAGGCCTTCTGTAGCCCTTCGACGGTGCCGTTGATGACGCCACTGTCGAAGCCGAACAGGAAGCCGCCAATGGTGGCTACCAGGCTGATCAGCACGATGAAGCCGGTGTTTTCGCTGCTTTCTTGTGTTGCGACGGCAACATTCATGCCTGTTCCCCTGGATAAAGTTTGTGCGTGAGCAGCAAAGGATCGACTGTAGCAGCGCGACGGATCCGTCCCGCGTTCATGCCGTGTGGCCGCTGCCATGCGCAGCGGAATCATCGCGGCGCAATCCCTTCAGCCGCGCGTAGAGTTCGCGAAACACCGGCTGGCGCCGTGCGAGATATTCCTGGTGGCGCTCCGCACGCGGTTCCAGCACCTGCAGCAAGGGCGGTGGCGGACAGGCGGCAGAGGGATCGTCATCACCGTCCACCGCCATGCGCGCCAGACGCGCGGCGCCCAGCGCCGGACCGACATCGCCACCGCTGTGCAAGTGCAGCGGGTGGCCGAGAATATCGGCCAGCATCTGCAACCAGTAACTGCTGCGCGTGCCACCGCCAATGACGCTGATCGGGCCGGTGTCCACCCCGGCCGCGCGCACCGCCTCGATGCCGTCGAGCAGGCCCAGACCGACGCCTTCCAGCACCGCGTGCACCATGTCTTCGCGCCGCGTGCCCGGCGTCAGTCCGTAGAACAGCCCGGTGGCGTGCACGTCGTTGTGCGGTGTGCGTTCGCCACTGAGGTAGGGCAGGAACCAGGGCCGCTGCGCATGCATCGGCGCGACCTCGGCGGCTTCGAGCATGCGGCCGACGTCGGCATAGCCGCCCCACTGTGCGGCCATGTCGAGACAGCTGGCGGCGTTGAGCATCACGGACATCACATGCCAGGTATCGGGCAGCGCATGGCAGAAGCTGTGCACGGCCTGTTGCGGCCGCGCGTGGAAACCGTCGGATACCGCGAAGAACACGCCGGACGTACCCAGCGACAGCATCGCCTGACCTGGCCGGACTACGCCCATGCCGACCGCGCCGGCGGCATTGTCGCCACCGCCGGCCGCGATCGCCACCTCTCCCAACGACCAGCGCCGGGCCAGGTCGACGCGCAGGCAGCCGGTCACCTGCGAGCCTTCCGCCAGACTCGGCATCTGCCGCAGATCGAGGCCGCAAGCGGCGAGCATGAGCGGGCTCCAGCAGCGCCGGCCGACATCCAGCCACAGCGTGCCGGCGGCGTCCGAGGGATCGCTGACGAAGTCGCCGCTGAGCCGGTAGCGCAGATAATCCTTGGGCAGCAGCACCTTGTCGATACGCGCGAACAGCCCCGGCTCATGCCGGCGCAGCCACAGCAACTTCGGCGCGGTAAACCCCGGCATCGCCAGGTTGCCGGTGATCGCACGAAACTCCGCCAGGCTTTCCAGCTCGGCACACTCGGCCTCGCTGCGGCCGTCGTTCCACAGGATCGCGGGACGCAACACCTGTCCCTGCGCATCGAGCAGGGTCGCGCCATGCATCTGCCCGGTCAGCCCGATCGCCTCGATCGCCGCGGGCGCAACGCCCTGCTGCACGGCCTGCAGGATCAGGTTGTCCATCGCCTTCAGGGTAGCCTGCCACCACTGTTCCGGATCCTGTTCGGACCAGTGCGGGTGGGGTTGCGAGACCGTCAACGGCTCGACCGCGCTGGCGCGCAAGGCGCCAGTGCGGTCGAGCAGCACGGCTTTCACGCCGGAGGTGCCCAGATCGATGCCGACGAACATCAGTTGCGCCTCCCGCGCCGACACACAGACAGGTCCATGCGCTCAGCCGTGGATGAAGCGGTTGACCAGGTTCTCCAGCCGCTCCTGCTCACCGCTGACATGGTGCGGATTGAACTGCTGCGCCAGCGCCTCGTCGCTGAGGCTGGCGAGGCTGCTCGAACTGGCCATGATGCGCTGGCCGAGCTCGCTATCCCAGCCGGCGTAGCGATGCGCCTTGAGCTCGCCGAGCAAGTCGCGCTCGACCATGTCGGCGGCACGCAACAGCGCCAGCGCCAGCACATCCATCGCGCCGATATGGCCATGGAAGAGGTCGGCCGGTGCGCTGCTCTGGCGACGCACCTTGGTGTCGAAATTGAAGCCGCCCTTGCCGAAGCCGCCGGCCTTGAGGATCTCGTACATCACCAGCGTGCATTCCTCCACGCTGTTCGGAAACTGGTCGGTGTCCCAGCCGTTCTGCGCATCGCCGCGGTTGGCGTCGATGCTGCCGAACACGCCCAGCGCGATCGCGGTGGCCACTTCATGGTGAAACGAGTGCCCGGCCAGGGTGGCGTGGTTGCCCTCGATATTGGTCTTGATCTCGCCTTCGAGACCGAAATCCTTGAGGAAGCCGCAGACCGTGGCCACGTCGTAGTCGTACTGGTGCTTGGTCGGCTCCTGCGGCTTGGGCTCGATCAGGATGTCGCCGCCGAAACCGAGCTTGTACTTGTGCTCGACCGCCATGTTCATGAAACGACCCAACTGCTGGCGCTCGCGCCGGAGGTCGGTGTTGAGCAAGGTGTCATAGCCCTCGCGCCCGCCCCACAGCACGTAATTGGCGCCACCCAGACGCTGCGTGGCCGCCATCGCATGTGACACCTGCGTTGCCGCATAGGCGAATACCTCCGGCTGCGGGCTGGTTGCCGCACCGGCCGCGTAACGCGGGTGGGAAAACAGGTTGGCGGTTCCCCACAGCAGCTTGATGCCGGTCTGCTCCTGCTTGCGCTCGAGCACATCGACCATCGTGGCGAAGTTGTTCACGTACTCGCGCAGGCTGCTGCCTTCGGGCGCCACGTCGGTGTCGTGAAAGGTGTAGAACGGCGCGCCGAGCCGGGAAAAGAAATCGAAGGCGGCGTCGGCCTTGGCCAGCGACATCGCCTTCGCATCGCCGCCGGTCTGCCAGGGGCGCTCGAAGGTCGGCTGGCCGAACATGTCGGCACCCGGCCAGACGAAGGTGTGCCAGTAGCACACGGCAAAACGCAGGTGCTCCGCCATCGTCTTGCCCAGCACCAGCCGCCCGGCATCGTAGTGGCGGAAGGCCAGCGCGGTCTCACTGTCCGGCCCTTCGTAACGCACCGGTGCGATGGAATCGAAATATGACATGTGACTTCCTCAAGGTGAGCTTTTGACGCACGGCAACAATCAGCGCCGTCGCCTGTCGAGCGGCCTTTCCCGGCCGCCGATGACATTTCCATACGGCCCGCGGGTTGACGCAGGCCCCGAACTGAATTCCTGAACTCCTGGCCTCGCGGCGTCATCCGGGAGCGGCGCACCGATCGCGATCAACCCGCGCCAGCGGCCGACCTCCCCGGTATGGACGGTGCGTGTTGCCGCCGTCCTCGAGTTCATGCTGCGGCGATGGCCATGACCGCGCAATTACGATATTGCCCAGAGCGACTGATGTTTCTTCTTTTGCGCCCGCCGCAAATGCCCCTGCGCCCCCATTCAGTCGTGCTAGCCTCGGGCAGCAAAACCGGGATGGGCCCGGCAATATTTGACTTGTCCCGGATCAGGCGCGACGGAATGGCTGCCTCACTCCCCGGCAACCACATGGGCGAATGACATGGGCACTCCACACGGCGTACATCGCATTGCCCTGCTGTTCAATGCGAACAAGGTCTACGATCGCCAGATCATCGCCGGGGTCGGCGCGTACCTGACCTCGACCCGGGTCAGCTGGGATCTGTTCATGGAGGAGGACTTCCGCTGCCGACTGACCGGCCTGGCGGACTGGTGCGGCGACGGCATCATCGCGGATTTCGACGACCCCCTGGTTTGCGCAGCATTGCGCGAGGTCAAGGTACCGGTGGTTGCCATCGGCGGCTCCTACACCGATGAGTCGTGCTACCCGGAAGGCCTGCCCTACATCGCCACCGACAACGCCAAGATGGTGCGGCTCGGCTACGACCATCTGATCGAACAGGGACTGGAGAACTTCGCGTTCTACTCGTTGCCGATCGGGCCGGCGCACCGCTGGGCGGAGGAGCGCGAACGCTTGTTCGGCGAGATGGTCGCCCGCGAGGGTCTGACGAGCTTCATCTATCACGGCCATGCCACCAGCGCGGCGGGCTGGAGCGAAGCGACAGACGCGCTGATCGCGTGGTTGAAATCGCTGCCCAAGCCGGTCGGCGTACTGGCTGCCACCGATGCGCGCGCGCGCCAGCTGCTGCAAGCCTGCATGATGGCCGACATTCCGGTGCCCGACGAAGTCGCCATCGTCGGTATCGACAACGACCCGCTGGCACGCACGCTCTGCCGCATACCGCTGACCTCGGTGCAACAGGGCACCGAGGAAATGGGCCGAGCCGCCGCTCATCTGCTGCACCGCATGCTGCACGGCGCGAACTGCAGCGAAACCCGCGTACTGGTGCCGCCGGAAGGCCTGCATGTGGCGGCGTCGAGCCTGCATCAGACCGTACGCAGTCCGTACGTCATGCGCGCCCTGCACTACATCCGGCAATACGGCTGCCTCGGCATCCGCACCGAGCAGGTGGCCAATTACGTGGGCGTCTCCCGCTCACTGCTGGAAGAACATTTCCGGCGCAGCCTGAAACGCAGCGTCCATCAGGAAATCCTGCGCCACAAGCTGGAGATCGCGCAGGATCTGCTGCGCAGCGGCGAATCGGCGATGACCGATATCGCCGTGCGCTGCGGCTTCACCTCGGTGCAATACCTCTACACCGTGTTCCGCCGCGAACTGGGCTGCACGCCCAAGGCGTTCCAGGACAGCCAGCAAGGCCAGGCGGTGCATTGAGTCGCGCAGGAGACGGGCAAGCCCTCCAGGCAGCTGGGGAAGTGACGCAGGCCGGGCGCGCAGACGCACTGGGACAAGACAACGCCGCTCAAGTGCCTGACCGACACCAGGGCCGGTGTGATCGCGGATGTGGAAGCGAGCGATGCACATCGCACGGCGGAAGTGAATGCCACTCGCACGATATTGGAGCGGACTGAAGCGCGCACGGACATGAAGTCCGTGCGGCTGATTGGCGATACGGCCCATGGCTCAGCCACCATGCTGGAATGGCTGATCGAACAGCAAAGGATCGAATGGCACCTGCCGGTATGGGGGAGATCCGCTCAATCCGATGGGACGTTCTCCCGGACCGAGTTTGTGTGGAATGAGCAGGAGAACATCCATGGCTGTCCTGACGGCAAAGTGCTGCGCTCGAACGGGCGCGCCTTCAACATGCCGCGCACCGGGGTGACCAAGGCCGACACAATCATCTATCGCGCCAGCGAGCATGAATGCCGAGGGTGCTCCGTGAAAAGAGCAATGCTGTCCGAACAGCCGACGCGCAAGATCGCGCACAGCGTCCATGAACATGCACGCGAAGCCGCACGCAAGATTGCCACCACGCCTCAAAGCTGCGGCGAATGGCCACGCGCTTGATGCCCAGCGTGCAGAAAGCAGCAAGGAACCTCCCTGCATAGCACTCAGGGGTGCTGGTCCCTCCCATTATATTCGCCGATCGATTGACGATCGTGCCGTCGATCAAACGTCCGCCGTGCGAATAGCGAGTTTTTCAACAGGATCGGCCGGTTTCGGACGCTCGGTCTGGGTTATTCGATGGAATAAGACGGACTCACGATTTTCAGCGTATCGTCACTGCAGTCCAGTCCCGGCATCCTAGCAATGAGAGTCGACTCCACGGGTTTCGCCTATCGGCGCCAGTCGGTCAGGATCGTTCTGGTCGTCGCTGCCATCTATGTACTGATTGCTGTGTTCGGGTCGATGTCGATCTCACGATTTGAGGCCGCTGATGTCTCGTGGGAGGGATACGCAGAGCGCGCGGCGACGATTCGTGACACCTTGATCGATCTGGAGATGAATGTCGGCTATGGCGGATTCATCCACAACTTCAAGAATATGGTGCTTCGCCGCGACCCGGCGCGTTACCACGCCATCATTGAACGAAACTTGTCCGGACTGAATGCCGATCTGGATCAACTCGACGGCCTGCTCAAAACGCCAGGTGACCGTGCTGCCATAGCCCAGGTTCGCACCACCTTCGTCGAATACGCCGCCAAGTATCGCTTGGTTCCAGCGATGATCCGTGACGGCAAGTCGCCGGCCGAAATCGACGCGGTGGTCAGGGTCGATGACACCGCCGCCCTGACGGCCATCCGGCATTTGACCTCCAGCAACGCGGAGCAGCTGCATAAGGCCAAACAGCATGCCCAGATGCTGCAGGCCAACGCTCTGTTCTTTCTCCGACTTGGCGGCTTCCTGCTGCTCGCAGCGTTGGTCGTGAAGGGAGCCATGATGGTCTGGTTCCAGCGACGGATCGTCGCTGCCAACGAGGCCAAGAGCAGTTTTCTGGCCAACATGAGCCATGAAATCCGTACCCCGATGAATGCCATTCTCGGCTTGTCCTACCTGCTCGAAAAGGCCAACCTGCCGGACGATTCGGGCGATCTGGCCCGCAAGATCGGCGCGGCCGGCAGATCCTTGCTTGGGATCATCAATGACATCCTCGATTTTTCGAAGATCGAGGCCGGTCGCCTGGAGATCGAAAAGGCGCCTTTTTATCTCGGCGCGATACTCGACAACATGGCTACGATCATGTCCGCGAATGCCCGCGACAAGAGCATCGAGCTGGTCATCACGCCGCCGGCATCGGGCGACTATTACCTGAACGGGGATGCACAACGGCTGGGGCAGGTGCTGATCAATCTCATCGGCAACGCGATCAAGTTCACCGAGCACGGCAGCGTGGAGACGTCGGTCAGCGTGGTCTCCGAGACCGCGCAAAACGTCACGCTGCGTTTTTCCGTGCGCGATACCGGAATCGGCATTTCCAGCGACCAGCAACAGGCCATTTTTGCTCCGTTTTCGCAGGCGGATGCATCGATCACGCGTCGTTTTGGCGGAACCGGTCTGGGTCTGACCATATGCCGAAGACTCCTGACATTGATGGGCGGCAAGCTTGATCTGACCAGCGCACCCGGCAGCGGCAGTGAGTTCTGGTTCACGCTGGACTTCGAACGGCTTGCGGACATGCGGGTTTCCGCTCCGGAAATGGCGCATCTGGACGTGCTGATTGCCGATGACAATCCGATTGCGCTGGAGGCGCTGAGCAAAACCGCCACCGGCCTGGGCTGGAGCTCCGCTGCCGTGACGTCTGGCGAGGACGCCCTGCAGCACATGCTGCAATTGGATGCGAATCGTTGGGCGGACAAGGTGCTCATCCTCGATTGGCGGATGCCAGGTCTTGATGGGCTCGCCACCGCACGCGCCATCAATGCGGCCAACAACGGAAAGCGCAACCTGATCGTCATCATGGTGACTGCGCACTCACGCGATGAACTGCTTGCACAGCCAGACAGTTCCCTCGTGGATGCGGTGCTCTCCAAGCCGGTGACGCCGTCGAGTCTCTACAACGCCGTGGTCCTGGCGCAGCAGAAGCGACAAGGCCGGGTCGCGAGTGCGGCAACGAATCCATCGATGCAACGGTTGAATGGGGTCCGCATGCTGGTCGCCGATGACAGCGAAATCAACCTGGAGGTGGCGCAACGCATCTTCGCCGGCGAAGGCGCGCAAGTCGCCCTCGCAAACGACGGCCAACAGGCGATCGATTGGCTGAAATCACATCCGGATGAGATCGACATCGTGCTGCTGGACCTGCAGATGCCGGTGATGGATGGCTATGAGGCGACGCGCCAGATCCGTCATACGCTCAAGCGGGCCAATCTGCCGGTGATCGCGCTCACCGCTGGCGCCTTCAAGGAGCAACAGGATGCGGCACGGGCGGCCGGAATGAGCGACTACATTTCCAAGCCCTTCGATGTGGACCCTGCGGTCGCCCTGATTGCGAAGCATCTCGGGCTGGCCACCACCCCGTCGGTGGCCGTGGCTCGTCCGGGTACCGATTCGGCTGCGCCGGACCTCTCGCTTGATCTTCCGGGCCTCGCGGTCGGACAGGGCCTGGCCACCTGGAAGGATGCTGACAGCTACCGCCAATTCCTGCGAAAGTTCGCTCGAGACTACAACCACTGCGTGCCCGAAATGGCTGGCGCCGAACGGACGCTGGCGTCGACTCTCGCGCACAAACTGAAAGGCGCCGCGGGCAATCTCGCGCTTGTCGACGTCGCTGCGCTGGCAGCCGATGCGGATCGGGTGTTGCGCGCAGGCGATGACCCAACCGCCGCGCTGGCCGCGCTGCAGGTGGCGCTGACGATGACGCTGGAGTCGATTCAACGGTACGCACCAACCGATCGTTCCCCGGATATCGCGCCGACAGGTGCCGACCGATTCGAAGCGGTAGCGCCGCTGCTGCATCGCTTGCTTGCGGCGTTCGACACGGATAGTCCGGATGCAGTCAGGCCGGTATTGAGCGAGTTGCGCAAGGTATTGCCGCTCGCCAGTATCGCGTCGCTCGAAAACGCGGTCGAGAACTTCGATTTTCGGGGCGGCAAGATGGTTACACGAAACCTTGCAGTAGAGCTCGGTATTTCATTGGAGGATTGACCGTGCAGCTTGGCCCTATCCTGATCGTTGACGACGAACCGCAAAACCTAGCCACGTTGCAACAGATCCTGTCCGGCGAATACTCGTTGGTGTTTGCGCGCAACGGCACCGATGCGTTCAGCAACGCGCTCAAGCACTCACCGTCCATGATCCTGTTGGATATCGAAATGCCGGGAATGGATGGCTACGCCGTATGTCGAGCCCTTAAAGCCGACAAGCGTACCGAAGCCATCCCGGTGATCTTTGTCACCAGCTTGCTCGACGTTGGAAGCGAAGCCGCAGGTTTTGCGGCAGGCGCGGTCGATTACATCATCAAGCCCGTCTCGCCGCCGATCGTGTTGGCCCGCGTACGCACGCATCTTTCGCTGGTTCGCGCGACCGCTCTGGAACGCAGCCAGCGGGATGCGATCTACATGCTCGGGGAAGCCGGTCATTACAAGGACAACGACACCGGTGCGCACATCTGGCGGATGGCCGCCTACGCCAGCGCGCTGGCGGCTGCCTGTGGCTGGACTGCCGATGCGTGCCAACTGATCGGACTCGCGGCGCCGATGCATGATACCGGCAAGATCGGCATTCCCGACGCGATCCTGTGCAAGCCTGGCAAACTCGATGCCGACGAATGGGTAATCATGCGCACGCATTGCCGGATCGGATTCGGCATCCTTTCTGCCAGCGAAGCGCCGGTCTTCGTCATGGCTGCGGAGATAGCGCTTCGCCATCACGAGAAATTCGACGGCAGCGGCTATCCGGACGGACTGGCCGGAGAGTCGATTCCCGAGTCGGCGCGCATCATCGCGCTCGCGGATGTGTTCGATGCACTGTCGATGAAACGGCCCTACAAGGAAGCCTGGCCGCTTGATCGGATCATGGCAAACCTGCGCGAAGGTTCCGGCAAACACTTCGACCCGCGGATGGTGGACCTGTTCGTCTTGATCCTGCCGCGGATCCTGGAGATCAAGGCAGGGTGGGACGCACGCGAGTCCGGCAAAGAGTCTGATATCGGCTTTGGACTCCCTGTCTCTTGACCCGTTCGCCGACCGTTTTCCGATTTGCCGCTAGAACGATCACTGCAGACGTCGAACCTGGAGGTCGATGGGCTGCCGAGGGTCGTAGGTTGCCGATGCGCTTCAACGCGTTGCTCATCCGCCATCGTGAAACTGGCAGTGCAATCCAACGTGCGCCATCGTTCGCAAAAACCGGGCTGGCGCGAGCCAACCCTTTGCATTTCGCATGCAAATGGATACCTCGCCGCTCAGGCTCATGCATCGACAACAATCAAGCTCCCCGATTGAAAATTGGCTCCGAGCTAGCGGACGCCTGCGAACAGCCGTAGCGGGTCAACTTCTGCCCGTCGCAACTCGCCATGGACACGCGCGAGTTCGCCAGGAAGCCTGAGCAACTTGACCGCTCACTGACGTTGGATCAGCGCCGCTGAGTCCGGGCGTCGTTTCTCCAGATCGTTGAGGCCCTTCGCGTCGCGCGTGGAGCACATCATGAAGCCACAACCTTTATGGATCATCCACTTGGTCGCGTGGCCAAGCCATGCTTTGACGAACAGGCGCATAACGTGGCACGCGAGCCAACGACGCGCAGCGCCAGCCCGCGCGTCGTCGCGTGCCGCCCCGACAAAATGGGCTATCGGCCACGCTGAGCGATTTCGCACACGAAAAACGCACTACTAACTGAACGGGGCACGGCCTGGGGAGCTTGCCCGCCGATCGGTATTGGCGGCGGCGCCCGGGGCGTCTCTCCCACACCTCACGATCGAGCGACCACCATGAACGATGATGTGCTGCAGTCCCTGCTCCTGCCTGTCGACGACGCTTCGCCAACAGGAGATGACCTCGAATATGACGCGGATTTCATGGCGCTGGAGCGCGCAGCGGCGACCAAGGCCGAGCGAGCCATGGGGGATGCGGTCAAGGCCGCCGAAGAGCCGGACTGGGATCGCGTGCGGACGCTGGCCGAGGCACTGCTGGCCCGATCCAAGGATCTGCGTGTCGCGGTGCATCTGTCTACCGCGTGGATGCGCACTGGCGGCCTGCCGGGTTGGTCGAGCGGCCTGGGCCTGGTGCGCGGGTTGCTGGAAAATTTCTGGGACGGCGTGCACCCGCAACTGGACGCGGAAGACGATAACGACCCGACCGCGCGCGTCAACGCGATCGTGCCGCTGGGCGACGCGCTGAGCGTATTGGGCTACTTCCGCACGGCAACCTTTGTGCAATCGCCCCGACTGGGCCGCTTTTCCCTGCGCGATCTGCGGATCGCCAATGGAAGCCTGAAAATCTCGGCTGCCGAAGGCGACGAGGGGCAACCATCACTGGCCGATATCGAGGCTTGCTGTGTGGATTGTCCGGAACAGGAGCTGCTCGCCACCGCCGCCGCCGTGGCACAGATCCTCGAACATGCCAAGGCGATTGACGGCCTCTTCAACGAGCAGGTGGGCACCGCCGGCCCGGACCTGAAGCCGCTGCTTTCGGATGCCTTCGAGCTGAGGAAATTCCTCGACGCCCAGGTCGCCCGGCGTGCACCCGCCAGCGACACTGATGATGCCGCGGCCGGCGACGATGGCGCCGAGACTGGCGTGGTCGCCGGTGCTGGCGTAACCGCCAGCACCGGACGCATCCAGAGTGCCGACGATGTGCGACGGCGACTGGACGAACTGTGCGATTACTACGCACGCACCGAACCTTCCAGCCCGATTCCGCTACTGCTGCGTCGCGCGCAGCGGCTGGTGGGCAAGACCTTCGTCGACTTGATGCAGGACCTGGCTCCCGGCGGCATCAGCGAGCTGCGGGTGATTTCCGGATCGGACGAAAATGGATAGGCCATCGCACCGCAACGGCGAAGGAGTCAGTAAACGCCCTTGCAGGTCTTGAGGCCCGAGCGCACGAACAAGGTCTGCGCCGACGGGCTCCAGCTCAACGTCAACCCGCCGGGCAGACCGGCGGTGATCGATGCCTGCGCACTCTGGCTGAATGGCCCCGCCACCGTGTGGCTGCCGTCACTGCCTTCCACCGTGGCGCTCACGCTGTAGCTCTGCGGCTCGCCGCAGGCCGAGGTGTCGACAGGCTGCGAGACGGTGCTGCCATAACCTTGCAGCCATGGCATCTTGCCGTGCGCCAGCGGCACCTCGCTCGCAGACGAGCCGTTCGCTGCCGATGCCGGGCAACTCGCAGACAGTGTGTACTCGACCTGGTACCGCGCTGCCGGCGCCACTTGAACAACCGCGCTGGCTTCGGGCAAGGCGGTACAACCCAGCAAAAAGGCTTTTCGCTGGGTCGTCACATGCAACACCACACTGCCCGTCGGCAAGGCGGCGGATTGCGGCCAGCGCGACTCGATGCGGCCGGGCGCAGCTCCGGTCACGCCCGGCTGGCTGGATAGCGGTTGGCCCGCTGGATCGGTCGCCACGACGTGGGGATTGGCGCACTGGGTGTCGACCAGGTTGGCCCCGGTAAGCGCGAACAGCATCGGCCCGCTGCCCTGGTGCAGCACAAACAACGGGACATGGGCCAGCGTCTCGACACCGTCCACGACTGGCACCAGTTTCGCCGACGCGGTGTCCCTGGCCAGGCGCGCCACACCGGCGACCAAGGCTGCCCGCATCGCCCCTGCATCGCTGCCCTGGCACCCGCCCGATGCGGCGACATAGGCTTGCACCCGCGCCGCTGCCGCATGGGCGCGAAGCACACTGGCGCGGTCGGCGTCACCGATGGTTTCAACCGGTTTGTCCAGATCGCCATGTAACGCCTGCAGCGTGTTTGCCATCTCCGCGAGCTGCTGTTCAACGCCAGCCAGTGAGGCATCCGGCGCGCTCTTTGCCGGTACTGCAAGCGACGAGCTCGCGGCCTTGACCTCATCCAGCGCCACCTGACCGGAAAGCCGCGCCGCCATCTGCGCATGGGTCGGTGCCGTTGACGCCACCAGCAGCAGGCCTCCCAGCGCGAGCCAGGCGGCACAGGCGCGCACCGGCGCGCGATGGCTACATGCATCAGTCAAGGGGACAATCCTCCAGCTCCGGCTGGCACTGCTGCTGATCCGCCGGCAGCAGGATGCCGGAGGGCACGATGCCGAATGAGCGGTAGTTGGCCGAGATCACGCTGGGGTCGATATAGGCATCGCCGCGTCCGTTACCGTTCTGCGCCTTGCTGAAGAATGCCGAGGTGGGCACGTTGAAGCTCAGCTCACCGGTGAGCGGCAGAATGTTGCCCTGCCGATCCACCGCGTAGAAGTAAGCCGGCGGCGCGCCGACCTTGGCCACCAGCTGGGCGCTGTCACCGATCACGTAGAGCGGCGCCACTCCAGTGCCCATCTTGCCGGTCGAAGAGAATGTGCCCGCCCCGTCATAGAGTGGGGTCTTGCCCAGTTGCAGCAAATCGCCGTTGGTGACGCCCAGGTACAGGCCCGAGTGACCGGCATCAACGGTGAAGGCGCTGCCGTTGACCGCGGCCAGGGTCAGGGTCTTGCCGTTGGTCAGGCTGAAGCCGCCGGTGGAACTGAAATTGCCCAGCGTGCTGATCTGGTTGGCGATCATCAATGCTGCCGTTCCCAACGTGGTTCCGCCAACGGCACGGCCACTCAATGTGGCTGCCGTGATCGTGCCGCCGGAACCCTCGGCAATCGCACCGGCCGACTGCAACGATGTGCTGGTGCCACTGAGCGCCCCGTCAATGTGCAGGTCGCCCGCGGTGGTGATGAGCGTGGTGCTTGCGCCACCGGACACCGGCCCGGATACCGTCAACGCTTTTGCATTGGTCAGGCTGAAGCTGGCGGCATTGAAAGCGCCCAGTGTATCGATGCTGTTGGCACCACCCAGCGTGGTCGCCCCAGCCGAGTGACCGGTCAGGTTGCTGGCCACGATCGTTCCACCACTCCCTTGCATGATGGCGCCTGACGAGGCCAGGGAGGTGGTCGTGCCGCTGACCCGACCGTTGATGCTCAGATCGCCCGCCGTGGTGGTGAGGCTGGTGCTGCTGCCGCCGTCGATCGGCCCGGAAACCGCCAGTGAGCCGGCGTTGGTGAACTGGAATCCATCGGCGCCGAACGTGCCCAGCGTCGCTACGTGGTTGGCGAGGTTGAGCGTGGTGCTCCCGCTCGAGCTGCCGCTCAAGGAGTTGGCGGTAATGGCGCCCGCGCCCGCCTCGCTGATCGCACCGCCCGATTGCAGCGCCAGGGTGTTCGCCGCGAGCTGGCCGTTCAGTGCCAGATTGCCCGCTGAAGTCAGCGCCACTGCACCACCGCTTAGCGCGCCGGTCAGGGCAAGCTGACCTGTGCTGGTACTCAGGGCAAGCGCGCCGCTACCCGTATTCACGCTGCCGCCTACGGCCAGCGACTGCGCGTTGTTCAAGGTCAGACTGGCGGCAGAGAAGTTGCCCAGCGTGGCGATCCGGTTGGCCGCTGTGAGCTGGGCATTGCCGCCCGCACTGCCGTTCAGGGTG
>JBBQQL010000103.1:0-15098 GCA_038215995.1 Lysobacterales bacterium
GCCACCTGGGTCAGCGGCATGTCCGCGCCGTAATAGGACACCTTGATGCCGTCGACCAGCGAGGTGCTGGCGCGACCGGTACGGATACGGGTGAGATCGTGTTTGAGCGAGTCGATGCTCTTGCCCATGCGGGTCTGGGCATCGTTCTTGATGTCATTGAGCATGTGTCGTTTCCCGGTAGATCTGGCAACGTTTGATTATAGCAGTGACCGCGTCACTGGCTGGCTGCGGGAGCTTCAGTCGCCATTGACCATGGTGCCAATGGGCTCGCCCTGCATGATGCGCATGAGGTTGCCAGGCACGGTCATGTCGTAGATGCGCAGCGGCATCGAGTGGTCACGACACAGCGCGATGGCAGCGGTATCCATGACGGCGAGCTTGCGTCCGATCACGTCGTCATAGCTGAGCTGGTCGTAGCGTGTGGCAGTGGGGTTGGTGGCCGGGTCGGCGGTGTAGACGCCGTCGACCTTGGTGGCCTTGAGCAACAGGTCGGCGCCAATTTCCACGGCGCGCAAGGCGGCGGCGGAATCGGTGGTGAAGAAGGGGTTGCCGGTGCCGGCGGCAAACAACACGATGCGGCCCTTTTCGATATGCCGGATCGCGCGTCGACGAATGTAATCCTCGGCGACATCGTGGATCTGGATCGCGCTGGTGACGCGGGCGAAGCCGCCACGCTTCTCGATGGCGTCCTGCATGGCCAGTGCGTTCATGACGGTGGCCAGCATGCCCATGTGGTCGCCGGTAACGCGATCCATGCCGGCGGCGGCCAGGCCGGCGCCGCGGAAGTTATAGCCGCCACCGATGACGATGCCGATCTGCACCCCGGTACGCTGTACTTCGATGATCTCGTCGGCGAGCCGGCCGATCACCTTCGGATCGATGCCGTAATCCGCATCACCCATCAGGGCTTCACCGGAGAGCTTGAGCAGAATGCGACGGTACTTGGGCTGATTGCTCATGAGTTTTC
Organism: Lysobacterales bacterium; assembly: GCA_038215995.1. Taxonomy (GTDB): domain Bacteria; phylum Pseudomonadota; class Gammaproteobacteria; order Xanthomonadales; family Rhodanobacteraceae; genus Rhodanobacter. The sequence goes on from JBBQQL010000103.1 coordinate 968, forward strand.
CGGATTGTGGTGTTGCAAACCGCTGCATTGTAGCCGAGAGCCTTGGTGCGGACGAGATTCGCGGGCGGTTGAATTCGTCCGCCTTTAGTGGAAAAGCCGTTGGAGCGCGCTTGCTGCCACAAAAAAGGCCGCGAAAAATCGCGGCCTTTTTTGTCAGTGCCGGATAGCGATTAAGCCAGGCCAGCCTGCTTCATCACTTCGGCGTGGAAATCCTCTTCCACCTTCTCGATACCTTCGCCGACGGCCAGACGCACCACCGAGACCACGTCGGCGCCTTCCTTCTTCAGCGCTTCGGCCACCGTCATGTTGGTGTCCAGCACGTAGGGCTGACCGAGCAGGGTGACTTCGGAAATGATCTTGTTGACCTTGCCGCCCACGATTTTCTCGAGGATCTCGGCCGGCTTCGCCTTTTCCTTGTCCGACATCTGGCTCAGCGCGATTTCCTTTTCCTTGGCCAGGAACTCGGCCGGGACATCCTCGGCACGGATATGCGCCGGATTCATCGCGGCCACGTGCATGGCGATACCCTTGGCCAGGTCTTCCGAGCCACCGGTGAGCGACACCAGCACGCCGATGCGGCCGCCGTGGACGTAGCTGCCGATGGTGCCGGCGCTCTCGACGAGGGCCATGCGACGCACGTCAATCTTCTCGCCGATGCTGGCGATCAGTGTCTTGGTGGCTTCTTCGACATTGCTGGCGCCCGGGTAGGCAGCAGCCTTCAGGGCGTCGATATCGGTGACGCCGGAGTTCAGCGCCACGTCGGCGACCGTATCGCTGAACTTCAGGAAGCTCGCGTCCTTGCCGACGAAGTCGGTTTCGCAGTTGACCTCGACCAGCACGGCCTTGCCGGCGGTCTGCGCGGCCACGATGCGACCTTCTGCGGCGATGCGGCTGGCCTTCTTGTCAGCCTTGGCCAGGCCGGACTTGCGCAGCCATTCCATCGCCGTTTCGATGTCGGCGTTGTTTTCGACCAGCGCCTTCTTGCATTCCATCATGCCGGCGCCGGAGCGCTCGCGCAGCTCCTTGACCATTTGTGCGGAAATAGTGCTCATCATCAGTCCTCTAATGCTGGGTTTGCGCCATGGCGACCGGGCGTCGGCACCATGGCGCGATGTTCGTGAGCGAATGCGACGGCGGGATGACCGCCGTCGTCGCGATTACTTGGCGGGCGCGCCGTCGTTGCGCGGGCCACGGCCAGCGTCACGACCACCCTCGCGACGCGGAGCAGCCGGCTTGCGCGGGGCGGCATCACGGCGCGGACGGTCGACCTTGGCGACCGGGTTGCCTTCTTCGTCCAGTTCGACGAAGTCGTTGCCGTCGCCCTGGGCGGCGGACGGGGCAGCAGCCTTGCCTTCCAGGATCGAGTCGGCAGCGGCGCGAGCGTACAACTGGATCGCGCGGATCGCGTCGTCATTGCCCGGGATCGCGTAGTCGACCAGCTCCGGGTTGTAGTTGGTATCAACCACGGCGATGACCGGGATGCCGAGCTTCTTGGCTTCCTGCACGGCGATGTCTTCGTGGCCGATATCGATCACGAACAAGGCATCAGGCAGACGATTCATGTCCTTGATGCCGCCCAGCGAGGCCTGCAGCTTGTCGCGCTCGCGGCGACGGGCCAGCACTTCGTGCTTGACCAGCTTCTCGAAGCTGCCGTCGGTCTCGGCCGCTTCCAGCTCCTTCAGGCGCGATACGGACTGCTTGACGGTGCGGAAGTTGGTCAGCATGCCGCCGAGCCAGCGCGAGGTGACGAACGGCATGCCGGCGCGTGCTGCCTCTTCGGCCAACGGCTCGCGGGCCGAACGCTTGGTGCCGACGAACAGGATGGTGCCGCGCTTCTGTGCCACGCCCGACAGGAAGTTCATCGCGTCGGTGAACAGCGGCAGGGTCTTCTCGAGGTTGATGATGTGGATCTTGCCGCGGGCGCCGAAGATGTACGGAGCCATCTTGGGGTTCCAGTAACGGGTCTGGTGACCGAAATGGACGCCGGCTTCGAGCATCTGGCGCATGGTGACTTGGGCCATGGGTGTAACTCCTGACAATGGTCTCGATGAGAGACCTGGGGGTTGGGACCTCCACGCATCCCCGGCTTCGACCGCGACTTGCCCGATTTTGTGGTGGGCAGGACGCAGCACCCCGAAGGCGGTGCCGACACGTGTGTGGCGTTGGTTGGGAGTTGCAGCGCTGGGCGTTACAATCCCGGTTCGCTTTGCACTGGCCGACCGTCAAAACGGTGGAGCCGGATCAGCAAAACTCCGAAATTGTAGCCGGTACGCCGGCAGTGCAGCAAGTTGTGCCGGATTCTCAACGGTATTGAGCCGGAACGCCTGCCGCCCTATTAGAGTGGAACTCATGGCCATTACCCTGAAAAGCCCGGAAGACCTCGAAGGCATGCGCATCGCCGGCAAGCTCGCTGCCGAAGTGCTGGCGATGCTCAAGGAGCACGTCAGACCCGGGGTGAGCACCGAGGAACTGGATCGGCTGGCCTACGAGCACATCGTGAATGTGCAGAAGGCGATTCCCGCCAATGTCGGCTACCACGGCTTTCCCAAGACCCTGTGCACCTCGGTCAATCACGTGATCTGCCATGGCATCCCGAACGAGGGCAAGGTGCTCAAGGACGGCGACATCGTCAATCTCGACGTCACCGTCATCAAGGATGGCTGGCATGGCGACACCAGTCGCATGTATGTGGCCGGTACGCCATCCGTCCTGGCCAAGCGGCTGATGGACACCACCTTCGAGGCGATGATGAAGGGCATTCAGGCGGTGCGCCCGGGCGCCACCCTGGGCGACGTGGGGCACGCGATCCAGCAGCATGCCGAGGCGGCCGGCTTCAGCGTGGTCAAGGAATATTGCGGCCATGGCATCGGCAAGGTCTACCACGACGAGCCGCAGGTGCTTCATTACGGCAAGCCGGGCACGGGCGTGGAGCTGAAGAAGGGCATGACCTTCACGATCGAGCCGATGATCAACGCCGGCAAGCCGCAAACCCGCCAGCTTCCGGATGGCTGGACCGTGGTGACCAAGGACCATTCCCTGTCGGCGCAGTGGGAACACACCCTGGCGGTGACCGACGACGGTTTCGAGATCCTCACGCCCTGGCCTGACGCGTAACCGACAAATGCCGGAGCCCGCGGGCGGGCGAACACCCCCCGCACCGCCCGCCAGCGGGCTCCTGCAAATTCAGGACGCGTCATGCCCCCAGTGTTCACTCCCGTCAGCCTGCCGCCCTTGCCGCGCCTGCCCGTGGCGGTGCCGCGTTCAGGCGTTTCCACCGAGGCGCGCCGCGCGCTGCGGCAGCTGCTGGGTGATCTGGGTCGCGCGCTCGCCACGGCGTTTCGCGATGGTGCCGACGCCAGTGCGCTGGCCAGGCGACGTGGTGAATCGGTCGAGCGGGTGGTGGCGCATGTGTGGATGGCGTGCCTGGGCGAAGTGACCGGCGCCACCTTGTTTTCGGTCGGTGGTTTCGGTCGGGGTCTGCTGTTTCCCTATTCGGATGTGGATCTGCTGGCGCTGGTGGCAGCGCCAGAGCCGGCCAGGCTGCGGGCACTGGAGCAGTTTTTCGCGACCCTGTGGGATGTCGGTCTGAAGGTCGGTCATGCGGTGCGTGACCCGGTGCAGTGCCGCGCATTGGCAGCGCAGGATGTCAGTGTGTTCACCAGCTTGCTGGATGCGCGGCGGCTGGCCGGTGACCCCGAGCTGGACACGCAACTACGTGCCATCGTCGATGATCCTGCGTTGTGGCCGCCGGCTGAGTATCTGGCGGCGCGTCTGGCCGAGCGCGATGCGCGGCACGCCCGCTACGACGATACGGCCTACAACCTTGAGCCCAACCTTAAGGACGGCCCCGGTGGTCTGCGCACGCTCGATTCGCTGCGCTGGATGGGGCGCCGGCTGGCACATGCGGGTGATCTGTCCGAGATGGTGGTTGAGGGTTTGCTCGATCCGGCTGAAAAAGCGGCGCTGGAGCAGTCCGAGGCCACCTTGCGCCGGTATCGCTATGCGCTGCATCTGGAGGCCGGGCGGCCCGAGGAGCGGCTGTTGTTCGACTATCAGCGAGCCTTGGCAACGCGGCTTGGCTTCGAGGACGAGCACGCGAAAAACCTCGGCGTCGAGCAATTCATGCAGGGCTATTACCGCGCCGCCAGCCAGGTGGAGCGGCTGGGTGTGCAGGTCGCCGAGCGCTTCGAGGAAATGCTCGAGGTGCCGGGCGCGGAACAGCCGGTGGGCACCGATTTCGTGCGCTATGGTCCACGCCTGGCGGCGCGTGATCCGCAGTTGTTCATGCGACGACCCGCTGCATTGGTGGAAATCTTCATTGCCCGGCTCGATCAGCAGGGTGTGCTCGGTTTCAGTGCCGATACCATGCGTCGTATCCACCAGGCGACTGACGTCCACGGCGATGCACTGGCCAAAAATGACGACGTGCTCGCTGCCTTCCTGCGCTTGCTGCAGCGTGGTGCGCCCGCGGTGGAGGCATTGTGGCGGATGAACCGGCATGGCCTGCTGGCAGCGATCCTGCCAGCGTTCGGCAAGGTTTTCGGGCGCATGCAGTACGACTTGTTCCATGTCTACACGGTGGATGAACATACCTTGCGCGTGCTGCGGAACCTGGCGCGCTTTGCCGATCCGGCGGCGCGCGGTGAATTTCCGCTTGGCTGCGAGATATGGGCGAAGTTGCCCAAGCCCGAGGTGCTGCTGCTGGCCGCGTTGTTTCACGATATAGCCAAGGGCCGTGGTGGTGACCACTCGGTACTGGGCGAGCAGGATGCGCGAACGTTCTGCACGCGGCTGGGCATGCCCTCCGGTGATGTCGAACGCATTGCCTGGCTGGTGCGCTGGCATTTGCTGATGAGCACCACGGCACAGCGTCAGGACATCACCGATCCAGACGTGGTACACCGGTTTGCCGGCATCGTTGGTGATCGGGAGCAGCTCAGTCAGCTCTATCTGCTGACCATGGCCGACATCATCGGGACCAGTCCGCGTCTATGGAACGGCTGGAAGGACCGGTTGTTGTCAGACCTGTATACAAGCACGCGTTATGCCTTGCGCAGCGATGTCGAGTTGCCGCGCGACGCTGGCGTACGCGTGCACGAGTGTTGCGAGCATGCTCTTGCCTTGCTGATGAACGAGGGTTTTGCCGAAGCCGACGTGGTGCGTGTCTGGGCCGATTTTCCGCAGCTCAGCTTTCTGCGTCATCGACCCGAGCAGATCGCCTGGCAGACCGGTGCAATCCTGCGGGCGCGCGGTGAGGTGCCGCTGGTGGCCGTGCATCCGCTTTCTGTGCGCGGCAGTACCGAGTTGTTTGTTTACACGCCCGATCGCGACGGACTCTTTGCGACGGTTACGGCGGTGCTGGATCGGCTGCGCTTTTCGGTGATGGAATCGCGAGTGCTCAGTTCGCCGATCGGCATGGCACTGGATACGTTCCTGCTGCTGGAGGCGGACAGCCAGCAACCGGCCAGTCCTGCACGAGCGGAAGAGTTGCAGCAACGCTTGCAGCGCGCATTGGCCCAGTCCGCTGGCGTGCAGCCGAGCAAGCGCAGCATGTCACGCCATCAGAAGCATTTTCAGATGACGCCAAAAATAAGCTTCAATGCTGCCGGAGGGCGTACCCAACTGGCCTTTGTCGGTAACGACAGGCCGGGGTTGCTCGCCGCAGTCGCGCAAGTGATGCTGAGTGAGCAGGTGCGCGTGCACGATGCGCGCATCGCCACGTTCGGGGAGCGCGTGGAAGATTTCTTCCAGTTGACCGACATGCACAACGAGCCGCTTGATGTGTTGCATCGTGAGCGATTGCTGCAAGCCCTGCTCGCTCGCATAGGATCCGTCGCAGACTGAATCAAGCTGATCGAGGCACGCTATCATTGCCCTCGCTGTATCCCGCAGCCTCGCCTGTGACTGCCCGTGACCTATCCCCTGATCAAGTCATTGCATCTGCTGTTTGTCATCGCGTGGATGGCTACGGTGTTTTACCTGCCGCGAATCATGGTGAATCTGGCTGAGACCACCCGTGAGCCTGCGGTGCAGATACGGCTGCATTTGATGGGGCGGCGGCTGTACAGGTTTGGTCACACCATGTTCGGTCTGGCTTTCGTGTTCGGTCTGGCCTTGTGGCAGGGCTGGCGGGCATTTCCGCAGTACCTGCCCAACGTTACCGCTGGCATGCACTGGATCGACGCCAAGCTGACGCTGGTGGCGGTATTGCTGGCGTATTTCATCTGGACCGGACGCCTGCTCAAGAACAGCGCGAAGGGCGTTGCCCTGCCTTCGTCGAAGGCAATGCGCTGGATCAATGAAATACCGGTGCTGCTGTTGCTTGCCGTGATCTGGCTGGTGATCGCCAAGCCGTTCTAGCGAGAGTGAATGGGTGAGAGGAGTGGGCAAGGACGTGCTCTCGCCATATGCCTTTTTCCGCGCGTTGCGCCGTCGCCGCGGTACCGTCAGGTGCTGCGCGCTTTCCCGTTGTTGATCGCGCTGGCGTGGCTTGTCCATGTGGCGAGATCTGCCGGCTGACTGCGAGGGAAATGCATGTAATTTTCGATGCGGAATACCTATTGCGTGAACGTGAAATTTGAGATAGCCGCCCAATTTTGCTACACTCCGCGGCTACCAATTCTCATCAAACCTGGGCCGGCATGCGCTTCATGCCACCGACCCCGGCGTTGTTTCGCCCAGTGTTTGCATCCCGATGCTTCGCCCTCGAAGCACTGCTGTCCGATCGTCGTCGGATGGCTGCGACCAGACTCTGGCAAAGGAACCATGCAGAAAATCAGGATCGAACACCTCAGCAAGATTTTCGGGCCGCATCCGGAGCAGGCTTTGCGCCAGCTCGACGAGGGCGTGGACAATGCGGAAATCCGCAAAACCGGCCATGCGGTCGGTGTGGCCGATGTGTCGTTCGATGTGGAAGAGGGCGAGCTGCTCGTCATCATGGGCCTGAGCGGCAGCGGCAAATCGACCCTGTTGCGCTGTCTCAACCGTCTGAACACGCCCAGCCGCGGCAGCATCTTCATCGATGGCGAGGACATCACCCGCTTCGATCGTGAGCAGTTGCTCAATCTGCGTCGGCGCAAGATCAGCATGGTGTTTCAGCACTTCGCCCTGTTCCCGCAGCGCAGTGTGGCCGACAACGCCGCCTACGGACTGGAAGTTCAGGGCGTTGATCCGGTAGAGCGTCGCGCCCGGGCAGTCGAGGCGTTGGAGCTGGTCGGCCTCGATGGCTGGGAAGATGCCTGGCCGAGCCAGCTCAGTGGCGGCATGCAACAGCGTGTAGGGCTGGCTCGTGCACTGGCGGTGAAGTCCGACATCCTGCTGATGGATGAGGCGTTCAGTGCGCTCGATCCGTTGATTCGCCGCGACATGCAGCAGGAGTTGGCTTCGCTGCAGCGGCGCATGAAGAAGACCATCGTGTTCATTACCCACGATCTGGACGAGGCGCTGCAGATCGGCGATCGCATCGTGTTGATGAAGGATGGTCGGGTGGTGCAGATCGGCACGCCCGAGGAGATTTTGAACAAGCCGGCCGACGCTTACGTCGAGCGGTTTGTGGCGAACGTGGACATGTCGCGCGTGTTGACCGCGCGTTCGGTGATGGGCCGCGCGCGCGCGCTGGCATTTCCGCAGGATGGGCCGCGTACCGTGTTGCACAAGATGACTGAAGGCAGTGACACCAGCATGCTGGTGATCGAGCGTGACCATACCCTGGTGGGCACGGTCACACTTGACGCACTGGACAAGGCTGTAAGCGAGGGCAGGCAGAGCATCGCGGACCTGATCCAGCGCGATGCGCCCACGATCGGTCCCGACGTGCCACTGACCGAGATCATCAATCTGATGGCCGTGTGGCCGTACCGGCTTCCCGTAGTGGATGAGGATCGCAAACTGCTTGGCGTGGTCACCCGGCCGCGAGTGATCCAGGCGCTGGCGCAAAACAGCACGACGAAGACCACCGCCGAAGCGGCGCCAACGAGTGCTGCCGCATGACCGTCCTGATTCCCAAATTGCCGCTCGCCCACGGCATTGACGAGGCCCTGGACTGGCTGACCTTGCACGGTGCCTTTATTACCAGGGCGTTCAGTCACTTTGTCTCGATCCTGATCGACTCGCTGGTGCATGGCCTGCTGTGGCTGCCGCCATGGTTGCTGATCGTCGCCGTGGCGCTGCTGGCCTGGCGTACTGCGGGTTGGCGGGTGGCCCTGTTCAGTCTGCTTGGCCTGTTGCTGCTGTGGAACCTGCGTCTTTGGTCGGCCACGGTGGAGACCTTCACACTCGTATTGATCTCGACCATGCTGGCGATTGCCATCGGCCTGCCGCTGGGCATTGCGGCGGCACTCAGTCGGCGTACCTCGCAGACGGTGATGCCGATACTGGATTTCATGCAGACCATGCCGGCCTTCGTCTACCTGATTCCGGCCATCCCGTTTTTCGGCCTGGGTGCGGTATCGGCCAGCGTGGCCACGGTGATTTTTGCCACGCCGCCAACCATCCGGCTGACTGCGCTGGGTATCCGGCAGGTGCCCGCCGATCTGGTCGAGGCAGCCGACGCGTTTGGCTCTACCCGGCGTCAGAAACTGTTCAAGGTGCAGTTGCCGATGGCGGTGCCGACCATCATGGCCGGTATCAACCAGACCATCATGCTCTCGCTGTCGATGGTGGTGATCGCCGCGATGATCGGCGCAGGTGGACTCGGCGGAAAGGTCTGGCAGGCGATCCAGCGACTGGAGCCTGGCAAGGGTTTCGAGGCCGGCATCGCCATTGTGATCCTGGCGATGATCCTTGATCGCGTCACGCAACGTATCGGCCGCAAACCGCCGATCAAAACCGCGAAGTGATTCGCGGCCACTCCAAGGGAGAATTCACCATCAGCAAGACATTCCGACTTCGCACGGCAATTGCCGCCGTATTTGCTGTTGCCACGCTGGCAGGCTGCTCGCCATCCGGTGGCAATTCGGCTGACACGTCACCGAGCAAGGAAGCGTCCACGTCCAGCGATTCGCAGGAGGTAAAGCTGGTCTACGTGGAATGGTCCAGTTGCACTGCCGCTACCCATGTGGCCAAGGCGGTACTGGAGCAACATGGCTTCAAGGTGAAGGCGATTTCGGTGAGCGGCGCAGCGATGTATTCGGCACTGGCCAATGGCGACGCCGACGCCACGGTCTGCGCCTGGCTGCCGAGCACGCACGCCAACTACTACGCCAAGGTGAAGGATCAGCTGACCAATCTCGGTCCGAACATGACCGGCACCAGGATCGGCCTGGTGGTGCCTGATTACGTGACGATCGACTCGATCGATCAACTGGCCGCGCATGCTGATCAGTTCCAGAACCGGATCGTCGGCATCGACCCTGGCGCTGGCGAAATGGGTATCACGCAGAAGGCGATCGAGGCCTACAAGCTGCCGCTCAAGCTGATCGACGGCAGTGGTGCCACCATGACGGCGGCGCTGAAGAGTGCGATCGACAACAAGCAGTGGATCGTGGTGACCGGCTGGACACCACACTGGATGTGGGCGCGCTGGAACCTGAAATATCTGGCCGATCCCAAGGGCAGCTATGGTGGTGCTGAAGACATCGATACCCTGGCGCGCAAGGGGCTGCAGCAGGACATGCCCAAGGCCTACGCCGTGCTTGATGGCTTCCACTGGACGCCGGAGCAGATGCAGCAAGTGATGGCGGCTGACCAGAAGCCGGATACCAATGCCGAGGAAAATGCCAAGGCCTGGGTCAATAGTCACGCCGAACTGGTCTCGGGCTGGGTGTCCGCCAAGCCCTGATGCCTCCAGCCGCCCCGGCCTGATCGCGGGCGGCTGAAGCAGGGGCGTGCACTTTCTCCCGTACGGCGCCGCCATTGCGTGCGGTCGCCGATCAAAAACCCAAGGAATCATTCGATGACATTCAAACCACTCGCGCTCGTCGCGACGGGAGCCTTTGGCCTGTGTCTGGCGCACCCGGTCCAGGCCACGAACACAGGCGCGACTGAGCCTGCACAGCAGCCATCCGTCACTCAGCAGCTCGTCCAGATGCAGGCGCGCATGGATGAAATGCAAAAGCAGATGACGCTGTTGCGCCAGCAACAGGCGGAAAGTGCGGCGAAAGTTGATCGGGTTGAGGTGGCTGTCGAGCCGGTTGCCGCCGTGGCGGCAAGCAAGACACCGGCGGAGAAGGACGGTATCAAGCTGGGTGGCGCGGTGCGCTTCCAGTACAGCAGCGAGGGCTACAACAAGGGCAATCGCCGACGCGGTGGTGACGGCGATTTCGACATCTTCCGGCTCGACTTGAACGGCCGCATCGGTGGTGTCGAATTGTCGGCGCAGTATCGCTGGTTCCAGTACATGAGCGCTGTGCAGCACGCCTGGGTTGGTTACAAGTTTTCCGACAAGTCCGAAGGGCGCCTGGGTCTGGTCAAGTTGCCCTTTGGCGTACAGCCATTCGACTCCCACAACTATTTCTTCAGTTCCAATTACTACCTCGGGCTGGAGGACAGCTATTTCATGGGTGCCAAGTACCTCTACGTCAGCGATCCGTGGAATGTGCAGCTCGCCTTCTTCAAGAATGACGGCATGGGCGGCGTTGACGGCTACGTCAGCAACCGTTCGGATAGCTACTCCTACAACGTCGTGGGTTACCGCGGCGCCACCGAAGGCGTCTACGATGATCCTGCACATCCGATTGGCACGGCCAATACGGCGGCAGGTCGGGTGGCCTATACCTTCCGCCCCGGGGCCGACACCAGCATTGAGCTGGGCGCTTCCGCGCTGCATGGCGGACTGGATGACGCTACCCACAGCGTGGGGCACTACGGCGCCTATGCAGTACACGTGAATGCCAATCACGGCCCGTGGAACCTGCAGTTGCAGGCCGCGCACTACGACTATTCCGTGTTTGATGCCACGCGTCTGGCCGTCGGCGCCTACCACTTCTACGACAGCATCGCGGCGCGGGCCAGCAGCTATACCGGCAATCTCGCCTACAAGTGGCCGGTATCGTGGGGGCCGATCAGCGAACTGACCTTTTACAACGACTATTCGATCGTGGGGCACAAGTCCGGCGGCTTGCCGCACACCTGGATGAATGTGACCGGTGTGTCGGTGGCTGCAGGCGGCCTGTTCACCTATTTCGACTTCGTCACCGCACGCAACCAGCCCTTCATTGGTGGCAGCATGGTGGGCAATGGCGGGGTTGAGCATCGCTTCAACATCAATGTCGGTTACTACTTCTGATGGTCAGCCGGGCGCGAACGAGATTGACAGCCGGTTGACGGCGAAGTAATTTTTTCGTCCTTACGCATCTGCCTTGGTGGCCTGCAGGTAACTGCGGGTCGAGTGTGCGACATGGACACTACGAAGCTTTCCAGCTGACTTTTACCCGCAACGCTGGAACGACCAGGGCGCCGCGCGCCCTTTTCGTGGCTGATGGCGAGCTGGCTACGGCGCCCGGCGGCATTTTGCGGTCATACTTTGCTTCTTGATCCGCCGTCGTGGCGGATACTCCAGGTATTTCCATGATTGAAATTACGCTACCCGACGGCAGCAAACGGCCGTTTGATCATCCCGTCTCCGTGCAGGACGTGGCCGCTTCGATTGGCGCCGGTCTGGCCAAGGCGACGCTGGCGGGCAAGGTCGATAGTCAGCTGGTCGATGCCAGCTTCGTGATCGACCACGATGCCAGCGTGCAGATTGTCACTGACAAGAGCCCGGACGCGCTGGAGATCCTGCGCCATTCCACCGCTCACTTGATGGGTCAGGCGGTGCAGCGGCTGTTCCCGGGTGCACAGGTGACGATCGGTCCGGTGATCGAGAACGGCTTTTTCTACGATTTCGCCTATGAGCGGCCGTTCACGCCGGAAGATCTGCCCAAGATCGAGGCTGAGATGGAGAAAATCGTCGGCGAGCAATTGCCCGTGACGCGCAGCGTGAAGTCGCGCGATGAGGCAGTGGCGTTTTTTCGCGGCATGGGTGAGAGCTACAAGGCTGAAATCATCGAGTCGATTCCGTCGGACGAGCCGCTGTCGCTGTATTCGCAGGGCGAGTTCACCGACTTGTGCCGTGGCCCGCATGTGCCGAATACGGGCAAGCTGCGTGCATTCAAGCTGATGAAGGTGGCTGGCGCGTATTGGCGCGGCGACTCGAACAACGCCATGCTCAGTCGCATCTACGGGACCGCCTGGCTCAACGACAAGGATCTGAAAGCCCATCTATTCCAGCTGGAGGAGGCCGAAAAGCGCGATCACCGCAAGATCGGCAAGGCGCTGGATCTGTTCCATCAGCAGGAGGAAAGCCCCGGCATGGTGTTCTGGCACCCGAATGGCTGGGCGATCTGGCAGCAGGTCGAGCAGTACATGCGCGGCGTATACAAGGCGAGTGGGTATCAGGAGATCCGCTGCCCGATGGTGCTGGACGTGTCGCTGTGGAAAAAGTCGGGCCACTGGGACAACTACGCTGAGAACATGTTCTTCACCGAGTCCGAGAAGCACACCTACGCGTTGAAACCGATGAACTGCCCGGGCCACGTGCAGGTATTCAATACCGGCCTGCACAGCTATCGCGAGCTGCCGATCCGTTATGGCGAGTTTGGTGGTTGCCATCGCAACGAGCCGTCCGGCGCGCTGCACGGCATCATGCGCGTGCGCGCCTTCACTCAGGACGATGGCCATATCTTCTGCACGCCGGAGCAGGTTGAGTCTGAAGTCACCGCATTCCATCTGCAGGCGATGAAGGTCTACGCCGATTTTGGCTTCACCGATCTGGCGATCAAGCTGGCGCTGCGCCCCGAGAAGCGCATCGGATCGGACGAATTCTGGGATCGCACCGAAGAAATGTTGCGTCGCGCGCTGCGCGCTGCGGGCGTTGAATGGGAGGAGTTGCCCGGTGAGGGTGCCTTCTACGCACCCAAGATCGAGTATCACCTGAAAGACTCGATTGGCCGCGCCTGGCAGGTCGGCACCATGCAGGTCGACTTCATGATGCCCGAGCGCCTGGGTGCCGAATACGTCGATGAGCACTCGCACAAGCAGCATCCGGTCATGTTGCACCGGGCCATCGTGGGTTCGATGGAGCGCTTCATCGGCATCCTGATCGAGCACCACGCTGGTTTGCTGCCGCCCTGGCTCGCCCCGGTGCAGGCGGTGGTGTTCAATATTACCGATGCGCAGGCCGGCTACGTCAGTGAAGTGACGCAAACCCTTGTCGACAAAGGTTTCCGGGTACAATCGGATTTGCGCAACGAGAAAGTCGGCTATAAAATCCGCGAACATACGATGCAGAAAGTGCCTTATTTGCTTGTGGTCGGTGACCGCGAGAAAGAGACGGGGATGGTTTCTGTGCGTACCCGTTCGGGCGAGGATTTGGGCAGCATGCCGCTGGCCGCCTTCATCGAGCGATTGGAGACCGAAACCCGGCGTTAAGCGCCGAGCGGTCTGTTTCATTACTTCTTCTGGAGGATCGTGGTATCGCAACCACCGACAACAAGGGCAATCGTCGTAATCAGGAAATCCGTGTGCCGCGGGTGCGTGTTATTGGTGCGGACGCCGAGCAACTCGGCATTCTTACCCGTGACGAGGCGCTGGCGCTGGCGCAGGAAGCTGGCATGGATCTGGTCGAGATTCAGCCGAACGGCGATCCGCCGGTTTGCCGCATCATGGATTACGGCAAATTCAAGTTTGAAGCCCAGAAGAAGGCGCAGGCCGCCAAGAAGAAGCAGAAGCAGGTCGAGATCAAGGAAGTGAAGTTCCGGCCGGTGACGGACGTGGGCGACTACCAGATCAAGCTGCGCAACATGCTTCGATTCCTGGAAGAAGGCGACAAGGTCAAGGTAACGATCCGCTTTCGCGGTCGCGAGATGTCGCATCAGGATCTGGGCCAGAATCTGGCCAAGAAGATCCAGGAAGACGTTGGCGACAATGGCCAGATCGAGTCCTATCCTCGCCTGGAAGGTCGTCAGATGGTCATGATGATCGGCCCCAAGAAGAAATAATCCTTGCGGCGGCGCCTCATGCACCGCAAGGGTTTCTGCAGGAGCGCAAGCTGTGCGCGATGCTCTGGTGTTGCAGAATCAAGAGCATCGCGCACAGCGTGCGCTCCTACTGGTATCGGAGTGGCGAACTCCGTATAATCGCCGGTTCGACCCGC
>JBBQQL010000104.1:0-15024 GCA_038215995.1 Lysobacterales bacterium
CATCATCTACAAGCAGCCGCTGTGGCTGCACAAGCAGGGGCTGGACGATATCGTCGTCAAGCGCCTGGGCCTGGATGCCAAGCCGGCGGATTTGTCCGCCTGGCAGCGCACGGTCGAAGCGGTGGAGCACCCGAACGACGAGATCACGGTGGCCATCGTCGGCAAGTACGTCGAGCACAAGGACGCCTACAAGTCGCTGGGTGAGGCGCTGCGTCATGGCGGCATCAAGCAGCGTACGCGGGTGAACCTGGACTGGATCGATTCCGAGCAGGTCGAGGCCGAAGGTGCCGCCAAGGTGCTGGCCACGGCCGACGCCATCCTGGTGCCGGGCGGTTTCGGCAAGCGCGGCTTCGAGGGCAAGGTGCTGGCCGCGAAGTACGCGCGTGAGCACGGCGTGCCGTACTTCGGTATCTGCTACGGCATGCATGCGGCGGTCGTCGATTTTGCCCGTCACGTGGCTGGCCTGACCGCCGCCGACTCCAGTGAAAACGACCGCCAGACGCCTGACCCGGTAATCGGGCTGATCACCGAGTGGACCACAGCCACCGGTGAAGTCGAGCAGCGCAGCGACCGCTCCGACATGGGCGGCACCATGCGCCTGGGTTCGCAGGAGTGCCGCCTCAAGGCAGGCACGCTGGCGCGCGAGCTGTATGGTCAGGACGTGGTGCGTGAGCGCCATCGTCATCGCTACGAATTCAACAATCGTTACCGGCAGTCGTTCGAGGATCTCGGTCTGGTGATTTCGGGCAAGTCGATGGATGACTTGTTGGTGGAAATGATCGAATTGCCACCACAGAAGCATCCGTGGTTCCTCGCCTGCCAGGCACATCCGGAGTTCACCTCCACGCCGCGCGACGGGCACCCGCTGTTCATCGGCTTCGTCCATGCCGCGCGTGAACGCAAGGCGGTGCGTGAAGGGCAATCACTGGCACAGGAGTCGCTCGCATGAAGTTGTGCGGATTCGAGGTTGGGCTGAACCAGCCCCTGTTTTTGATCGCCGGGCCGTGTGTGGTCGAGTCCGAGCAGTTGCAACTGGACACCGCAGGCACGCTGAAGGAGATCACCGGCCGACTGGGCATCAACTTCATCTTCAAGTCCAGTTTCGACAAGGCGAATCGTTCCTCGGGCGAGAGTTTTCGCGGGCCTGGGCTGGAACAGGGGCTGCGGATTCTCGGCGAGGTCCGGCGTCAGATTGGGGTGCCGGTGCTCACTGACGTGCACGAATACACCCCGATGGACGAAGTCGCCTCGGTGGTCGACGTGCTGCAGACACCGGCGTTCCTGTGCCGGCAGACCGACTTCATCCAGAAGGTGGCGCGCGCCGGCAAGCCAGTGAATATCAAGAAGGGTCAGTTCCTGGCTCCGTGGGACATGAAGCACGTGGTGGCCAAGGCCACGGCCGTCGGCAATGACCAGATCATGGTGTGCGAACGCGGCGCCAGCTTCGGTTACAACAACCTGGTATCTGATATGCGCTCGCTCAGCGTGATGCGTGAGACGGGTTGCCCGGTGGTATTCGACGCCACCCATTCGGTGCAGTTGCCAGGTGGGCAGGGCACCAGTTCCGGTGGCCAGCGCGAGTTCGTGCCCGTACTGGCGCGTGCCGCCGTGGCGGTGGGCGTCGCCGGCTTGTTCGCCGAAACCCACCCTGATCCGAGCAAGGCGCTTTCCGATGGACCCAATGCGTGGCCATTGGACAAGATGGAAGCCCTGCTGCAAACCCTGCTTGAACTCGATGCCGTGACCAAGCGTCACGGCTTCCTCGAACAAGGCCTGTAACCGCCGGCAGGAGCCCGCTAGCGGGCTCCTGCGAACACACTGACGCCCTCACTCAAAAGACGGACCACCATGAGCACACTGATCACCCGCATCCACGCCCGTGAGATCCTGGATTCGCGCGGCAACCCCACGCTGGAAGCTGAAGTCACCCTGGCCGATGGCGCATTTGGTCGGGCGGCCGTGCCAAGCGGCGCGTCCACCGGTTCGCGCGAGGCGGTCGAGCTGCGTGACGGCGACAAGTCGCGCTATGGCGGCAAGGGTGTCAGGAATGCCGTGGCGAACGTCAATGGCGTGATCGCCGACGCGCTGAAGGGTTTTGACTCGGCGGATCAGAAGGGTCTGGATACGAAGCTGATTGGGCTGGACGGGACCCCGAACAAGGGCAAGCTGGGTGCGAACGCGCTGCTTGGTGTATCGATGGCGGCGGCGCATGCGGTGGCGGCCTCGCGTGACGAGCCGCTGTGGAGCTACCTCTCGCATGGCAAGCCCGGCGCACTGCCGGTGCCGATGATGAACATCATCAATGGCGGCGAGCACGCGGACAACAACATCGATGTTCAGGAATTCATGGTATTGCCGGTCGGCATGCCGACGTTCGCCGAAGCGCTGCGCGCCGGCGCGGAAATTTTCCATGCGCTGAAGAGCGTGCTGAAAGGTCGCGGGCTGAGCACCTCGGTGGGCGATGAAGGCGGCTTCGCGCCGAACCTGCGCTCCAACATCGAGGCACTGGACACCATTCTGGAGGCGATCAACAAGACCGGCTACAAGATCGGTGGCGAGATCCTGTTGGGTCTGGATGCCGCCGCCTCCGAGTTCTACAAGGGCGGCAAGTACGATCTGGCCGGTGAAGGCAAGAAGTACTCCTCGAGCGAGTTTGTCGACGTGCTGGCCAGCTGGGCCGAGCAATATCCGATCGTGAGCATTGAAGATGGCCTGGCCGAAGGCGACTGGGATGGCTGGAAGCTGTTGACCGACAAGATCGGTGATCGAATTCAGGTGGTCGGCGATGATCTGTTCGTGACCAACCCGGTGATCTTCCGCGAAGGCATTGAAAAGAAGATCGCCAATTCGATCCTGATCAAGGTCAACCAGATCGGTACCCTGTCCGAAACGCTGGAAGCCATCGCCATGGCCGATGCGGCCAAGTATTCGGCGGTGATCTCGCATCGCTCCGGCGAAACCGAGGACACCACGATCGCTGATATTGCCGTGGCGACCACCGCGACCCAGATCAAGACCGGTTCGCTGTGCCGCAGCGATCGCGTGGCCAAGTACAACCAGTTGTTGCGCATCGAGGAGCTGCTGGGTAGCGCGGCCCACTATGCCGGGCGCAACGCGTTTCCGAATCTGACCCGTTTGCCGGGTTGAGCGGAATCCTCGCCCGCCCATGCTGCGCTGGATCGCCCTTGTTCTCATCGTGATCCTGATCGGACTGCAGCTGAAGCTGTGGTCCGGCAACGGGAGCATGCGCGAGGTGGACAGCCTGCGCGTGGCGGTGAAGAAACAGGCCGATGAGAACGCCAGGTTATTGCAACGCAACCATGCGCTGAGCGCTGACGTGCTTGATCTCAAGCATGGTGATCAGGCCGTCGAGGCTCGGGCGCGCACCGAGCTCGGCCTGATCAAGTCGGGCGAAGTGTTCTATCAGGTGGTGGAGCAGCCCGCCGGTGCAGCAAGCCTGCCGGCAGCGGCGGCTTCTGCAGGCTCCCCATGAGCGGGCTGACGCTGTGGTGTGTCGTGCCGGCGGCCGGGCGTGGCACGCGGGTGGGCGGTGACTGCCCGAAACAGTACCTGTCGCTGGCCGGCCAGCCCTTGATCGAGCACACGCTTGAGCGTCTGGCGGCGCATCCGCAGATCAGTGGCCTGTTGGTGATTCTGGCCGCGACCGACCCGTATTGGTCTGGCATCGACACCTTGAATGGCAAGCCGGTTCGTCATGTTGAAGGGGGCGCCGAACGCAGCGATTCGGTGCTGGCCGGGCTGGAAGCCTTGCCCGATAACGTAGGCCCCGACGATTTCGTGCTGGTGCATGATGCCGCCCGTCCATGCGTGCGGCTCGCGGATATCGATCGCTTGATCGAGCGCGCCGGTGCGCTTGATGGTGGGCTGCTGGGTGCGCCGTTGCGCGACACCCTCAAGCGCGCCAATGGCGCGGGTTGCAGCGAACGTACCGAACCGCGTGACCTGCGCTGGCGTGCCTTCACCCCACAGATGTTTCGGCGCGGAGCACTGACCGACGCACTGCGAGCGGCTGCACGAGACGGTGTGAACGTCAGTGACGAGGCGATGGCGATGGAGCTGGCCGGTTTCACCCCGCTGCTGGTCGAAGGCGCCGAGGATAATATCAAGGTGACAACAGCGGCGGATTTCGCGCTGGCCGAGTTTCTGCTGCCAAGGACGCGATGATGCGCATAGGTCAGGGCTTTGATGTACACGCATTTGGCGACGGTGCCTACGTCACATTGGGTGGCGTGCGTGTGCCGCATCATCGGGGCGTCGTCGCCCATTCCGATGGCGACGTGGTGATTCATGCGCTGTGCGATGCGATTTTCGGTGCCCTCGCGCTGGGCGACATCGGACGCCACTTTCCACCCTCGGACGAGCGCTGGCGTGATGCCGACAGCCGCCAGTTCCTGCGCCACGCCGTGATGCTCATGGCCGAGCACGGTTATGTGCTGGGCAATGCCGACATCACGGTGATTTGCGAGGCGCCGAAGGTGGGGCCGCATGCGCAGACCATGCGTGAAAATCTGGCTGCCGACATGCGCTGCGAGCTGGATCGCGTCAGCGTCAAAGCCACGACCACCGAGCGGCTCGGCTTTTGTGGACGCGGTGAAGGTATCGCGGCCCAGGCCTGCGTGCTGCTGGAGCGGCCGTGAGCGAGGTCCAGGCCCGGGGCTCCAGCCACCGTTTGCACGACCGGCTGGATGCCATCGTCGAGCTGTTGCAGCCGTACGATGACAAACCCTTGCCGCTGACGGTGCAGGCAGAGCTGCGCGGGCAGCTGGACGAGCTGCACCCGGCCGACATCGCCTTCATCCTCGAATCGCTGCCGCTGGACGATCGAATTGCCGTCTGGCAACTGGTCCGCGCCGACCGCGACGGTGACATCCTGCTCGAAGTCTCCGATGCCGTGCGTGATTCGCTGATTGCGGACATGGACAGGCACGAAATTCTGGCGGCCGTCGAGCCGCTGGATGCTGACGAGCTGGCTGACCTGGTCGAGGATCTGCCCAGGGCGGTGTTGCCGGAGCTGATGGCCAGCCTGGACTCGCAGCAGCGCGAGCAGGTGCAGTCGGCGATGTCCTACGAGGACGATCAGCTAGGCGGCCTGATGGACTTCGAGATGGTCACCATCCGTGAGGATGTGAGCCTGGAAGTGGTGCTGCGCTACCTGCGACGTTTCGACGAGCTGCCGGCGCAGACCGACAAACTATTCGTCATCAATCACGACAACCTGCTCACCGGCGTGCTGCCGCTGCACTGGCTGCTGGTGAACTCGCCTGACAAGATGGTCAGTGCCGTGATGGCGCCGGACGTGAATACTTTTCACCCCACCGATGATGCCTACGAGGTCGCTCAGGCATTCGAACGCTATGACCTGGTCACCGCGCCGGTGGTCGATGGTGGCGGTCACCTGATTGGCCGCATCACCATCGACGCGATGGTCGACGTGATCCGCGAAGAGGGCGAGGCGGAAATGCTCGGTCGCGCAGGTTTGCGCGAGGAAGAGGATATCTTTGCGTCGATCTGGGCCTCGGTTCGCAACCGCTGGGCCTGGCTGGCGCTCAACCTGATCACCGCCTTCATCGCCTCGCGGGTGATCGGCCTGTTCGAGGGGGCGATCGAGAAGTTGGTAGCCCTGGCCACGTTGATGCCGATCGTTGCCGGCATTGGCGGCAACTCGGGCAACCAGACCATCACCATGATCGTCCGCGCGATGGCGCTGGATCAGGTCAATCCCAGCGCCATCCGGCGGATGTGGGGCAAGGAGCTGGGTGTGGCGTTGTTCAACGGCCTGGTCTGGGGCGGGGTGATCGGCATTGTCGCCGCACTGCTGTACGACAGCCCCACGCTTGGCGTGGTCATGACGGCGGCGATGACACTCAATCTCCTGTTGGCGGCCTTCATGGGCGTGGCTATCCCGATGACGATGATCCGCCTGGGACGCGACCCGGCGTTGGGCTCGAGCGTGTTTCTGACCTTCGTGACCGATAGCGGCGGTTTCTTCATCTTTCTCGGTCTGGCCAGCATTTTTCTGGTGTAGCCGAAGGGCAACCGTGACGTCAGTGGCAGGGGCAACTCCTGTTCAAATCGTCGCCGGTTGCCGGCATGTTCATCTCTCCTTCCCTCGTCATTTGTTGCTGGATATTCCATGTCCGAACTCCCTTTTGCCTGCGGCACACCACCTCTGACCGCGCGTTTGCGCAGCAGCCCTGAAGACTTCCAGGTCGAGGAAATTCTCGGTTATGACGCCGACGGTACGGGTGAACATGCCTTGCTGTGGGTGGAGAAGCGCGGCGCCAACACGGACTGGGTGGCACGTGAGCTGGCGAAATTTGCTGGCGTCTCTCCCGTGGCCGTGGGCTATGCCGGCATGAAGGATCGCCATGCCGTTACCCGCCAGGCGTTCTCGGTGCAGCTGGCGGGCAAGCCGGACCCGGACTGGTCGACTTTTCCGCATGCGGAGGTGAGGGTGCTGGCGGCGACGCGGCATGCGCGAAAGCTCAAGCGGGGCGCCCTGCGCGGCAATCGATTTGTGCTGGTGCTGCGTGAGGCACAGGGTAATCACGAGCTGGCCGAGCAGGTGTTGCAGCAGATCGCCACACGCGGCGTGCCGAATTACTTCGGCGAGCAGCGCTTTGGACGCGAGGGAGGCAATGTGGCGCAGGCGCGGGCGATGTTTGCCGGGCAGCGGGTGGATCGGGACAAGCGCTCGTTCCTGCTCTCGGCGGCACGCTCGCAGATCTTCAACGAGGTGCTGGCGGCACGGGTTGAGCGGGGTAACTGGGACGCTGCGCTGGAAGGGGAGATCTGGTCGCTGGCGGGCTCTCGCTCGTGGTTTGGCCCGGAGCCGTTCAACGAGGTGCTGGCCGATCGACTGGCGCGCGGCGATATCCATCCCTCAGGTCCCTTGTGGGGCCAGGGCGCGCCGCCGACGCAGGGCGAAGCCGGAACACTGGAGCGCGACGTTGCTGCGGCAAACAGCGATCTGGTTGCCGGTCTGGTATCGGCCCGGATGGACCAGGAGCGGCGCCCGTTGCGGTTGATTCCCAAGGATCTGAAGTGGCGCTGGCTCGATGATGACGTGCTTGAACTGATCTTCGAGTTGCCGGCCAGCGCCTACGCCACGGTTGTGGTGCGGGAACTGGCACTGAGCTCGTAGGAGCCCGCTCGCGGGCGATGCTCCTGCTCTGATGCTGGACGTTAGTACAGAAGCATCGCCCGCGAGCTGCTCCTGCGAGAGCGCGGGTCAGCCCTTGAGCAACACCACCACTGCACCCGTGCCGCCTTGCGCGGGGCGCGCCGAGGCAAAGGCGATCACGTCGTCGCGTCGGCGCAGCATGCGGTCCGTCATGCCCTTGAGAACCGGGCCCGCGGCACGGGAGCGCAAGCCCTTGCCGTGCACGATACGCACGCAGCGGATGCCGGACTGCCGCGCCTCAGCCAGAAACATCACGATGAACGCCTGTGCGGCGGCCAGGTTCATCTGGTGCAGATCAATTTCATCCTGCACGCTGAACTGGCCGCGTTTGAGTTGCCGCAGCAGCTTGGGTGAATAGCCTTCACGCAGGTAACTCAGCTCTTCTCCGACTTCGAGCAGGGCAGGGTCAAAGGCCATGTCCAGCAACTCGCCCGGCACCGCAGCCTCGTCCGCCTCCAGCATGCGTGCACGCGGCCGGGGTTTGGCGGGCGCAGGCGGTGGTGCTACTGGGTCAAAGGGTTGCACTTCGCCGATCGCTTCGCGAAACAGACGGCTGTCTTCCTCGTTGATGGGCGTGGGCGCACGACGTTTCATGCGGGCATCCTAGCCGGCCGGCGCGATCGCGTGTGAAACCGGAGGCACGCTCCGGTAGACTTCGGGGTATCGAGTACGCGCGATCGCTGGAAGGGTGGCGCGTACGCAGTCAGCCTTCGACGGAGCATCATGCGAGTTCTGGTAAGTAACGACGATGGCGTGGATGCCCCAGGCATCCGCGTGTTGGCCGAACGTCTCGGCGCTGTAGGTCAGGTAACCGTAGTGGCGCCTGATCGGGATCGATCCGGTGCCAGCAACTCGCTCACCCTCGACGCACCCTTGCGCGTGTTGCCGATGGGAAACGGCTATTACCGTGTGGCAGGCACGCCAACGGATTGCGTTCATCTGGCCTTGTCCGGGTTGCTGGATGAAGAGCCCGAGATGGTGGTCTCCGGCATCAACAACTCGGCCAACCTCGGCGATGACGTGATTTATTCCGGCACCGTTTCGGCAGCGATGGAAGGGCGTTTCCTTGGACTTCCCGCCATTGCGGTGTCACTGGTGACCTCGGATCACAAGGGCGTTCACTATGACTCCGCGGCTGAGGCGGTGTTGCTGCTGATGCGTCGCTTGTTGGTGGATCCGCTGCCCGCCGACACGATACTCAACGTCAATGTGCCCGATCTTCCGTGGGCGGAGATCCAAGGTTTCGAAGTGACCCGGCTGGGCCGGCGCCATCGCGCCGAGCCGTGCATCGCACAAACCGACCCGCGTGGGCGGCCGATCTGGTGGATCGGCCCCGCTGGCCCGGTGGACGATGCGGGCCCGGGTACCGACTTCAACGCGGTTCAGCGCGGTTTCGTCTCGGTCACGCCGATTCATGTTGACCTGACCCGCTTCCAGGCGTTGGAGAAGGTCAGCAGCTGGATGCAGGTCTTGAGCGACGAGATGGAATCGGGCCGAAACAGCAGCGAAGAGGCGGCCTGAATCATGACCGTCTATCCACTGCCACCTTCGGATCTGAAGGGCGAGGGCATGACCTCGCAGCGCGCGCGTGACCGGCTGGCGGCCGGCCTGAAGGAAGGCGGCATCACTGATCTCCGCGTCATCGACGTGATCCGCAATATGCCGCGACATCATTTCATCGATCAGGCGCTGCATTCACGCGCTTACGAAAATACGGCGCTGCCGATCGGACACGGTCAGACCATTTCCCAGCCATGGGTGGTGGCGCGCATGACCGAGGCGCTGCTGGAGCGGGTTGACGGCACGAAGGGCGTGCCGCAGAAAGTGCTCGAAATCGGCACCGGCTCCGGTTACCAGGCTGCCGTGTTGGCTGCCTTGGTGCCGGAGTTGTTCACGGTGGAACGAATCGAGGAATTGCTGCGTCAGGCGCGCCGCCGTTTTCGTCAGCTGGGCCTGACCAATGTGCGCACGCGCCACGATGACGGCAAGCTGGGTTGGGCGGATGAGGCTCCATTCGACGCGATCATGCTCACGGCTGCTGGCGACACCATTCCCAGTCGCATCCTGGACCAGCTCAGCCCGACCGGTGTGCTGGTGGCTCCGGTGGGTTCGCCCAGTCAGCAGACCTTGATCCGCATGCGCGGTGATGGTCAGGGTGACTTCATCCAGGAAGAGCTCGGTCCCGTCAGCTTTGTGCCCCTGCTCGGTGGTATCGGCTGATGCGGTTGTTCGGGGCACTCTATGCGCGCGCGCTGGTGTGGGCACGCGCACCGCGGGCAGTCTATTACCTGTGCACGCTAAGTTTTGTGGAGGCATTCATCTTCCCGGTCATGCCGGAGGTGATGTTGGCGCCGATGATGCTGGGCAAGCGGCACCGGGCGTTCTTCTACGCCAACATTTCCCTGCTGTTCTCCCTGCTGGGATCCCTGGTCGGATACGCGCTTGGCCACTGGGCGTACGAGGCGATCAGGCCGCTGCTCAGCGTGCATGTGCAGCAGGTCATCACCGCATGGGTGGATAATCTGCGCGTCGACATGAGCCAGCATTGGCTGGCCATGCTGGGGGCGCTGATGCTGGCTGCGTTGCAGCCGGTTATTCCGATGAAATTCGTGACCTGGGCTGCCGGTATTGTTGGAGTGCCGCTGTTGCCCTTCATGGCCTGCATGGCGGTGGGACGTGGCAAACGCGTATGGCTTCTGGCCTTGCTTGTCCGCCTGTTCGGCGAGCGTGCCGAGCGTATGCTGCACAAACATATCGAATGGATTGGCTGGGTGGTTATCGCGCTGTTGAGTCTGCTGCTGGTGTGGTGGTTATGGCTACGCTGATG
The DNA here is from genome assembly GCA_038215995.1 of Lysobacterales bacterium. Classification (GTDB taxonomy): domain Bacteria; phylum Pseudomonadota; class Gammaproteobacteria; order Xanthomonadales; family Rhodanobacteraceae; genus Rhodanobacter. The sequence goes on from JBBQQL010000104.1 coordinate 10,032, forward strand.
AACAGTCCACGGAGCGAGCTTGCATGAAAATGCGATTCCGTCTGGCGACCACGAAGAATATCCAGCCGCGGCTTCAATGGCTTGCAACAGCAGGCATCTGCGTGTTGCTGGCGGCGTGCGGCACCATGCGCAGCTCGGTGGTGGTCGAGCCCCCGCCGGGCGCCGCAAGCAGTCCGGCCCGTCGCCACGTCACTCCGGCCCGCACCCGGGTTCCCGGGGGAACTTATGAGGTGATGAGGGGCGATACGCTCTACTCGATTGCCTTTCGCAATGGAGTTGATTTTCGGGACCTGGCGCAGTGGAACGGGGTGGCTGCGCCGTACACCATCTGGCCGGGTCAGCGCCTGATGTTGTCGCCATCGCATGGGCCTGTCCATGGGCGTGTGGCCAGTGAGCCGACGAGACAGGCGTCGGTGGCCTCGTCGCCGGTATTCACCTCGGTAGCGCCCGTCAGGGATGCTGCTGAGCCGGCTGTAACGCGGTCGTCAGCTTCGAAGCCCGTGGCCATGGCGCAAGCCGCTACCGTGGCAACGACAACGATCGTTCCTGTGGCCGGTGCGCCAGCTCCCCCTTCGGTCGCCGCCGCTCTCCCTCCGCCGGTCAAGGTGGCCGCTGGCGCCGCTCGCGTCGTCAGCGGCGTCACCTGGCGCTGGCCCGCGGAAGGTAGCTTGATCGGCCGCTTCAGCAGCGGTGACGCCATTCCCGGTATCGAGATCGCGGGCAAGTCCGGTGATACGGTGCGGGCTGCCGCCGACGGCGTGGTGGTCTACAGCGGCAACGGCCTGGTGGGCTATGGCGAGCTGGTGATCATCAAGCACAACGACAGTTTCCTGTCGGCGTACGGACACAACCGCAAGCGTCTGGTGAAGGAAGGACAGCGGGTCAGCGCCGGTCAGCCCATCGCCGAGATGGGCTCCACCGGTGCCACGCGTGATGAGCTGGAGTTCCAGATTCGCAAGGATGGCAACCCGGTCGATCCGCTGGGCTACCTGCCGCCACGATGATTGTGCCGTTTTTACGCTGCCAGGGCCCGGCAGGGATCTGATCAGGTCGGAGGCAGGATGAACCCGGCCACCACTCGTCTTCCCTCACCGGCGAGCAGATTGTACGTGCGCGCAGCGGCGGCGTTGTCCATCACCTCAATGCCGATGCCTTTGCGCAGAAACCCGGCCAGAAACGCCGCTGCCGGAAAGACCTGTCGCGGCCCGGTGCCGAGAATGACCAGTTCCGGTTGCAGCGCCAGCAGTGCATCGACGTGCACGGCATCCAGTGCTGCGGCTGAATCGACCGACCACTCCAACGCCCGGTTGGGTGCCAGCAGAAAGCTGTGGGTGAATTCGCGATCGATCAGCGTGATGCTGTTTGCATCGACACGACGCACCGACAAATAGCCTTCGGGACGATCCAGTGACAGATCCATCCGTGCGTCCTAGCGGGGAAGGGCGATTTTCGGCTCATCGGCGTTACGCCGGAACAGCACCACCACATGGCCGATCTGATGGATCTTTTCGGCCTGGGTACCGCCAGTCAGAACGTCGATCTGCGCCTGCCGCTCATCCTTGTCGCCGCCGGACAGCTTCACTTTGACCAGTTCGTGAATGTTCAGCGCCTGGCCCAGTTCCTTGACCACAGCCTCGGTGGCACCTTTGTTGCCGAGCAGGACAACCGGGCTCAGGTCATGGGCAAGGCTGCGCAGGTAACGGATCTGCGAGGAGGACAGAGGCATGCGGTGGGGCTCGATTCGCGGTAAATGAACGGCAAAGAGTATCATGAGCCATCCCGTTCCCCAATCAAGATGACCCCCGATATGGCCCGCAGTAAAAGCAGTGCAGTCTGGCTGCGTGAACATTTCAAGGACGAATACGTCAAAAAGGCCCAGGCCGAGGGCTTGCGCTCGCGTGCGGTGTACAAGCTGGAAGAGCTGATCGAGCGCGATCGCCTGCTCAAGCCGGGTATCAATGTGGTCGATCTGGGGGCGGCGCCGGGCAGTTGGTCACAATTGGTTCGCAACCGCCTGGGCGATACTGGCAAGGTGTTCGCGCTGGATATCCTGCCGATGCAAAGCATCGCTGGCGTTCAGTTCCTGCAGGGCGACTTCCGTGAAGAGTCGGTATTGCGCGAACTCGAAGCCCTGCTTGAAGGTCACATGGTGGATCTTGTGCTGTGTGATCTAGCCCCCAATATGAGTGGGGTAGCGCTGGCCGACCAGATCCGCGCGATGGCCTTGGCAGACTTGGCGCTGGATTTCAGCAGGCAGTGGCTCAAGCCGGGCGGTTCGTTCCTGATCAAGTTGTTTCAGGGAGTTGGCTTTGATGAATACTTGCGTAACTTGCGCGCGGACTTCACCCGCGTGACCATGCGTAAACCTAAGGCCTCGCGCGCACGTTCGCGTGAGGTGTACGCGCTGGCAATGGGACGCAAACCCACCACAGTGACACCGGGCGAGAATCGTGCATGAATGAAACAGCCAAAAATGTCTTGCTCTGGGTAATCATCGCGGTGGTTCTTTTCACCGTGTTCCAGAGCTTCAATCCGCATGGTGCGGCTACCACCGACATGCCTTACAGCTCATTCGTGCAGAGCGTGGATAGCGGCAATGTCGCCAGTGCCACGATCAGTGCCGATCAGCCGGCCACCATCAGCGGCAAGCTGAAGGATGGCAGCTCCTTCCATACCGTTGCGCCGATGCTCGGTTTCTCCACCAATGCGGTGGTGAAGCAGATGCAGGACAAGGATGTGGAGGTTCGGCAGGATCCCTCTGAGGGCTTTTCGCTGATCGGCTTGCTGGTCAGTTGGCTGCCCATCCTGGTGATCGTCGGGGTATTCATCTGGTTCATGCGTCAGGCGCAGTCCGGCGGCGGCGGTCGCGGCGCGATGAGCTTCGGTCGCTCGCGGGCCAAGTTGCAGGGCGAGGATCAGATCAAGGTCAACTTCAGCGATGTTGCCGGCTGTGATGAGGCAAAGGAAGAGGTTGGCGAACTTGTTGAGTTTCTGCGCGATCCGGGTCGATTCCAGAAGCTGGGTGGCAAGATCCCGCGCGGCGTGCTGATGGTCGGTCCGCCGGGTACCGGCAAGACCTTGCTGGCCAAGGCCATTGCCGGTGAGGCCAAGGTGCCGTTCTTCGCCATCTCCGGTTCGGACTTCGTCGAGATGTTCGTCGGCGTGGGCGCCAGCCGCGTGCGTGACATGTTCGAGCAGGCCAAGAAACATGCGCCATGCATCATCTTCATCGATGAAATCGATGCGGTCGGCCGTCATCGTGGCGCCGGCTTGGGCGGTGGTCATGACGAGCGCGAGCAGACGCTGAACCAGTTACTGGTCGAGATGGATGGCTTTGAGGGAACTGAGGGCATCATCGTGATCGCCGCGACCAATCGCCCTGACGTGCTCGATCCGGCCTTGTTGCGTCCTGGTCGCTTCGATCGTCAGGTCGTGGTCGGCTTGCCCGATGTGCGTGGTCGCGAACAGATCCTCAAGGTGCACATGCGCAAGGTGCCGATTGCCAGCGACGTGAACGCCATGACGATTGCGCGCGGCACGCCCGGTTTCTCCGGTGCCGACCTTGCCAATCTGGTCAATGAAGCGGCCTTGTTCGCGGCGCGCGAAAACGCCCGCGAAGTGCGCATGATTCACCTGGACAAGGCTCGCGACAAGATCCTGATGGGTACCGAGCGCCGCTCGATGGCCATGAGTGAAGATGAGAAGAAGCTCACGGCCTATCACGAGGCGGGTCACGCCATCGTCGGTCGGTTGGTGCCCGAGCATGATCCCGTCTACAAGGTCACCATCATTCCGCGCGGGCGTGCACTGGGTGTCACGATGTATTTGCCCGAAGGGGACAAGTACAGCATCAATCGGGTGGCAATCCAGTCGCAGCTCTGCTCGCTTTACGGTGGCCGTGTCGCCGAGGAGTTGATCTTTGGTGCCGACAAGGTCACCACGGGAGCCTCCAACGACATCGAGCGGGCCACCAAGATGGCGCGCAACATGGCGACCAAGTGGGGCCTGTCCGACGAGCTGGGTCCAATCACCTATGGCGAGGATGAGGACGAAGTCTTCCTTGGGCGTTCGGTGACGCAGCACAAGAGCATTTCGAACGAGACGGCGAGCAAGATCGACGAGGTGGTACGTGGCATTCTCGATCGTGCCTATGCGCGAACCAGGGAGCTGCTCACCGCGAATCTGGACAAGCTGCACACGATGGCCGAGTTGCTGCTGCAGTACGAGACTATCGACGCACACCAGATCGACGACATCATGGCTGGCCGTGAGCCGGGCCCTCCTGCTGACTGGACCAAGAGCGCGTCATCCCCCACGGGTTCGACGCCACCTCCGCCTCCGCCCAAGAGTGATGCTGGCTCGCCGGTCGGGAAGGTGGGTGACCCTGCAGCGCAGAGTAGGACAGGTCTCGATAGCTGAGGCTCTGTTGAGGGGCTGGTGTGGCTGATGCGACGAGGGCGGCTGCTGGCCTGCCTTCGTCGCGTTTCGGTGACGTGACCAGCGAGCTTTGGGGCGTTGATGGTGATCGAATCGGGCACGGGTTCGATGTGAATCCCGGCGAGCGACAAATTATTTGAAGAAAAAGGTTGACGCACGCGGGCGGAATCTGAATAATTCCGCTTCTGGCTTCAACGCCTCGACACCTCGGTGTCAAGGCGGTGGAGTTCAAAGTTTTCAGTGCGCCCGTAGCTCAGTTGGATAGAGTACCTGGCTACGAACTAGGTGGTCGGGAGTTCGAATCTCTCCGGGCGCACCATTTTTTTTAAAGCGGCGCGAGGTGTTTTCGCCTCGTTATCGTTTTTACCCGGAAGGCGAAACGCGTTTCGGTGAAAACGAGGTTGGAAACAACCACGGTGTGCTTCGATACGGATTGACTGAGCGAAGCGTCACCCGTAACATTTCAGAGCTTCGGTGGTGTTCCCATTGAGGGTTCGAAAGCGGGGTATAGCTCAGTCTGGTAGAGCGTTGCGTTTGGGACGCAAAAGTCGGGGGT
>JBBQQL010000105.1:0-15011 GCA_038215995.1 Lysobacterales bacterium
TTGCCGATGCCGGTGAAGCCTCCCGGCAACAGGGTGGCGACCGTGCCCGCGTTGCTCCCGCTCAGGCTGTAGCTCTGGCCGCCGCTGGTATTGATCGTGCCGGTGCCGGCATCGGCCACTGTCGAAAACGAGGTCCACGCCACCGTGCCGTTGTTACCCGCATGGGCGCCGGTCAGGGTGTAGGTCTGGTTGCTGCCGCTGATGGTGTTCGTGGCGGAACCGCCCGTCACCGTGGTGATGCCGGTCCAGCCACCCGTGCCGGTCGCGCTACCGCCAAGACCGAGGTTCAATGCCGTGCTGTAGGCGCCGTAGTCCAGCGTGCCGGCGCCACCGCCGGCCACCGTGCCGCTCACACTCGCGCCGTCGGCAAACACGAAGTTGCCCGCCGCGCTGTCGCTGAGATTCTCAAACGAGGTCCAGGCCACCGTACCGTTGTTGCCGGCATTGGCGCCGGTCAGGGTGTAGGTCTGGCTGGCGCCGCTGACGGTGTCGTTGTTGGTGCTGCCGGTGACCGTCGTCACTCCCGTCCATGTGCCGCCGATGCCGGTCGTCTTGTTGTTGCCGCCGGCAAGGTCGAACGCGACCGCCGTCGCATAGCTCCCGTAGTTAAGCGTTTGCGCAGTGAGGTTGCCGCTGATGCTGCCGGTGGTGCCGAAGTTGACCGTGCCGCTGCTGTCGCTCAGATTGCCGATGCCGGTGAAACCTACCCCGAGCCCGCTCAGGCTGCCCTGGTTGCTCCCCGTCAGATTCCAGGTCTGTCCGGATGCATCGATCGTGCTCGTGCCATTGCCGGTTGCCGTGACTGTTGGAGCACCGCTGAACACCGGCACGCTGCTTGCCAGATCAAGTGTCGTGGTGAAGTTGAGGTTGAGATGGCCCGACCCGGTGAAGGTACCGCCCAGCGCGATATAGGTCGCCGAATCCAGATTCAGGGTGTTGGCATTGAGATTGACGGCCACGTTGCCTTGCGATGTCATCCCACCCGTCGACGTCGTCACGGTGACATTGTTGCTCGCCAACTGCGCGTTCAATGTTCCGTCGGTGAGCGAGCCCGAGCCGCTGTCACTGAACGGATTGCTTCCTGTCGGCGTCTGGCAATCCCCGGCCGTGCAGGTAATCGTGCCACTGGTAGCAGAAGCCGCCCCGTGGGTGATGGTGATCTGGTCCGGATCGAGCAGCAGCGTGCCTGTCGCGCCGTGGAGTGCGCTGGTGTCGATCTGTGCTGCAAAGTCGAGGGTGTGCTTGCCAGAGACTTCGACAAAACCTCCGTCGCCAAGCAGACTGCCGCCTCGTGCGGAAATCGAACCATCCGCCCGGGTGACGTCGTTCGACCATACGATGACCTTGCCGCCGCTACCGGATTGCGTGGCATCGGCCTTGATCACCGCGCCGCTGCCGAGATAAGTGCGCTCGGCGTTTTGCACCTGCGGGTTCGCGCCATGCTCGTCGCCGCCGACCAGCACCGTGCCACCGCCCAGGTTGCCGGACGCGTCAAGTGTGCCGCCACTCACCAGCACATCCTTGTCGGAGAGCACGTCGATTCGCCCGCCATGCATGCCGCTGACGTTGATCGCACCCGAGTTCTGCGTGTTGCCGCCGCTGGCCACCAGCCGCACCACGCCACCGTCATGGCTGATGCCGCCGGCGTTGATCACACCGGAGTTGTTGACCAGGTCGGTGAACAACTGCTTGGCGGCCGACGCCTGCAGCACCACGGTGCCGCCATCCGCCTGCAGGGTGCCGCTGTTGCTGACGGCCGCATCGGCATTGAGCCGCTTTTGCAAGGCGCCGGTGATCTGGATATTGATCAGCCCGTTGCCATCAAAATCGAGCACCGCGTGGTCGGCGCCGTCCAGGTTGATGTTGCCGTAGTTGGCCAGGATCACCCCGTCGTTGGCCACGCTGCCGCCGATCAGACTGACCGAGCCTCCGCTGGCCGCGGCGATGGTGCCGTGGTTGACCACGCCGGCGCCGCCGCCGCTGGCGTTGAGGCTGAAGTTGCTGGACAGGAAGTTGCTGGGCGTGAGATCCAGCGTGCTCGCCACCAGGCCACCCACGTTCACCTGCGCGGTGCTGCCGAAGATGATGCCGTGCGTATTGATCAGGAACACCTGACCGTTGGAATTGATGTGCCCGAAGATCTGACTGGGGTTCTGATCGAGAATGCGGTTCAACGCCACCGCAGTGAACGAGGGCTGCTTGAACAGCACCGTGGCGTCCTTGCCGACGTTGAAGGTCTGCCAGTTCAGCGCCAGCTTGTTCGAGATCTGGTTGATGACGGTGCTGGCACCATCCTGGGTGATCGAGCCGATGCCGCCAACCACCGTGCCGCCCGTGGGCGAAGTCATCGGTGTGACCGACACCACCCCCGCAGCGACGCTGGCCGCGTGGGCGCCGGCGCCGCACATGCTTGCCGCCAGTGCGAGTGAGAGACTCAGCGGCAGCGACTTCAGTCGTGGGCCTGCATCACCGCCGGATCGGGCGCGCGGCGCGCGGCGGGGCGGGGCGAGCGTGGCGTCAGTGATGATGTTCATGGTGGTTGCCTGTCAGAACGTGAAGCCGAACCGCGAATAGAGGTGATAGCCCTTGTGGTCTGATGCGTTCTGACCACCGAGGGGCACCGCGCCGTCGAGATGGAACTCGAAGTGATGGAAGCGCGGCAGGCGGAATACCAGGCCCGCGCCGGCGCCCTTGAAGGTGACCACGCGGGCATCGCCGATGTTGTTGCCGGCAGGGAAGCCGCGCGCGTAGTCGACGAAGGCCTCCAGCTCCAGCAGCTCGCGCCAGGGACGCGCATAGAACGGTGAAATCTTGTCGCCGAAACCGGGCGCATCGACGTGATACTCCAGTGCGGAGTAGAAACCGCGATCACTCAGGCCATCGGCAATCGGGTACGCCCGCACGCTGTCCGGGCCACCGATCGCGAACTGCTCCAGCGGCGCCAGCGCATCGGTGGTGTACTGACCGTTCAACTTGAAATACAGCCGCTGCGACTTGGTCAGGAACTGCAGGCGGGTGTAGGCAATGCGCTCACTGAGGAAGTTGCTGGCGTGATTCGGGCTGACCAGATCCGGCGTGCTCGATTGGTCACTGAGCGATTTGCGCACGCTTACCTGCAGCAGGTCGATGCCGTGGAAACGCTGGTCGGTATGGTTCATCGACCAGGTCATCTCGGCCACATTGAAGCGCTCATCCGAAAGCTGGATGCCGATACTGGTCAGCCGCGATTCCTCGCGGATGTAATGCAGGGTGGCCTGCATCTGCAACACATCGGTATTGATGAACAGCCAGTCCGCGCCAGCGTATTTGGTGGAGCTGGGTCCTTTCACGTCCAGCGCGGCGAAGGTGCCGTTGGAGAGCTGCAATTCGCTGCGCGTGGCGCCAATCACGCCGCTGAGTCCCGGCACCACCACGGTGGGCGCACGGTAGACGAGGGAGCCATAGGCGTTGTTGCGCGGATCGAGCGCGTAATCCACGTTGGCGTTGAAGGTATCGCCGATGCCCAGCGGATTGTTCCAGGCGATGCCCAACTGCGCACGGTAGCGACCGGTCAGCTCGGTGCCGTAGTTGTTCGCCCCGGTCGTGATCGAGAACGGGCGCTTGGCCTCGCTGGCCACCATCAGCAGATCAGTCTCGCCAGTCTTCTCGCCGGGCTGGAAGGTCGAGTTGACCGAAACACCGGGCAACTGGCGCGCATACAACAGCGCGGTATCCACCTCGCCCTTCAGCAACACCTTGCCCTCAAGCTGCTTCGCTGGCGCCGCGATCACACTGGCCCGGTAGTGCTTGTTGCCCTTGACGATGACCCGACCAAGCGTGCCCTCGAGCACCCGGATCTCCACCACATGGTCAGCACCGACCGTCTGCGCCGGCAGAAAAGCGGTGCCGAAGATGAAGCCGGCCCGGCGGTAGCGCTCGGTCATCGCGTCAGCCACTTGCTGCAACTGGGCAAAATCGAGCTGGGCCGGCTTGCCCGCACCACCGCCAAGCTTTTTCAGTTGCTCGTCGGCCATGGCCTGCATGCTGGCCGGCGTGATGTTCTGTTTCGGATGGACGCCGACGCCCTGCACGCGGAAGGCGCTGACACTCAGTTGCGCCGAGCCCCCCGCATCGCGGTCGCGCACCGGCGGTACCACGTTGTCGGGCAGCGGCGGCCTGGCCGGTCGCGCCACGGCAACCGGGGGCGCGGGCAATGGCGCCTGCCGGGCCACCACCGGCGCTGGTGTCTCGTCGTGCACGGTGAAGGCCATCACCTGTTCAGGCAGATAGGCATGGGCCTGGGCATAGCCGGCCTTTTTCAATGCGGCGGTGATCGCATCGGCCGCGGCCTGCAACTGCGGTTGAGTCAGTGCAGCAGGGTGGCCAGCGGCGGCCACGGCTTGCTGATAGCCGGTCTGCACGATCGCCTGCACGCCGGCCGCATCACTACCAGCGGGCACGCCGCTGACCAGGATCTGCTGCGGCGACGCCGCCGGAGTGGCGGTGCCTTGCGGTGCCGGCGGCCCGTCTTGTGCCCACGCTTCGCTGCCGGTCAATACCAGCGCCAACGCTGCTGCCAGAGTAGCAATCCGCACGACACGATTCCCCTTGATCCCATGCCCACCGGGCGTTGGGCGCCGTTGGGCACCCGTCGACTTCACATACCGTGGCTTCGCCAGAGTCGACCGGCCGCTTCCATGGCGCAGTGGCCAAAAGCCCGGTGCTCTAGTTGTAGTGCGCAAGCCGGCCGCGGAATTGCTCACCATCGCGGCGAAAGGCCATCGCTCTGACCGGCGCTCAGCCCGCGCCGATTTGCAGTGCGGCATACAGCAACAGCACGCCCAGCCCCAGCCCGGCCACCACGATCAACCAGAGCTTCAGGGTCAGACGACGACGATCCGGAAACAACGCACTGGCCATGTCGCCCGGCACCCCTGCCACGCGCTGCATGCCCGAGCCACCGCGGGGCGTCGGGTCGCTCGCCGCGGGCGTAAGTGTCTTGCGCGCGGTCACTCCGTCGCTGTCGCAAAAGCTGTTGAGCAAGGCCCGACGACGCGCACGATATTCCTCCCGGCTGAAGCGTCCGCTGCCATGCGCTTCATCCAGCGCGCGCAGGGCCTCATTGGTACGGCGTTCGTGCTCGTTCATTTGACCTCCCTCAGCAGGCGTATGCCGACATCGTTCTGCGCGGCGCCGCTGTCAGCGCGGGAGGCGTCCACCGTGCAGTCGGACCAGTAGCTGGCGTAGCTGCCGCCGCGCACCGCCACCTGCCCGCCGTTAACCACCCACTCCCATACATTGCCGGTCATGTTCACCAGACCCCAGGGGTTCGGGCTGCGTCCGAGCGGGGAAATCGTGGCGCCGGTGCCGTCGTCGCCATTGGCGGTGGGTGGCACGCAGTTGCTGTCTGCCGCCTGCTTCCAGCCGCCACCCGCCTTGGCCGCATGCAGCCATTCGGCATCGCTGGGCAGGCGGTAGACAAAGCCGCCGCTCGCCTGGGTCAGCCAGGCCGCGTATGCCTTGGCCTGGGCCAGCGAGATGTGGGTCACCGGCAGACTGCCCGAAAGGCGATCCGCCACAGGTTGCGCGCTGCATTGATGGGTAGCCGAACAGAACCGATTGAACTCGCTGACGCTGACCTCGGCGCGCGAGAGCGCAAAGGGTCGGCCAGCAGCGATGCCGGGCACCACCACCATCAACGGTCCGCGCGCGCCCTGAATCTGATCGACACAGGCCCGACCCTTGCCGACCAGGGCGGGGTCACCGCAGGGGTCCGGTCCAGCCGCTGCGCCCGCGGTGGTCGGTGACGCCGTACTCTGGCTCGGGGTGGCCACATGCGGCGCTGCCTTCGTCGGTGCCGCGGCCGGTGCTGCCGCCGGAGCCTCTGCCGGCTTGCCGGTCGTCACTGGCGCCACAACGGGCTCACTGCTGACCGGTTTGAGACCATTGAGCAGGTCAGCCAGGCTACCTTGCGGCAACTGCCCGCGCAGCTTCATGCCGCTCTCGAGCGTGCTCAGCGCATCGGCGTCATCCTTGCGAACCGCCGCCAGCGCCGTGCGCAGCTGCGCAATATCCGCCGCCGATACCGACTGCGTGCGCGCCTTCATCAACTGGGCCACCAGCTCGTAGCGTGCCTGTGCCTGGCGCAGGTCGGGCCGGTTGCCGAGCAGCTTGGTCGCCCGCGCCAGCGCGTCGGCACCGCTCTGGTATCGGCCACGCTGGACGAGGTCGCCGGCCTGGCCCAGGTAGGCGTTCGCCAGCAGTTGCGGGCCATCGGTCTTGAGGAAGGCGTTATCCGGCTGCAGGGTGCGGATGCGCGCCAGCGCCTCCTGTGCCTTGCCGACGTCGTTGGCCGCCGCAGCGCGTTTCATCGACTCGATGCGTGCGGTGAGCTCGGCAGCCGCGCTCTCCTGATCCAGCCGCGCCTGCTGCGCCTTCTGCAGCGCATCCAGTCGCGAGCGCTGGGCCAGCAACGGCGCCGACTGCGGCACGTACTTCAAGCCCAGCTCGACCATCTGGCTGGCCTGCGGCAATTGCAGTGGGTCGTCGCGCGTCGCCACCAGACTGACGATCGCCTGCGCCAGCGCGTCGACCAGTTGGCGGGTTGGCGGCGACTGGTCGCCCGCCAACGGCTGCATGGCCGCCGTCACCGAGGCCTGCCACTGACTGTCCAGCGTTGGCCTCGCGATCAGCGCAGCCAGTGTCTTGCGTGCCTCGGGCACGCTTTGCTGCGCGCCAGCCGGAGCGGCCTGCGCCACGGCGGCAGCCGTCGGCGCCAGGGCATTGATCTGCGCGCCGCGCTGCTTGAGCCTGGCCGAATCGGGGAACTGGGCCAGCGCCTGCTTGAGCTGATCACGGGCCACGTCGATGTGATTGGCGGCCAGCGACTGGCCAACGGCGATGTCGTACTTCAACTCGAGTTCGGCGTTGTGCAGCAATCCGCTGCTGGGATCAACCGCACGGATCGTGGCGAGGATCTTCTCCGCGTTATCCGGCTGGTCGGCGAAAAGGGCACCGGCCTGGATCGCCTGGCTCAGACGCGTATCGAGCTGGTTGAGCAGATCGTTGCGCTGCTTCTCGATTTCGCTGCGTTTGAGGTCGAGCTTGGGCGAATACAGCTTGAGCTGGTCGCGCAACTGGAACACATGCTGCGCGCGGGCATATTCGTAGTGCTGCTTGTCCGGGTCCCAGTACGCGTTGACCCGACTGAGCAGGAAGGACTGGATCAGATCCCCGCGATCGATCACCAGCTTGCTCTGATCGTCGGCATCCAGCGTCCCGAGCGCGGCCAGCGCCTGGTCCTCGTTGCCGTAGTGGTGGGGATCGGCGAGCGCGAAGCGGCCAATCACCTGATCCACATTGCGCTTATGCAGATAGCGGTTGAGGCCCCAACCGCCGGCGACCAGAACGACCACACCGATCGAGCCGAAGATCAGATACGGGCCTGCCCGTTCGCGCAGGCTGATGTCACGCAGGCCCTCGACCAGTTCCGTCGCGCTCTTGAGCCGCTTGTCGCCGCTGAACGCCACGGCATCGCACAACGTCTGGTACTGGCGCTTGGTCAGGCCCGGCACCGGCGGCGGCTTGCGCCCCTCCTTCATCGCCACTTCGGCGCTGACCTTGTCGAACGGGTGCTTGCCGGTGAGCAGTTCAAAGATCACGCAACCGAGAGCATAGATGTCGTCGCTCGGCGCCGGCTCCTTGCCCTGGATCATCTCCAGGCTGGCGTAAGCAGGGGTAAGTGCACCAAGGGTGCCGGCATCGAACACGGTCTGTTCGCCGACCTGGTCACCCATGTGCTTGCCGGCACGGGCGATGCCGAAATCGAACACCTTGGGCACGCCATCCTTGGTGACCATGACGTTGCCGGGCTTGAAGTCCGAATGCACCACGCCCGCGGCATGAGCGCGCTTGAGCGCCCACGCCATGCCCTCGATCAGCGGCCGCGCCTTGGCCAGCGGCATGCCGTTGTAGGCACGCTCGCGGATAAGCGCCTTGAGATCGGAGCCATCGACGTATTCCATCGTCATGAAGACGATGGTGCGGTCCTTGTCGAAATCGTAGACGCGCACGATGTTGTCGTGCGCCAGCGACTGCGAGCGGCGCGACTCGCGCTGCAGTGCGATCAGCGAATCGGGATGACGGCGAAACTCATCGTTCAGCACCTTCACTGCGACATAGGGGTCGCGATCACGGGCCTCCACCTTGCGCTCGTCGCGGGCGAGGAACACCACACCCATGCCGCCGCGCCCAAGCTCCTTCTCGAGATGGAAGCGCCCTTTCAGGACCGTGCCCACCGCCGCGTAATCACCGCCCTCGGCATCGGCCACGCGCTGCCAGCTCTCCATGTTGAAGCTGCTGCTGGTGCCCGAGCCGGTGGTTCCGGTGACACTGGTGACCTGGCCGTCGCCGGGTGGCGTCGAGGCCGGCTTCACCACGGTCGCCTCATCATCGACCGACGAACGCGTCGAGGTTGGCTGCACCACGGTGGCATCGCCATCGGCGCTGGCCGGCGGCTGTTCGCTTCGGGGTTGAACCACGGTGGCCTGATCGGCCGCCGGGCGTCGGCTGGACGGCTGAATGCGGGTGGCGTCCTCGTCGACCGCAGCAGCAGGTGCACGCTGCGCCTGCAGCGAACGCAACTTGCCCAGCAAGGCCTGCGCCGCTTGCGGCGCCAGCGTACCCTCGGCCGCCAGGCGCGCGATCAGAGCTACCTCCTCGCGGTGTACCTCCTCGGTCTGCGGGCCGCGCGAGGCGAGCACATCGAGCAGCGTGGAGAGCTGCAGCTTGTCGGCCTGGAACGCAGCGATCAGTTCGGTGAGAAAATTCATGCAGAAAGGTTCTTGGTCAATCCAGGAGCCGTACGACGACGGCGGAAACGTTGTCACGGGCAGCGCGGCCCAGGGCCACGCCGAGCAGATTGTTGAGCACGACCTGGGGGCTGTCCTGGTCGCGGCATTGAGCCGCCATCTCGGCGTCGGTCATTTCCTTGTTGACGCCGTCGGAGCACAGCACGAACTGCATGCCCGGCCGGCAGCCGGCCACCACCCAGTCCACGTAGAGTTGCTCCTCGGCACCGATCGCGCGGGTCAGCACGCCGGCGCCCGGCGCCGGTGCCGGCTGTCCACCGAACTGGGTCACGTCGTCCTTCATGCCATGCACGTGATCGGCGCTGATCTGTTCGAGCGTGCTGTTCTCCATGCAGTAGGCGCGGCTGTCGCCGACCCAGCCGCAGAGCATGAAATCCTGGTGGTGCACCAGCAGCACCACGGTCGAGCCGATGATGTCGACGCCGCGCTCGTCGGCGGTGCTGAGCAGGTCGGCATTGACCTGCACCAGGGCATCCTCGATCGACTCGATGAAGTCGAACACGCTGCCCGAACGGGTCAGCCCGCCGAGCCGTTCGACGATCAGCGCGCTGGCATAGTCACCCGCCGAGTGCCCGCCCATGCCGTCGGCCACCACCCACAGGCCGAGGTCGTCGCGCACCAGGATCGCGTCCTCGTTGTGCCGGCGCACCTTGCCGGTGACGCTCAGCCCGGCGGAAACGTAGGGTTTCGTCATGATGCGATCTCGATGACGGCCAGCGGCCAGGGCGAAGGGTCGGCGCCCAGCGCCGAGGCGTGGGCGATCAGCGCGCGCGCTTGTTCACCATCAGGAATCGCCAGCGCCTGCGCCAGCAGGGCCTGATCCAGCGACACCAGCCGCCGTGTGGCCAGCAGCAGGAAGCGGTCACCCGGCTCCACCGCGCAGACGATTTCCTGATACTCCGGTGTTCCCGCACCACCGAGGCCGACTGCCACCGGCGAGCGCTGTTCGAACAGCAAATCGTCCACGCCGGCACCCGCCACCGGACTGCCGGCAAACACCTGGCGCATCTGGCCACGGCGCCACTGCCAGACTTCGCCGGTGCCAATGCGCAACACCGCTGCCCAGCGGCCGGTGGTATGCAGGGCGACCACCGCCGCATCCTCCATCAGCGGATCGATCAGATCCTCGCCGGAGGCCTGCAAGGCGGCATGCCTTGCCAGCAAGCGCTCACGCAGTTTCTGCATGCCACCGGAGAAATCATTCGGCTGCATCGCAGCCGCGACCGCCTGCGCGGTGGCCGCGCCACGGCAGCGCGGGTCGTGCGCACCATCGTCGGCGGCCAGCACGGTGAGGGCGCCATCCTCACTGTGAAAAATAGCCCGCTTGGCGGACTGGGTCGCTGTCATCGCAGGCGCAGGTTCGAGCGGGGCCGCTGGCGCACCGGCCGGTTTGCCGCGGCCAAAGCCCGGCACGGTCGCGTCATCAGGAATCGGCGCAGCGACTGGCGCCGGCGTACCGATGCCTTCGAGCAAGCCGGAAAGATCGTCAGGCAGCGGCAACGGCGGTGACGGATCGGCCGGCGGCGCCACCGCTGGTGGTGCCGCGCTCACTGGCGGCATGATCTGGGGCGCCGCCGGGGGCGCGGCTGCAGGTGCCGGCGGCCCGCGCAGCGAGCGCCAGTTGGCATCGGCGTGGCTGGCATCGAGAAAGGCGGCGTGACTGGCCGCTGTCGGCAAGCCCTGGCTGAGCATCGCGCTGGCCGGCACCGCGCCGCCGCCGTGGGTCCACCACAGGCACCACGGGCCCGCTGTCGCGGTGACCTGCGACCACAGCGCCTCGAGGAACAGCTCATCGTGGCCATGCGCGCGCAGCGGCAGCCGCCACTGCGGCGAGGCCCGCCAGTCCACGCCCTGCAAGGCGGTGGCCGGATCGTTGCGATTCACCTGCAGCGGTCCCGGCAAGCTGGCGAGACGAGCGTCGAAGGCATCTGCTCCGGCACCCTGCTGCCGCGCCTGGGCGTGAATCTGCTCCAGCGCATCAAACCAGCGTTGCGCTTCGCGCAAAGTGCGCCGGCCATGCTCGGCATCGGTACCCAGCGGCGAGGCCATCACCATCGGAAAGCAGCGCCCGACGCGATCGGCCGCCGGTGCCATCACTCCGGCCCAGGCGGCCTCACCGCACACGCCCGGCGCGAGCAGGAAGCGCCAGGCCGGGCTGGCGTGCCAGGTGTCATGCCAGCGCTCGCCCAGTTGTTCGCGACTGGCCGCAACGGCATGCTCGAAATGCCGGTCCCAGCGCTCGACGAAGTCCGCCGGCAGGCGCCGCTGGACGAAGTCACCCGCGCCGGGCAGCTTGCCGAAAAAGCCTACGGGTGCCGGGATCCCCCCTGCTGGATTCGACATCGGTCAGCCCCCGCACCGGAATCGCTGCACGTCGGTATTGAGGAAAGGGTTTTTCAGGTTGTTGGCCTGCAGCGTGAGCTTGGCCGCATGGCCGCCGAAGTTGAAGGTGGCGGTAAAACGCAGGTCCGACTGACGGGTCAGGTTGGCCGCCTGCAAGGCGCGAAACAAGGCCCAGTCACCCTGGTAGTCAACGCTGCTGATCAGGTTGCCAGTGGTGTCATACGCGGTCACCGAGACCTGCCCCGGTTGCGGACCGGGCCACTTCATCGCCGCGCTCATCGGACCGCCCGGGGCGTACTCGTATTTCTGCCCGTCGATGTTGATCACCAGCTTGCCGATGGCGGGGTCGAGCTGCGGCGCCTGCCAGCTGAAATCCACTTCGGGCGTGGCGCTGCCGTTGCGGAAGTACATCTGCTTGATCGAATCGGCCAACTGCATCTGCGCCAGCATGCCGGGCGAACCGCTGACCGCGCCCGGCCCGGTTTTCCACTGCCAGTTGCGACCGCTGGCATCCACCAGCTTCTCCAGCGTCTGCTTGTAGAACGCGTCAAACTGGCCGCCGTACCCGAACAGCTCGCCGAAATTCTGCAACGGAATTTCCGACTTGCCGTTCGCTGCAAACGGGTAACGACCGCGGGTGAACGAGGCGCAGTCCTTGGCCACCGCCTGCTGGAACTGGTCGCCCAAGGCGCCCTTGGTGCCACTGGCCACCAGCGCCTGGCTCTTGCCGGTGAGTGCGGCGACCCAGCTCGATACCGGCGGCGGCAATTGCGCAGCAGCCTGTTGCGCCAGCAGCAGTTGCGGGTTGGGCTGACCGGCCGTGCTGTTGAAGTCGGTCATGGTCAGCAAGGTCTTGCTGAGCTGGTCGAGCACACCCAGGGTCTGGTCGATCGGCGTGGCACCGGGCGCACCCTCGCTGAGTTTGTTGAGCTGCGCGAAGTGATCGCTGATCGCCTGACCGGGCTTTTCGGTGGCCTCGGCCGGTGCCGCACCGGCGGCATTGGCGAGTGCCCGACTAAGCGCACTCTGCGTGGCCTTCTTCGCCGCGGCTTTCTTCGCCGCGTCGAGTGCCGTGTCGGCCTCGCTCTTTGCCGGCTCGCGCAGCATGTCGTGGGTGTTGTCGCGCACCACGCCGAGCAGGGTCTTCAGCGGCGAGCTCGGACCGGACAACTTGGCCGCGATCGCGCTGGCATCCTGGATGTTGTTGATCGGCTGCAGCTCCAGATCTGCCAGCAGGTCGTCCCAGGCCTTGATGTAGTCAGCTTGGTACAGCGCCAGCACCTGTTGCTGCAGGCGTGCCTTCTGGATCGAGTCGATCGCGCTGGCCCCGAACACCCAGTCATCCTTGGTGAAATTGCCCACGGCCTGCTCGATACCCTTGCTCACCTCCTCGGCGAACACCGGCTGGGTGAACAGCGCCGGCAGTGGCGCGGAAAGCGGTGTACCGCTCTTGCGCCGGAACACGTTGCCGAGCAGACCCAGCGCCTTGTCCAGTTGCAGCGGTGGCTGGTCGCTGGCATCGGCGGTGAGCTTGAGGCTGCCGTAGACCAGCGCCGACAGATCGGCGGTGCGCAAAGTGGCGCGCGCCTGCTCCACCAGATCGTTGTCGAGGGTGATCGCGCGCAGGCGACCGGGCTCGGCCAGCAACGCCTGAAAATGTCTGGCGGCCGCCGCCTGCAACACCGGATCGCCGGGGAATACCTTGCGCCACTCGATATTGGTCAGCGCCACCAGTTGCTCCGGATCCAGATGCTGCGGCTGGCCCAGCATCAGATAGCCCTTGAGGTAGTAGTACAACGCCTGCGGATCGCTGGCATTGCCGGTGAGGCCGGTGCGGAACTGTGACGCCACGCCGGGCAGCAGAATCGCATTGAGCTCGCGCAGATAGGCATCATGCACGGCGCTACCCACCGCCTTGCCCTGATACAGGCCCAGGCGCATCAGCAGCGGCGTGTGCTCCTTGTATTGCTGTGCCACGTCCTGCACCGCGGAGAGTGCTTCGAGCCGCTCCAGCGCCATCGCGAAATAGGCCTTCTGGGTACTGGCCGCGGACAGGTCGCTCTTCACCGGATAGCTGGCCAGCGCGGTCTGCACCTTGCCCAGATAGCCGCGGTTGCGGCCGTAGCTGGTGGCGAAACCGACGAACAGCAGCGCGGTCAGCAGCAGCACACCCACATACGATGCCGCCTGCAGCAGGATCTTCTGCCGCTCCAGCTTGGGATTGGTGCCAGCGAAACCGGACTCCTTGAACAGCACATCCTTGAGCAGGCGCTCGACGAAGAAGGTGCGCTGCTGTGCGCCCTTGGCCTGCACCCGCGCCGCATCCACGCCGAAGGTACGCGCCACCGCGCTCATCATGCGATCGATCGGCGCGCCCTCCTGCGTACCGGAGGTGAGGTAGACACCGCGCAGCAGCGGTGGTGAGCCGTACGGGTTCGGTGCGAACACGCCTTCGACGAACTGGCGTGCCGTCTCGCGCAAGGCGCCCAGTTGCTGCGGGAACGACAGGATCGCCGCGCGCCGGCTGCGGTCGGCCTCGGCATGCACGCGGTCGAGCACGCGGGTGTTGAGGCGATCCAGCAACAACTGGAACTCGTCCGCGAAGGCCTTGGCCGCGCTGCCGTCCATGGTCTTGTTGACCGGAAACGACATGCCCCACACCTGACTGCGCAGCTCAGGGTTGAAGTCATCGAAAAACTCGCTGAAGCCGGCAATCAGATCGCACTTGGTCAGCACCAGATACACCGGCACGCCGATGCGCAGATGTTCGGCCAGCTCGTCCAGACGACGACGCACGGCCTGGATATGTTCGTAGCGACCGTTCTCGTCCAGCACCAGCAGGTCGGACATGCTCATCGCGATCAGCACGCCATTGATCGGCCGGCGCTTGCGATAACGGCGGAGCAGCTTGAGAAACTCGGCCCAGGCCGAGGCGTCGGCGCCGCGATCGGAATCCTGCGTGGTGTAGCGCCCGGCGGTATCGAGGAATACCGCCTCGTCGGTGAACCACCAGTCACAGTTGCGGGTGCCGCCGATGCCGCGCAGCGCCTCCTTGCCGAAGCGGTCGGACAGCGGGAAATTGAGCCCGGAGTTCTGCAGCAAGGTGCTCTTGCCCGAGCCCGGCGGGCCGATCACCACGTACCACGGCAAGGTATACAGATTGCCGCCGCCATGGCGGCTCTTGCGCAAGGTGTCCACTGCGTCCTGGAAGCGCGTCGCCAGTTGGGCACGCTCGCCTGCGCTGCGGTCATCGCCGGGCGCGCCCGGCATGGTCGCGGCATCCTGGCCGGCGATGTCGCCGGACATCTTGGCGGTCTTGCTGCGCAGACGGAACTGCTGGATCTGCAGCAGCACCACCCACGCCAGCAGCAGCACGATGATCACCACCAGCCGCGTGACCGGACTGGCCAGCGGCTGCGCATCGCCGATGCCCAGATACGGGCCGCCGAGCCAGATCAGCAGCGACAACAGCAGCAGGCCGATCAGCGCGATGAACCAGCCGGACTTGAGAAGCGTCAGAAACTTTTTCACGAGCCTCAGCCCTCCGGAATGTACTTGAGTTCCACACGCCGATTGCGCGTGCGGTTGGCCGGAAGATTCGGCGGCAGCGCGATCGGCTGGGAGTCGCCCGCACCGCTGGATTCCAGTCGCGCGGGGTTGTCCAGGCCCTGGCTGAGAATCTGCAGCACCGAGCGCGCACGTGCCGCGGACAACTCGAAGTTGTCCTTGTATTTCAGCGAGTGGATCGGCTGGTCATCGGTATGCCCGACCACGATCACCCGCCCCGGCACCTGGTTGAGTGCGGCGGTGATCGCATGC
>JBBQQL010000106.1:0-14961 GCA_038215995.1 Lysobacterales bacterium
TCATCCACAGACTCGTGCTGGCAGAAGTAGGCGCCGTTGTGCAGTTCCTGCAGCAGTACCAGCTTCGCACCGCGCTTTGCGGCTTCGCCGACGCGGGTTTCGATCACCGCCAGATTGGCCTCGGCGTTGCCGCGGCCTTGATCGACGATGGCCTTTTCCTGGATCAGGGCGACGGGCAGGGTCTTGGTTTCCATGATGTATCCCATTGGAGATGCGTGTCGCTCGGAACAATGCTCCGCTGACAGGCGATTACGCCAGCGCGCCTTCCGGCAACTGCATCGTGATGCAGTGCAGACTGCCGTTCTGCCAGATCAGCGGGCGGCATGGCACCTGCACCACTTCACGGCCGGGGTGAGCGCTGCCGATGATGCGGGCGGCCTCGTCATCGGCGGGGTCGTCATAGGCCGGCACCAGCACGGCGCCGTTGACGATCAGGTAGTTCGCATACGACGCGGCCAGTCGACGACTCTGGTCCAGGATGGGGTGGGGCCAGGGCAGGGGATGGAGCTGGTACGGCTGGCCATTGGCGGTGCGCAAGGCGGCCAATTCGGCGGCCATGCGTCCCAGTTCTTGATGATGCGGGTCGGCGACATCGTCGCAGGCCTGAAAGACGATGCGGTTGCCTGGTGCAAAGCGCGCCAGCGTATCGATATGCGCGTCGGTGTCGTCGCCTTCCAGATAGCCATGGTCCAGCCATAACACGCGCGATGCATGCAGGCTGTCGCGCAGGATCGCGCTCATCTCCTCACGCGACTGCTCCGGATGACGCTGCACCAGGCAGCGCCAGGTGGTCAGCACGGTGCCTGCTCCATCGCTTTCGATGCCGCCGCCTTCCAGCGCCCAGTCCACGCGCTTGTGAGTGGCATGGCCGAATACGCCGGCCTCGACCAGCCCAGCGACCAGCGCATCGTCCTGCTCGGCGCCAAACTTGCCGCCCCAGCCGGTGAAGCGGAAATCGGTCAGCTGGAACGATGCATCGGCTGCCTTCAGGGTGATCGGGCCGGAGTCGCGCAGCCAGGTGTCGTCATAAGGCAGCAAAACAAACTGCACGCGTGCCAGATCGACCCTGGACGCCTGCAACAGCGCGCCCACGTGTTCGCGCAGGGCGTCGTCGGGCACGACCACCACCAGCTTCTGGAAGCGGGTCACGGCAGCGGCCAGTGCCACGTACGTGGTTTCCACCGAAGTCAGGCGCTCGGCCCAGTCAGTATCGGCATGCGGCCACGCGATGAGCACCGCGGCCTGCGGTTCCCATTCCGCCGGGAGGCGCAAAGGAGAGTTGGTCATGCTGGGGCTCTGCGGCGGAGTAAGGCCGCGATTGTACGACGTGCCGGCAGCAGACAAGCAAACGCGGCCCGTGTCGCCACGGGCCGCGTCAGAATTCACCAGGGATCAGTGTGCGGCGGACGGGTTCGTGTTGTTGCCGGCCGGTGTATTGAGCACCGAGTGAATCACGTGACTGTGTTCGAAATACACGATGAAATTCGGGTATTCCCAGCGATTGATCTTCGGATGCTTCTTGCTGTCTCCGCCGCGTGGCGACAGCTTTCGCTGCGGAGCACCCCACTTTTTTTCCACCTGGCTCATGGTCAGCCCGCGACGGGGCAGGTTCATGGACTTTTCCTGCTGCACCCGGTGGATCAGCAGGCTGTCGCCTTTGCTGGACTGCGCCGCATGAACTGGCTGCGAGACGCCAAAACCGGCGACGGCGACCATCACGGCGACGATCGAAAGACTGCTTGTGAACTTGACCATGGCTCCCCTCTCCAGACAAGACTGTATGCGGCGTCGTTGTAGCAGAACTACCAAGGCTACGCCATGTTGGACTGCGTTGATTGCGATGGGTTCGGCATTCAGCCGTCGCACCGACATCCACGGCTGATTGGTCGAGAATAGCCGTATCGACGCTATCATGGGCGGCTGCGGGCGTGAGCCTGCCCGGTCTGGATACGGTTTTTCATGATTTCGTTTCGACATTTTGCCTTGCGCCGCGGCACGCGACTGCTGCTTTCCGACATCGATCTGGTGATCCAGAGTGGTTGGCGACTGGGTGTGATCGGCCGCAACGGCTGCGGCAAATCCAGCCTGTTCGCCGCCTTGCAAGGCAAGCTGGAAAGCGACTCCGGTGAGCTGGACATGCCAGCCAAGCTGCGGCTGGCCTCGGTCGATCAGGAAACGCCGGCGTTGCCGGACGCGGCGATCGACTATGTGCTGGGCGGCGACGAGGAACTGGCCGAGGCCTTGCGTGCCGAGGTCGAGGCCGGCGAACTCGGTGACATGGAAGCGATGGCCAAGGCACATCAGCGCATTGAGGAGTTGCACGGTTACGACGGTCGTGCGCGCGCTGGCAAGCTGATGCACGGCCTGGGCTTTTCGCCGGAAACCCACGAGCGCGCCGTGCAGGAGTTTTCCGGCGGCTGGCGTGGAAGGCTGAACCTGGCGCGGGCACTGATGTGCCCATCGGACCTGCTGCTGCTGGATGAGCCCACCAACCATCTCGATCTCGATGCCGTGCTGTGGCTTGAAGAATGGCTGCGCCGTTATCAGGGCACCTTGCTGATCATCTCGCATGACCGCGAATTCCTCGATGGCGTGATCACCCACACACTGCACCTCAACGACGGCAAGGCCAAGCTTTACACCGGCAACTACAGTGCCTTCGAGCGCCTGCGCGCCGAACAGTTGCGCCAGCAGCAGATTTCGCACGAACGCGAGCAGGCGGAGCGGGCGCATCTGCAGTCATTCATCGATCGCTTCAAGGCCAAGGCGACCAAGGCCAAACAGGCGCAGTCGCGCATGAAGCGGCTGGAAAAGCTGGCCGGTACCGAAGCGGTGCGTGCCGAGCGCGGCTTCAATTTCGAGTTTGCCAAGCCGGCACGCGTGCCCGACTCCATGTTGCAGCTGGAAGACATCACCGCCGGCTACCTGCTCGACCCCGCCAGCCATGAGAAGGATGGCGAGGCGGTACACATCATTCTCTCCGATGTGCGCTTCAGCCTCGAAGCGGGGCAGCGGATTGGCTTGCTCGGCCCGAACGGCGCCGGCAAATCCACCCTGGTCAAGACCCTGGTGGGCGAGCTCGAACCGTTCACCGGTGAGCGCAAGTCGCACAAGGATCTGAAGATCGGCTACTTCGCCCAGCACACGGTGGAAAGCCTGCGCGCCGGCGCCAGCGCGCTCGAACACCTGATGGACAAGGCACCCGGTGTGCCAACGCAGGCGATGCGCGACTTCCTCGGCACCTGGAATTTTGCCGGTGACCGTGCCTTCGAGTCGGTCGATGGTTTCTCCGGTGGCGAGCGCGCGCGGCTGGCGTTGGCGCTGATCGCCTGGGACAAGCCCAACCTGCTGCTGCTGGATGAGCCGACCAACCATCTTGATCTGGACATGCGCGAAGCCCTGGCCGACGCGCTGGCCGATTTTGACGGTGCGCTGGTGCTGGTCTCGCATGATCGCCACCTGCTCGGCATGGTCTGCGACAGCTTCTGGCGCGTGGCCGATGGCGTCGTCGAAAGCTTCGACGGCGACCTCGACGACTACGCACGCTGGCTGAAAACGCGCGGCTCAGCGAACAAGAAGGCGGCCAAAGCCGTCGTCGCTGCGGCAACACCCGTAGTCGCGACGAAGCCGGACACTTCACCTGAAGATCGACGTCGCCAAACCAGCGCCCAGCGTGAGCAGGAAAAAACCGCACGCCAGCGCGTGAAGCGGATTGAAACCCGTACCGCCACGATCGACACCGAGCTGGCCGCGTTAGAGATTCGGCTCGCCGATCCGGCCACATACAACGGCCCCAACCAGGACATGATGCAGTTGGGCCAGCGTCAGACCGAACTGCGCCGCGAGAAGGAAGCGCTGGAGACGGAATGGCTGCAACTGGTCGAGCAACTGGAAGCCTGAGGTCCAGCGTGGGCAATCAGCCAGAGCAAACTCTGCATCTGTGGCTGCCGACGCTGACCCAGGTCGGACCGGATCATCCACTGCGGGCATGGCTGGCGCGTGCTGACCGCCTCAGTGATGGCCCCTCGGGTTATCTCGACGGACTGGGTGAATATTTTGCAGGTGTGGATCAGCGGCTGCCCGCGGCCGCGATCACCCGCGAGTTTCTTGCCGGCGACGCCGCGGATACCGTCTGGTTGTCCGCCGACCCGGCGTGGGTGCAGCCGGATCTGACCGGTGCGCGCCTGCTGGCCTGCGGTCGGTTGCAGTTGCAGATGGATGAGGCGCAAACCCTGGCCGAGGCCTTGCAGCCCTTTTTCGAGGAGGCTGGCATGCGGCTGCTGGTCTCCACCCCGGATCGATGGCATGTGCAATTGCCACGCGATCTGGCCCTGCCGCAATTCGCCGCACCCGAGCAGGCGTTGGGCGAGGATTTATCCCAACATCTTCCCGCCGGTGCGGAAGGGCGGCGCTGGCGCGTCCTGCTCAACGACATCCAGGTGCTGCTGCACCAGCATCCGCTGAACACACTGCGACGCGAGCGCGGCTTGCCGCCGATCAACAGCCTCTGGTTGTGGGGTGGCGGCCGACTGCCGAAATCGATACGCAGCCCTCTGCGCGGCGTGATCAGCGACGATCTGCTGTTGAGCGCCCTGGCCGCCGGTGCCGACCGTGTACATCTTGAGCGCACCACCGACACCGTGGTCTCCGCTCGCACCGGCTGGCTGATCGACCTGCAGGATCTGCCCGCCCACGAAGTGGCAGAACGCTGGTGGCCAATGCTGCAGCCCCTGCTGGGGCAGTGGCCCGTGCTGCTGCATTTCAGCAGCGGCGAACGCTGGTTGCACAAGCCGTGGCACCGCTGGCGGTTCTGGCGCGGGGCAGGGCATTGAACACTCTGCAGTTGCAGCGCCGCGAGAGCAGGGGCGTACCCAGCGGCTGGCCCGCCGCGGTGCATCCGGTGCTGCAACAGATCTATGCCGCTCGCAGCGTTCTCACACCGGCGCAGGCCGATCATCGCCTCGCACACATGCTGTCGCCGCAGACACTGGGCGGCATGGCGCAGGCGGTCGAGCTGCTGGTTCAGGCGATTGGCGAGGACTGGACGATCCTGATCGCGGGCGACTATGACTGCGATGGCGCCACCGGTACCGCAGTGGCGGTACGCGGCTTGCGGATGCTGGGTGCACGGCGGGTGAGCTATGCCATTCCCAATCGATTTGTACACGGCTACGGCCTGAGTCCGGCGCTGGTCGAGTCACTGCAACCCACGCCGCAATTGATCGTCACCGTCGACAACGGCGTGGCCAGCGTGGCCGGCGTCGAAGCGGCCCGCGCACGGGGCATACGGGTCATCGTGACCGACCATCACCTGCCCGGTGAGCAGTTGCCGGCCTGCGATGCCATGGTCAATCCGAATCTGTTCGGCGACCCGTTTCCGAGCAAGATGCTGGCCGGCGTCGGCGTCATGTTCTACTTGTTGCTGGCTCTGCGCGCCAAGATGCACGAACAGGGTGCTTTCGGCACGAAAAAGCCTGATCTGGCGAGCTTGCTCGATCTGGTCGCGCTGGGCACGGTGGCCGATCTGGTGCCGCTGGATTTCAATAACCGCGTGCTGGTGGAGGCGGGCTTGCAGCGCATCCGCAGCGGGCGCGCCTGCGCCGGCATCACCGCCCTGGTGGAATCCGGAAAGCGAAGCCTGGTCACGCTTTGTTCCAGCGATCTGGGCTTTGCCGTGGGCCCGCGACTGAACGCGGCCGGTCGGCTGGAGGACATGCGGCTGGGGGTGGAGTGCCTGCTCACCGACGACGTCGCCCAGGCCCGTCGTTACGCCGAGCAGCTCAGTGCAATCAACATGGAGCGTCGCGACCTGCAGGCCTCGATGGTGGCCGAAGCCGAGCAGATGGTGGTCGGCCTGACCGATATCAGCGCGATCGGCGTAGCCTTGTTCGAGCCGTCGTGGCACGCCGGCGTGATCGGGCTGGTGGCCTCCAAGCTGAAGGATCGGCTGCACCGCCCGGTGATTGCGTTCGCCCCTGCCAGCGACGACGAGCCGGACAGCCTGCGTGGCTCGGCGCGCTCGATCGGCGGCTTCCATATCCGCGACGCGCTGGCCGCCATCGACGCGCGCCAACCGGGGCTGATCGAGCGATTCGGCGGGCACGCCATGGCGGCAGGGTTGAGCCTGAAACGATCAGACTACGAGCGCTTCGCTGCCGCTTTCGATGCCATCGCACGAGAAATGATCGAACCGGAGCGCCTGCAAGCGGTGCTGTATACCGACGGCGAGCTGCCAGCAGGCTGCGCGTCGCTGGCGCTGGCACGGCAGCTGCGCCAGGCCGGTCCGTGGGGGCAGGCCTTTCCGGAGCCGCTGTTTGACAACCTGTTCGACTGCGCCAGCTGGAAGGTGATGGGTGAGAAGCACCTGCGACTGCAGTTGCGCGATCCGCGCGACGGTAGCTTGCATGACGCGGTGATGTTCAACGCCTACCACGGCCAGCCACCACCGGTCCGGCTGCGCGCCGCCTACGAGCTGACCATCAACGACTGGCAAGGTCGTGAAACACCGCGCTTGCTGCTGCGCCATATCGAGCCTGCTTGATCGTGATCAAAATCCTTTCACGCCCGATGATCCACACTCTCATCAGGCCAACCGAAGGAGAGTCATCGTGATCGCACAAATTCAGGGACTACCGGCGGGCACCGTGGGCTTTCGCGCCCACGGCCAGGTGACGTCGGCAGACTACGAAACCATCATCGTGCCGGATGTCGAGGCAGCCTTTGCACTCAATCGCAAGTTGCGCATGCTGTACGTGACCGCCGAGGATTTCACCGGTTTCGATCCTGGCGCGATGTGGGACGACGCCAAGCTGGGTATGCGTCATTTCAGCAGCTGGGAGCGCATTGCCCTGGTCACTGATGTGCCGTGGCTGCGAACTGCTGCCACGGCGTTCGGCTTTGCGGTGCCGGCCAAGTTCCGGCTGTTCAACAATGCGGAGCTGGCCGAGGCCAAGCACTGGCTCGCCCAGGACTGACCACTTGGCGTTGGCGAGACGGGTCCAAAAAACCGCTTGCCAACGCCACCGTGATCTGTTCAAGTTCAGCCATGCATTCCATCATTACCCGCCTGAAAAACCCCGCCGCGCCTGCCGCGCGGGGTCTTGTGCCGGCGGTCAATAATAATCGCGCGATGAATAACGCCAATCTCTGGCGGGCCTGCGCGTAGCTACAAGTCTCCACGAAACCACGCGAAGAAGGCCCGCCCAGTGCGGGCCTTCTGCTTTTTGTCTTCCGAGAATCCGCTCACCAGCAGCAAAGCCGGCCATCGATGACCGGAAATTCAACCAAGCCAAGACCTACCCAGAGGACCGCACCATGTGTTCGATTTTCGGAATATTCGATCTGCAGCCGGGCGACGATCTGGTCGCCTTGCGCCGGCAGGCGCTGGAACTTTCACAACGCCAGCGTCACCGCGGACCGGACTGGAGCGGCGTCTTTGTCGATACCGGCGTGATTCTGGTGCATGAGCGCCTGGCCATCGTTGACCCGGCCAGCGGTTCACAACCGCTGCGTTCACGTGACGGCGCCCTGGCATTGGCGGTGAATGGCGAGATCTACAACCATCGTGAATTGCGCGCCAGCAGCGATTACGACTTCACTACCGGCTCCGACTGCGAGGTGATCAACGCGCTGTACCGCGAGAATCCTGCGGATTTCGTCAACAAGCTCAATGGCATCTTCGCGTTTGCGTTGTGGGACGGTGAAGCGATGCGCTACATCATCGCCCGCGATCCGCTCGGGGTGTGCCCGCTGTACTGGGGTCATGACCAGGAAGGGCGCCTGTGCGTCGCTTCGGAAATGAAGGCGCTGGTCGGCATCTGTGCCGACGTCACCGTATTCCCGCCCGGCCACGTCTATGACAGCGCCACCGGCAAGCTCCAGCGTTACTACCGCAAGCCCTGGCGCGAGTACGAGCACACCCGCGGCCACGAAGTCGCAGCACCCGCCTTGCGCCAGGCGTTTGAAGAGGCCGTACATCGCCAGTTGATGACCGACGTGCCCTATGGCGTGCTGCTTTCCGGTGGCCTGGACTCCTCCCTGGTCGCCGCCTGCGCCGCCCAGTTCGCCCGCGAACGGGTAGAGGATGACGATCGCAGTGAGGCCTGGTGGCCGCGCCTGCACTCGTTTGCGATCGGGCTCGACGGTTCACCGGATCTGGCCGCTGCCGAGATCGCCGCCAAGGCGCTGGGCACCGTGCATCACGGTTTCGTCTATACCTTCTCGGAGGGGCTGGACGCGCTGCCCGAAGTGATCCGGCATATCGAGACCTACGACGTCACCACCATCCGTGCCGCCACCCCGATGTACCTGCTGGCGCGCCGCATCAAGGCAATGGGCGTGAAGATGGTGCTGTCCGGTGAGGGCTCGGATGAGCTGTTCGGCGGCTACCTGTACTTCCACAAGGCACCGTCGGCCGAGGCCTTCCACGAGGAAACCGTGCGCAAGCTGGACGCGCTGCACAGCTATGACTGCCTGCGCGCGAACAAGGCGATGATGGCCTGGGGCGTGGAGGCACGCGTGCCGTTCCTCGACCTGGAGTTCATCGACGTGGCAATGAGCATGGACGCGAAATACAAGATGGCCGGCAAGGGGCGAATCGAGAAGGCGGTGCTGCGCGAGGCCTTCGAAGGTGCGCTGCCTGACTCCATCCTGTGGCGCCAGAAAGAGCAATTCAGCGACGGCGTGGGCTATGGCTGGATCGATGGTCTGAAAGCGCATGCCGAGCAGCAGGTCACCGACCGCGAATTCGCCGCCGCGGCCGCGCGTTACCCGTTCAACACGCCAGCAACCAAGGAAGCATATTTCTACCGGCGCATCTTCGAACAGCATTTCCCCGGCGAAGCCTGCGCGGCGACGGTGCCGGGCGGCAAGTCGATCGCCTGTTCCTCGCCGGCGGCGCTGGCCTGGGATCCGGCGTTCGCCAACGCAGCGGACCCGTCAGGCCGCGCGGTGAAGGGAGTGCACGCCAACGCCATTTAGACGGCCAGGAGGTGAATCAGGACGCTGACGGCAGCGCAAAGCCCCAGCGTCCAGGCCATCCCGATCTTGAAGCGGAACATCGCCAGCATGGCCGCTGCGGCGAGCAACAGTGCCGCGGAGTTCACCGACGCCAGTTGCGGCAGATCGATTTGGATCGGCCCGGCGTGATATCGCTGTACCTGGCTGAAAATCGTGTGCTCGGCAAACCAGATCGACAGGTTCAGGATCACGCCGACCACGGCCGCCGTGACCGCGCTCAACGCCGCATGCAGGCCGCGATTGCCACGCAAAGCCTCAACGTATGGACCACCGAGAAAGACCCACAGGAAGCACGGCACAAAGGTTACCCATACGGTCAGCAGCGAGCCCGTGATCCCGGCAAGCCAGGGCGACATGCCGGCCTGATGCTGAAACGCCGCCATGAATGCCACGAATTGCACCACCATGATCAGTGGCCCCGGCGTGGTCTCCGCCAAGGCGAGTCCGTCGAGCATCTGCCCTGGCGACAGCCATCCGTAGCCGGTCACGACGCGCTGGCTGATGAAAGCCAGCACCGCGTACGCGCCACCGAAGGTGACCACGGCGACTTCGCTGAAAAAGCTGCCTTCGCGCGCAATGACGCTGTGCCGCCCCCACCACGCTATCGCCAGCAATACAGGCGTCATCCATAGCGTCACGCCGACCAAAGCCACCCGCCAACTGCGTGCCCACGAGGGCTCCAGGTGGGTCAACTCACCGCGCAACAGCATCTGGTCGATCAGATAGTTATCGCCCGTCGGTACCTCCACTACAGATTCCGTGGCACCTTGCGGCCGCCCGAGGTGTGCCGCAAAGCCGAGCCCGGCTGCGCCCGCCACAATCCATGGAAACGGCAGCCCGAACACATGAATGCCGAGGAAGGCAGCCACCGCAACTGCTACATGAAAGCGGCCTTTGAGTGCGCGATGCGCTATTCGCCATACCGCCTCAACCACCACGGCCAGCACGGCGGCTTTCAGCCCGAAGAAGATCGCCAGCACCATCGGCAACTGGCCCACCGAGGCATACAACGCGCTCAGCCCGAACAGCACGATCACGCCGGGCAGCACGAACAGCAGGCCGGCGATCAGTCCACCGCGTGTCCGATGCATCAGCCAGCCCATATAGATGGCCAACTGGGTTGCTTCGGGGCCCGGCAACAGCATGCAGTAGTTCAGCGCATGCAGGAATCGAGACTCACTGATCCAGCGTCGCCGCTCCACCAGCTCACGGTGCATCAGCGCAATCTGCCCGGCGGGACCCCCGAAGCTCAGCCAGCCGATCCGTGCCCATACCCGGCTGGCCTGCGCCAGGCTGATCGGCACTGGCGGCCTGGCCGGATCATGCTGCGGAGGTATCGATGGCATCAGGGCTCGGCAAGGGAGTGGGGCGCGATTGTCGTTGGTCAGGGGCCTGCCGGGAACGTGGCGTTCGACGCGCCTCGCCTCGGGTTCCTCCCCGAGACCTCCTCGGCGGCCAGCTACCTTCCTCTGCTATTCTTGCAGGCTTCGTCCTTCACGTTAATGACCACATGATCGAGACCAATCCGATCCTGGCGCAGATCGCGGACCTTCGGGGCCGGGTCGAGTCGCTTAGGGGGTATCTTTGACTACGCCATCAAAAGCGAACGTCTGGAAGAAGTAAGCCGCGAACTGGAGAGCCCCACCGTATGGGATGACCCGGCCCGCGCGCAGGAACTTGGCCGCGAACGCGCCCGCCTGCACACCATCGTCAACGGCATCGACACGCTCGTGGCGAGTTTGACCGATGCCAGCGAGTTGCTGGACATGGCGATGGCTGACAGCGACGACGACACCGCACAGTCGGTGATCGACGACCTGGTCAAGCTTGAGGCCCAGGTCGGCAAGCTCGAATTTCAGCGCATGTTCTCCGGCAAGATGGATGCGATGAACGCGTTCGTCGATATCCAGGCTGGCGCTGGCGGTACCGAGGCGCAGGACTGGGCCGAGATGCTGCTGCGCATGTACCTGCGCTGGTGCGAGTCGCGCGGCTGGCAGACCGAACTGATGGAAGTGTCCGGCGGCGATGTGGCCGGCATCAAGTCCGCCACGTTCCGGGTCGAGGGCGACTATGCCTACGGCTGGCTGAAGACCGAAATCGGTGTGCACCGACTGGTGCGCAAGAGCCCGTTTGACTCCGACAACCGGCGCCATACCAGCTTCACCTCGGTGTTCGTATCGCCGGAAGTCGACGACGATATCGAGATCGATATCAACCCGGCCGACCTGCGTACGGACGTGTACCGCTCCTCCGGCGCTGGCGGCCAGCACGTCAACAAGACCGAGTCGGCGGTGCGCATCACGCACATCCCGACCAATACCGTAGTGGCCTGCCAGACTGGCCGCAGCCAGCACGCCAACCGCGCCACCGCGATGAAGATGCTGGCCGCCAAGCTGTACGAGCTGGAAGTGCAGAAGCGCAATGTCGAGCGCGATGCGCTGGAAGCGACCAAGTCAGACATCGGCTGGGGTAGCCAGATCCGCAATTACGTGCTGGACCAGAGCCGTATCAAGGATCTGCGCACTGGCATCGAGCGTACCGATACGCAGAAGGTGCTCGATGGCGATATCGATGAATTCATCGAGGCCAGTCTGAAGTCGGGCCTCGAGGCCGGCTCGAAACGGACCGACGCTTGATCGCCATCGCCTCCAACTCGCCCAAGCTTCCAAGAGGGATACCAGCATGAACCGTGGAAATATCTCCGGAATCCTCGTCGCGTGCGCCGTACTTGCGACATTTGCTGGTGCCGCCATCGCTCAGCAAGGCTCCGCCAGCCAGGACATCAAGCACGATGCGAAGGCGGCCGGAAAAGATATCGGCCACGGCACACGTGATATAGGGCACGAAACCAGACACGTCGCCGTGAATATCGGCCATGGCGCGAAGGAGGCCGGCATCGGCATTGGGCACGGCGCGAAGAAAGCAGGTATCGCCGTCGGCCACGGTGCGCGCGAGGGCTGGGATGCCACCAAACACGCGGCCAAGGACGTGTTCGGCAAAGGGCACTGAGCTTCTCCTTCGCCGTCTGGCGCTCCCGCCACAAACCCTGAAAGCCGGGCCCGTCACTTGACGAGGTGCCGGTAACAACGGAATCCATCATGAGTGAACCGACCGATACTGCGCCCGTCGACGAGAACAAGCTGATCGCCGAACGACGCGAGAAGCTCAACGTGCTGCGCGGGCAGGGCATCGCGTTTCCAAACGATTTCAAGGTGGACAGCTTCGTGGGCGACCTGCAGGCTGAGTTCGCCGACAAGGAGGTGACCACGGCCGAAGTCATCGAGGCCGCCGCGCGCCGGGTAAAGGTGGCCGGCCGCATCGTGCTGAAACGGGTGCAGGGCAAGGTCAGCTTTGTGCAGATGCAGGATTTCAGCGGCCGCATCCAGTTGTTCATCCATCAAGGCACCCTGGGCGACGCCTATGAGGCGTTCAAGGGCTGGGATGTCGGCGATATCGTGGGTGCCGGAGGTGTGCTGATGCGCACCAAGACCGGCGAGCTGTCGGTGCGGGTGGATGCCCTGCGCCTGCTGACCAAGAGCCTGCGCCCGCTGCCGGACAAGTTTCATGGCCTGGCCAATGTGGAGCAGCGCTACCGCCAGCGCTACGTCGACCTGATCGTCACCGAAGAAGCGCGCCGCACCTTCATGCAGCGCTCGCAGATCATCGGCTACATGCGCCAGTGGCTGGAAGCGCCGGATCGCCGCTTCATGGAAGTGGAGACGCCGATGATGCACATCATCCCCGGCGGCGCCACGGCCAAGCCGTTTGTCACCCACCATAACGCGCTGGATCTGGAGCTGTACCTGCGCGTGGCACCGGAGCTGTACCTTAAGCGGCTGGTGGTGGGCGGCTTCGACCGTGTCTACGAGATCAACCGCAATTTCCGCAATGAGGGCGTGTCGACCCGGCACAACCCCGAGTTCACCCTGCTCGAGCTGTACCAGGCCTACGCCACATACCACGAGATCATGGACCTCACCGAGAGCGTGATTCGCGATACCGCTGCCCATGTACTGGGCACCACGCAACTGCAGTGGGATGGCGCTGATATCGACGTCGGCCCGGCGTTCCGGCGCTGGCGCATGGACGAGGCAGTGCTGGAGCACAACCCCGAGATCAAGCGCGAGGAGCTGCGCGACCGCGAGGCCATGGCGGCGCATGCCAAACGTCTGGGTACGCAGGTCAAGCCGGGTTACGGCTGGGGCAAGCTCTTGCTTGAGATCTTCGAGCATACCGTCGAGCACACCCTGATCCAGCCAACCTTCATCACCGATCATCCGGTCGAGGTGTCGCCGCTGGCGCGCGAGAACGATACGGACAAGGGCATCACCGACCGCTTCGAGTTGTTCGTCAACGGCAAGGAGATCGCCAACGGCTTCTCCGAACTGAACGATCCGGAGGATCAGGCGGCGCGCTTCCAGGCTCAGGTCGATGCCAAGGACGCCGGCGACGATGAGGCCATGCATTTCGATGCGGATTACATCCGCGCGCTGGAAGTCGGCCTGCCGCCCACCGGCGGCCTCGGCATCGGCATCGACCGGCTGGTGATGCTGCTGACCGACTCGGCCTCGATCCGCGACGTGCTGCTGTTCCCCTATATGCGCCCTGAGGCCTGAGCCGTGACGAGTACCGCGCTGCAGGACCTGGCGGCCCCCGATGGCATTTGCTACGGCTGCGGCAGTGCTCATCCGCACGGTTTGCATGTCAAAAGCTATTGGCACGAGGACGATGTCCACGTGGTTTCCGTGCACACGCCCGACGCCGACTTCAGCGGCTGGCCGGGCCTGGTCTATGGCGGCCTGATCGCGATGCTGGTCGACTGCCATTGCAACTGGACCGCAATGGCCTATCACTATCGCGCCGAAGACCGCACTCCGGACAGCACACCGCGTATCGACTGCGTCACCGGCAGCCTCGGCATCAAGTTTCTCAAGCCCACCCCGATGGGCGTAGCGCTGACGCTGAAAGCGCGGGTCGAGGGCGAGCTGGGCCGCAAGACCCGTGTGCTGTGCGAGGTGTACGCCGGTGACGTGCTCACCGCGCTGGGCGACTCGATCTTCGTTCGGGTCGACACCGCCCAACTGGCTGCCGCAGCGCGGCCCGGCTGAGCCTGGGCCTGCGTTAAACTGGCGGCTTTCGAAAGCCCGGAGCCTGCATCATGTGGTTTGCCATCATTGCCAACGACGTCCCCGATTCGCTGGAAGCGCGCAAAGCCGCGCGCCCGCCACATCTCGCGCGCCTGCAGCAGATGCATGACGATGGCCGGCTGCTGCTTGCCGGTCCGTTCCCGGCGATCGATTTGGAAGATCCGGGCGCAGCCGGCTTCAGCGGCAGCCTGATCATTGCCGAGTTTCCGAACCAGGCTGCTGCCGAAAGCTGGGCCAGGGCTGATCCCTATGTCGACGCCGGCGTCTATGCCGACGTGAGCGTGCGCCCTTTCCGCAAGACGCTGCCCGCAGGTTGAATACGGTCATGCCCGTCATCGAGCAGATCCGCCAGCGTTTGCAGTCGGCCTTTGCGCCGACCGAACTGGAGGTGCTGGACGAAGGCCACAAGCATGCCGGCCATGCGGGCGAGGGCAGGGGACATTTTCATGTACACATCGTCAGCGCCGCGTTTGCCGGCTGTGTGCCGATCAAACGCCACCGCATGATCTATGCGGCGCTAGACGGACTGATGGATAACGGCATCCACGCCCTGTCGATCGACGCCGCGTCGAATGAATAAATATAAATAACAATAAGATATAGACTTTTTCTAAAGTAAAATATTGCAGTGAAACGCATTGCAGCCGTGCCCCGTGTTTGGCACAGTGACCTGTCGCCCGAATCACGGGCGTTTACCGATGACCCATTGATGACCGCATGCGCCTGAGCACGATCAAACTCGCTGGATTCAAGTCCTTCGTGGACCCGACCACCCTGCATTTGCCGAGCAACATGA
>JBBQQL010000107.1:0-14530 GCA_038215995.1 Lysobacterales bacterium
GTCGAGTGAATCCGGCGTGCAGATTCCGGTCGAGATGGTTCACTACGGCATGACCAAGACGGCACAACTCGCGGTATCGCGTGGCCTGGCCGAGACGCTCGCCGGCACCGGCGTCACCGTGAACGCGATCCTGCCCGGGCCAACCCGCTCCGAAGGCGTCAACGAGTTCATGGGAAAGATCGCGGCAGGCCGTGGCGTGCCGGCAGCACAAGTGGAGCAGGAGTTCATTGCCACCGAACGCCCCAGTTCGTTGATCAAGCGCCTGGCGACGGTGGAGGAAGTGGCCAATCTCGCCGTATACCTCGCCTCGGAGCAGGCCTCGGCAACCACCGGCGCGGCGATGCGGGTGGATGGCGGGGTGGTGCGTTCAGTCATCTGATGGCATGCGCGGCAGAACGAGCCGACGGCGCTCGGCTCGTTCTGCTTCAGCCGTTCCTGGCCCTTTCCAGTACGACCGAATACAGGTCGAGTTCGTCGTCGAAATCGTGCAGCCGCACCTTGCGTTCGAAGCCCAGGCCGAGCTTGCCGAGAACCCGCGCCGAGGCGGCGTTGGCCGGCAGCACCAACCCGATCAGCCGGCTCAGGCCGTGCCTGCGAGCGCCATCATCGATGATGGCGCGGGAGCTTTCGGTGGCGTAGCCCCTGCCCCAGCAGTCGGGCAGGAAGCGGTAGCCGATGTCGACTTCCTGCAGGTCATCCAGGTATTTGAGACCGCAAAAACCCACCAGCCGTCCGCTGATCTTCTCGATGCAGGCCATGCGTCCGAACCCGTGCACGGCATAGTCGCGCAATGGATGAGTGAGCAGAATCTCGCGTACGGCTTCCAGCGTCTGTTGCGGTTGCTCACCGGTGTATCGGATCACGTCCGGCAGCCGCACCAGCGGCCAGTAGTCCTCGGCATCGTTGATGGTGAATGGGCGGATCAGCAGGTGGGTGGTTTCCATCCGGGCTCCATCAGGTCGGCGACAAGGTGCATGGGGCGGACCGGATACCGGTCGTGCTTACCAACGGCATCTTGCTTTTGGTCATGACGACGACGTGGGTTGATCGGCCAGGCCACTCGTCGCGATCACGGCCGGCTCCACGATGACGCCGGCGCCGATGATCTTCAGACCCATGTTGAACTCCTGGCCGCAGTATGACGCTCGTCAGTGAGCGGGGTGCCCGCGCTCCTGCATCGAACGGGTCAGGTCGGCGACCAGGTCGGGCTGGCTGGCCGTGGCATCGAGCAGATAGACCTGTACGTCGTGAGCTGCCACCGCCGCCTTGAGGCTGCCATTCGGCGGCACGTCGACCGGTGTACCGCCGAGAGCCGGCTTCCATGTGCCGGCCTGGAGTCTGTCGTTCACCTTGAATGCGGCCGGCTGGTCGCCCTTGTTCAGCAGCACCAGCGCGATCTGGTGGATGTCGCCCTTTTGGTACACCCGATAGAAAGACGCCTGCTGACCGGCGAAACGGATCGGCAGCATCAGCCCGCGCTGCAGCGCCGGGGTGTGTTCGCGCAGCGTGGCGATGCGCTTGAGTTGCTGATAGATCGGGCTCTTCGGGGCGTTGTCGATGCGTTGCTGGCCGAAGTAGTTGCGGTTGCCTTCATGCTCCGCCTTGCCGCGTTCGAAGCCGGTTTCCGAGCCGTAATAGATCGCCGGGATGCCGCGCGCGGTGAACAGCCAGTTGTTGGCATCGATGAAGCCGTTGTCGCTGGCGTCCAGTCGCGCCATGTCGTGGTTGTCGTAGAAGGTCACCAGCTCGTAGGGGTTCTGGTAGGGCCCGTTGGTGAGGTAGAGCCGGTCCAGCATCTGGGCGTAGTCGCTGTCGGGGTGCTCGAACACTTCGGCGGTGCGCCCGCGCAGCGGAAAATCGAGCACGCTGATGGCGCCGTTTTGCGGCCAGGTGAACTTGCCAATGTTGTCCGGGCTGTAATCGAACGCTTCGCCATACATGAAGAATCCCGGATGTTTGGCCCGGATGCGCGCGCTGAACTGCTTCCAGAACGTGGTCGACATGTGGCTGATGGTGTCGATGCGGAACGCGTCGCTGCCTTCATCGATCCACTGCTCGTAGGCGCCGACCATGTAGTTCAGCACCAGCGGGCTCTGGTCGTCGTTGTTGGACAGCTGCACCAGATCGTCATAGGCGTGATAGAAGCGGTGCAGCGGGTTGCGCACGGGGTCGAGCTGGTACGGCGCAAGGTTCTGCTCGTCGGCGATCAGCTTGCCGCTCTTGTCGAAGATCTGCCCGAACTGCGGCTGGCGCACCGGCATGGTGAAGGCGGGCGATCCATGGTTGACCACGATGTCCTGCACCACCTTGAGCCCGTCGGCGTGCATCCCGGCGGTGAACTGGCGGTAGTCCAGGCCCTTGCTGGGCAGGTGTTCGTCGACCTTGTAGAAGTTGATGCCCCAGTAGCCGTGGAAGCCGGTCTTGCCGCGGTCGGTGAACTTGGAGCCCCAGCTCACCGGGTCGCCGCCGGTGAAGGCCTGATCGGGGTTGTCGATGATCGGGGTGATCCATACCGCGCCGAAGCCCATGCCCTTGATGTAGCCGGCGTTGTCCAGCACACCCTTGAAGTCGCCGCCGAGGTAGCCGATGTTGGCGCTCTCGCCCTTCGGTGCGCCCGGCACCGGGATGTCCCAGGTGGGGTGCGCGCCGCCCTGGTGGCGATGGTCGTTGGACGTGTCGCCGTTGACGAAGCGGTCGGTCATCACGAAGTAGATCGCGTTGGAGGCCATCGGCGCATCAGTGCCGACAAAGACCGCGGGCGATGCGGCGTGGGCCGTGCTTGCAGCCATGGCCAGCAAGCATCCTGCGGCGAGGTTCTTTGCCATCGTATTTCCTTGTGTCTTGTTTGATTTTTCAATAGGGCGATTTGCAGGCTCCGGCGACCAGGATGCCGCTCAGCCGAGGGAAGTCGGCTCGCGCATGCGCAAGGTAGATGGGCCTGTCGCCCGCAGGCTCAGCACGGTCTGGTTTCTTGCGATGAGAAGGAGGGGGCGTTCATGTTTTGGGCATCTAGAGCAGTTACCAGGCGACGTTGTGTGGCTGGGTGTGAAGCGTGAGCATCGTCGATGCTGGCATCGAGCATCCATGGTAGGGAACGTCGCAATGCAGCAACCAGCGATTGCATACGTATTCATGCTTTGTGTCGCGATCAGCTCATGGCCGTGATCGGGCCTGTGACGATGACGGTTATCGGAACCCGGCGAAGGCCGAATCGATTGTGGCGCGCCTTTTCGTGATGTTGCGCTCGGCCGCAAGAAAATGCCGCGCTGCGTCATTACAGCGCTGTCAATGTCTGCGATAAAGCAACCACGGCAAAAAGTTCAAGCCCATGTCGGGCGGTAATTTTTGGCATCGCGAATCTCCAGGGGAGTCTTGATCATGAAGCAGTTCGCTCAGTGGCCGCGGAAGCGGTTTGTCGTGTCTGCTGTTCTGATGGCCTTGTCTGGCGTGGTCGCCGCCCAGACGGCTGTACCGCAACAGGATGAGTCAGCCAGCAAGCCAGCCAGCTCGGCTGATCAAGCTGCATCCGGCAAAACCAAGCCCCCGGCCAAGGCGATCAATCTGAATGTCATCACCGTGACCGGCATTCGCGGTTCGCTGGATGCGTCAATGAACTTGAAGCGTGATTCGCAGGGTGTCGTCGATGGCATCGTCGCGGAAGATATCGGCAAGTTCCCGGACACCAACCTGGCGGAGTCGCTGCAACGCATTTCCGGCGTGTCGATCGACCGTGACAATGGCGAGGGTTCGAGAGTAACCGTTCGTGGCGTAGGCCCCGACTTCAACATGGTGCTGCTCAACGGGCGCCAGATGCCTTCGGCGAACCTCAACGCCACCAGCGCCTCCAGTTCGCGCGCATTCGACTTTGCCAATCTCTCGTCCTCCGCGATTTCGGCGATCGAGGTCTTCAAGACCAGCCGCGCCAGCACACCGGAGGGCGGCATTGGCGCAACGATCAACATCAAGACGGCTCGCCCGTTCGATAACCCGGGTACGCACGGCAGCTTCACCCTCAAGGCCGACACGGACCAGTCCAATCACAACCTTCCCTCGTCGATGCAGGGCAGCAACTGGACGCCGGACGCGGCCGGCATCTTCAGCACGACCAGCAAGGATGGAAAGTGGGGCTTCGCCATCAATGGCAGCTACATGAAGCGCAACTCCAGCTTCAGTCAGGTGGCTACCACCAGCGGCTGGCGCAGTTTTCACGGTGACGAGAACAACTGGGGCGCGATTCCCCAGCCAGGGCAACCCGGTTCGGAGAACATCACCAATCGGCCAGCCCCGAACTCTATCTATTCGGTACCGCAGAACATCAACTACTCGATCAACGGGGTGCAGGAAGAACGCACCAATGGTCAGATGGTGCTGCAGTTCAAGCCGTTCGACGGCGTCGTCAGCACCCTCGATTACACCTACTCCGAGCGAAAGGTGCAGACCCTGCGCAACGAGTTGTCGGCGTGGTTCAATTTCGGACCATCGACCAGCTCCTGGACCAGCGGGCCGGTATCGGCGCCGCTCATCTACTCCGAGACGATCAATCCGGCCAACTCCGACGTGGCCATGGCCGGCAGTGACTATGCCACCAAGAACAAGAACGGTTCGATCGGTTTCAACACCACGTGGAAGGTCAACGATTCCCTGAACCTGGGCATCGACATCGCGCACTCTACCGCCACGGCGGGTTCCGACAGCCCTTACGGGTCCAACAACACGATCGGTGTCTCCGGCTTCGTTCGCGGCACGACGACGGTGGACTACTCGGGCGTGTTTCCGGTGATGAACATCCAGTTCCCACCGGGTCTGACGCAAACCCCGGCTTCGGCGATGCTGGTGACGGGTTCGTCGTTCCGCAACAGCTACATGAAGGATACGAACGACCAATTGCAGCTCAGCGGCAACTTTACCTTCCAGGATTATTCCCGCCTGGACTTCGGTGTCGGCCAGCTCAATGCCAAGAACCGAAGCGCCTTTTCAAACGTGCAGCTGGATAGCTGGGGCGGCGCGACCAGCGCGGCGGACTACCCCGATTCGGTCTGGACCCCCGCCAACATGGCCAGCTATTTCGGTCAGTTCTCTGGCGCCAGCAGCCCCAATTTCAGCAGCAACTTCTTCACCTGGAATTTCCCGCAGGTGCGTCAGCTGGCGCAGGATGCCTGGGTCGCCGCCGGGCACAGCGCGTCCGACTACAGTCCCTCCCCGGTATTCACCACCGACCAGCGCACGACCGAGAAATCGACCAACGCCTATCTGCAGTGGAGTCAGACATACGACTGGTCCATGCCGCTGGACGTCGCGGTCGGCGTGCGTGACGAGAAAACCAACGTCTATGCGACCGCACTGGTGCCGACTTCAACCGGCATTTCCTGGGGTTCGGCCAACGAATTCACGGTCCTGCAAAGTGGCAGCGGCTTTACCCGTGAAACCGGTTCATACAAATACGTTCTGCCCAATGTGGACCTGGCCCTTCATCTCAGGCCGGACATGATTCTGCGTGGCAGTTACGGCGAGACCATCGGTCGTCCTACCTATGACCAGATTCAGGGCGGCCAGACACTCAACACGCTCGCTCGCATCAATGGCGGCACCGGTGCCTCGGGCAATCCGGCGCTCAAGCCGCTGCACTCGCGCAACTTCGATGTCTCCTTTGAGTGGTACTACGGCGAGAGCAGCTTTGCCTCGGTTGGATTCTTCCGCAAGCTCATCAGCAACTACGTAGGCCAGACCTCGGTCAACCAGACGCCGTTCAACCTGCACACTCCCGTGGGCGGTGCCTACTGGAACGCGGCGTTGGCTTCCGGCTGCACGACGACCGACACGGTCTGTATCCGCGACTATATCCTCACCACCTACAACGGCCAGCCCGGCGTGACGCAGACTGGCGTGGACTCCACCGGCAATGCCACCGGCACCATCGTCGGCCAGCCCGGCGACCCGGTGGCCAATTTCGCCATCCAGCAGCCGACCAACCAGAAGTCCGCCTCGCTTGACGGCTGGGAATTGAACATCCAGCAGATGCTTGGTGAGACTGGTTTTGGCGTCAGCGCGAACTACACCATCGTCAGTTCAAGCCTCAAATACGACAACAGCCTGATTGGCCAACAGTTCGCACTGATTGGTGTGAGCAATTCGGCCAACGCGGTGGCCTTCTACGAGAAGGGGCCGTGGCAGGCCCGAGTGGCGTACAACTGGCGTGGCCAGTTCCTGTCCAGCGTCATCGACGGCGGTGGCAATTTCACCCCCGGATACACCGAGCCTTACGGCCAGGTGGATTTGAGTGTGGGCTATCAGTACAACGACCATATCCGCTTCTCACTGGACGCCATCAACGTGACCGATCAGTACCAGCGTGTTCATGCGCGTGACAAACATGAGTTGCTGTACCTGACCCAGAGTGCGCCTCGCTATATGCTGGGGGCTACCTACAAGTTCTGAGCACCCAAGCCCACTGGCAGCCGGTCCGGCCAGTGCTCTCTTGGGAGCGGGCCGCTCATCTTGAGCGGCCCGCTTTGTTTCATGGGTGAGGATTGCCTTGTTGCGGGAGAATGGAGAAGTGGCGGAAGACATCACCCGGATAGTCATCGTGGGCGGCGGCTCAGCCGGCTGGCTGACCGCCGCGGTGATAGCGGCAGAGCACGGTGCCGGCAGCCACGTATCCATTACCGTTCTCGAGTCGCCAGATGTTGCGACCGTCGGCGTCGGCGAGGGTACGTGGCCGACGATGCGCGACACCCTGCGCCGAATCGGCGCGAGCGAGACGGACTTCATCCGTGAGTGCGACGCCACCTTCAAGCAGGGCTCCAGATTCGTCGGCTGGGGCAATGGCGGTGATCGCGATGCCTACATGCATCCGTTCGTGCTGCCGCAGGGTTTCCTGGATACCAACCTGGTTGCCGGTTGGCAGCAAACACCACAGGTTCCGTTTGCCGAACTGGCGAGCTTCCAGCCGCACCTGTGTGATGCCGGGCGCGCACCCAAGCAGTTCGCCACGCCCGAGTTCGCGGCGGTGGCCAACTACGGCTACCACCTGGACGCGGGCAAGTTCGGCAACTTTCTCCGTCGGCACTGTGTTGAGCGGCTGGGCGTGCGCCACCTGGTCGACCACATGCTGGCAGTGAACGCGGACGAGGGCGGCGACATCGCCTCGCTGCAAACCCGCGGGCACGGTGTCCTGGAGGGCGATCTGTTCGTCGACTGCACGGGCGAGCGCTCGCTGTTGCTTGGCAAGCATTTCGGCGTGGAGCGTGTCGATGTGCGCTCGGTGCTGTTCAACGATCGCGCCCTGGCGGTGCAGGTGCCCTACGCTGAACCCGATACGCCCATTGCCTGCCAGACCGTATCCACCGCGCAGCGAAGTGGCTGGATCTGGGATATCGGACTGTCAGCGCGGCGCGGCGTCGGCCACGTCTACTCCAGCGCGCACACCAGCGAGGCCGAGGCCGAGGCGGATTTGTTTCGTTACATCGAGGCATCCGGCGGTCCGTCCGCCAATGATCTCGGCGCACCCCTGCGGCTTGCTTTCGAGCCCGGGTACCGCCGCCGGGCGTGGCATCGCAACTGCGTTGCCATCGGCATGTCCTCCGGTTTCGTCGAGCCGCTGGAGGCGTCGTCGCTGGCGCTGGTGGAGCTGGGGGCAGCCGCGCTGGCCGACCAGTTGCCAAGTACCCGCCGGCACATGGATCTGGTGGCACAGCGTTACAACGAGGCGTTCGCCTACCGTTGGCAGCGGGTGGTGGACTTCCTGAAGCTGCACTACGTACTGTCCAGTCGTGACGATTCGGACTATTGGCGTGACCATCGCGTCGACGCCTCGATACCCGATTCCCTGCGCGAACTGTTGCAGCTCTGGCGCTACCAGCCGCCCTCGCGCTATCACTTGATACGCGCGGATGAAGTGTTCCCATCGGCCAGCTACCATTACATTTTGTATGGCATGGGGTTTGTCCCTCAGCTACGCTCGGGACGTGCATCCGATGATCACCGTCGTGCCTCGGAATTTTTTCGCGAGTCCGCCGATCTGGTGCGGCGGATGCTGCCGGCTCTTCCTGCGCATCGCGAACTGATTGAACACATCAAGATCCGCGGCCTGCCAAAAATCTGATCCGAGCCCATGACCAAACCCGAGCTGCTGAATAATATTGATCATCGTGACCTGCGTGTCGAAACCGCACGTGGGGCTGCGTACGGCGACGACATCATGTGCGCTTTTACGTTTCCGGCTGAATTTCGAAGCGTGCAGGCGCACTATCCCATCGTCTTCCAGAAGGATGCGCAGGGCGGCTTCCAGCCGGTCGCCCTGTTCGGTCTGCAGGCAGAGCAGAATCTCTTTCTGAGCGGCAGCCATTGGGACGCCTACTACGTGCCGCTGGCCGTCGATCGCCAGCCCTTCATGATCGGCATCACCGACGGCGAACCGATGATCCACGTGGATGTCGAGCATCCTCGAGTCCAGGCTGGAACTGGCCAGGCCGTGTTTCGCGAGCACGGCGGAACCACTGAATACCTCGATCGCGTCAACTCGATGCTGCTGGCCTTGCATGAAGGCGTGCAGGACACACCGGCCTTCGTCGAAGCGCTGTTGCAAAACCAGCTACTGGAATCCTTCGTGCTGGACATCCAGCACGATGATGGAGATCACAGTCGGCTGGTGGGGTATTACACGATCAACCGCGATCGCCTGCATGCACTCGATGCCGACACGCTCGGTACGCTGGCGGCCGCCGGGTATCTGGAGCCGATCTACATGATCATCGCCTCCATGTCCTGCATTCGCGACCTTGTCGAACGCCAGCGGCGTATCACTTCGCATGCCTAGCCGGGTGGAAGATCGGTTCGGCCTGAATCCGCAGTCGCTGCCGGAGGATGTGCTGTGCTCCACCCGGCCGTTGGTGTTGAGAGGCATGGTGGGTGAGTGGCCGATGGTGCAGGCGGCACGCCGGTCGGCAGCCGAGAGTGTGGCCTACCTGCGTCGCTTTGATCGCAACGCCCAGGTCATCGCGCAGACGGCGCCGCCGGAAGTGCGGGGACGCTTTTTCTACAACGAGGATCTGAGCGGCTTCAATTTCGGCCCGCAGCGGGTGCCGCTGGCCGTGCTGCTGGAGACCTTGCTGAAGAGCGGCAACGACCCGGATGCCCCGGCGATCTACATGGGCTCGACCACGCTCGACGCCTGCCTGCCAGGCCTCCGCGAGGAAAACCCGCTGCCGCTCGACGCGCAGGAGCAGGTGCTGGCCAGCATCTGGATCGGCAACCGCACCCGCATCGCTGCCCACCAGGACCTGCCGGACAACCTGGCCTGTGTGGTTGCCGGGCGTCGCCGGGTCACCCTGTTTCCACCCGATCAACTGGCCAACCTCTATATCGGACCGCTGGATTTCAATCCGGCCGGGCAGGCGATCAGCCTGGTCGACTTTCACAATCCGGATCTCAGGCGCTTCCCGCGTTTCGAGGAGGCCATGGCACATGCGCAGGTCACCGAACTGGAGCCGGGCGATGTGCTGATGATCCCCAGCATGTGGT
Organism: Lysobacterales bacterium; assembly: GCA_038215995.1. GTDB lineage: Bacteria > Pseudomonadota > Gammaproteobacteria > Xanthomonadales > Rhodanobacteraceae > Rhodanobacter. The sequence continues at coordinate 9,520 of JBBQQL010000107.1, forward strand.
GGCATCACGTCGAGGCGCTGGAATCGTTCAACGTGCTGGTCAACTATTGGTGGCGCAGTGTGCCCGCCTACATGGATACGCCGGTCAACGCGCTGATGCTGGCGCTGATGACCGTGCGTGATCTTCCGCCGGAACAGCGCGCCATCTGGCAGGAAATCTTCCGTCACTACGTCTTCGAGCCCGGCGATGCCACCCACGGGCATATCCCCGAAGCGGCTCGCGGCATGCTTGCGCCGATGGACGAAACCCGGGCGCGCACCGTGCGTGCGCGGCTGCTGCAGCGCCTGAATCGCTAAGTACCGAGTCCACCGATGAACACTCCTTCTACTCATGGCGCTCCGATCGAGCGCAAACCCGTCCGCCGCGTGGTGATCGCCGGTGGCGGCACCGCTGGCTGGATGGCCGCCGCTGCGCTGTCGCGCACGCTGGGCAAGGTGCTGGACATCACCCTGGTGGAATCAGAGGAGATCGGCACGGTCGGCGTGGGCGAAGCCACCATTCCCACCCTGGTCACCTTCCACCGGTTGCTGGACATCAACGAACAGGAGTTCATGGCGGCCACCCACGCCACCATCAAGCTGGGTATCTCGTTCGAGAACTGGCGCGACGTCGGCCAGGATTACATCCACTCGTTCGGCACCACCGGCAAGGATCACTGGACGGCTGGCTTCCAGCACTTCTGGCTGAAAGGGCGCGAGCGGGGACTGGCCGGCGATTACGGCGAGTACTGCATGGAGCTGCGCGCCGCGCAGGAGAAGAAGTTCGCACATCTGCCGAATGGCGGCATCAACTATGCCTTCCACCTGGATACCGGGCGGTACTCACGCTACCTGCGCACGTTCAGTGAGGGCTTTGGGGTCAAGCGTGTGGAGGGCCGCATCGGCGAGGTTGCCATGGCTGACAACGGCGACATTGCGGCGCTGGTGCTGGCCGACGGCAGCCGGATCGAGGGCGACCTGTTCATCGACTGCACCGGCTTCCGCGCGCTGCTGATCGGGCAGGCGCTGGGCGTGGGCTTTGAGGATTGGTCGCACTGGCTGTTTGCGGACAGTGCTTGGGCGGTGCAGACCGAGTCGGTTCGCGATGCTCTTCCGTATACCCGCTCGATCGCCGGTGACGCCGGCTGGCAGTGGCGCATTCCGCTGCAGCATCGCGGCGGCAACGGCATCGTGTTCTCCAGCCGCCACATGGACGAGCAGGTCGCGCGCGAGGCATTGATGGGCAGCATCGAAGGCGCGCCGCGGACCGACCCGCGGCTGATCCGCTTTCGACCGGGCCAGCGCGCGCGGGTGTGGGAACGCAACTGCGTGGCGCTGGGGCTGGCCAGCGGATTCCTGGAGCCGCTGGAGTCGACCAATATCCACCTGATCCAGCGCGGCCTGACGCGCCTGCTGCAGTCGTTTCCGCACGTGGTCAACCAGGTGGACATTGACGAATACAACGAGCAGATCGCATCGGAGATCACCCATATCCGCGACTTCGTGATCCTGCATTACCACGTGACCAACCGCCGCGACACGCCGTTCTGGCGGGCCTGTGCGGAGATGGACGTGCCGCAGACCCTGCGCCACCGCATCGACCTGTTCGCCGAGACCGGGCGCGTGTTCCGCATACCCAACGAGTTGTTTGCCGAGAATTCCTGGGTGCAGGTAATGCTGGGCCAGGGCATTACCCCGCGCCAGCGCCATCCATCACCCGACCTGATGGGCGACGACGAGCTCAAACATTTCCTGGAAGATATCCGCCGCCACGTGGCAAACACCGTGGCCCGGCTGCCGGCGCACATGGATTACGTCAGAAGCTACAGCCCGATGAACACGACAGCGGATTGAAGGCCGCAGGATTCGTCCGGCGTTTTCGTGCAGGACGCAGACCCGACGTGTTTCTGTCAGCGTCCGACTGCGCAGGCGAGATAGCCGAGGGAGCTGACCGCAGCTCCCTCGGCTAGCCCGGTCGGTGATGAAGCCTAGTGCGCCACCGGACACGGCAGGACGACGTCAGCATGGGTATCGAGCTTGACCTCCGACAGCGACAGACGGAGCGGCACATCGCTCTGCAGCACGAATGGCGCGCCAAGCGCAGCCATGTCAGCGCCTGCCTGGCGAAAGCACTTCAACGGCACGGCCAGCGTCGACCACTGATTCTTCGGCAAGCCAGCCAGGGCGGCACGAATGGATACGCGCCCGCGGCAACTGCTGACGCAGTTCACGCCCAGGCTGACGTCACCGTTCGCCGGTACGTCCTCCGGGCGAGCTGTCATCACCAGCATCACGTCGCCGTTGGTTTCCCGGGTGAGTTCAATCGGACGGGGCGATTGCAGCGAGACCTCACCACCTTTGCCTGACCAGGTGATGCGACGTGCATCCTCCTGGAACTTGTAGTCGACGGCAGCAATCTTTATTCCGCCAGCCACGCTGGACTGAGGCACGCTGCTCACATCACGTGCTGTGCCACCTGTATCAGTCAGGGTCAGTGCGAGCTGCTGCAGGGGGCGGCCACGCTGCAGGTACATCCCGGCAGGATCCTGCTCGCCGCTCACGCCGGACACTTCAGACAGCTTGCCGACCTGGTCGTGATCCTTGTAAGTCAGACCGAAACCAAACGGATATTGCGGCGTTTGTCCTGCTGCCTGAGCCACCTGGACGGCGCTACGGGGCCACGCGAACGAAAGCTTGCCGTGGAAATCGTGATTGATGCGGCCGTCAGCCTTGCGCAGCAAGACATCTGCCACGCCGCCGCCTTCGGAGCCCGGCAACCACGCCATGACGAAGGCATTCGATGCATTGATTTCCCGGTTGACCCACAACGGCCGGCCGGCGAGGAATACCGCCACCACCGGCACGCCCTCGCTGCGCAACTTGCGTAGCAGTTTCAGATCAGTGTCGTTGCCAGGATTGAACGCGAATGTTTTCCGGTCACCCTGGAACTCGGCGTAGGGATTCTCGCCAAACACGACGATGGCCACGTCCGGCTTGTGAGTGAAACTGCCATCGGACGAGAGCGTTGCCGTACCGCCAGCCTGGTGCACTTGCTGGGCAATACCTGACCAGATGGACTGTGCATGGGGGAATTGCGCCGGATCGACCCCGCTGCCCTGCCAGGTGATGGTCCAGCCGCCCGATTGCTTGGAAATGTTGTCAGCACCATCACCCGCCACCAGGATGTGGCGATGCGGGTTGATGGGCAGCACGCCTGCGTCATTCTTGAGCAGCACCAGCGACTCGCGCACGGCGCGACGAGCCAGTTCGCGATGCGCGGCGGAGCCGATCACCGACAGCGGAACCACCTGGGTGTGCTTTTCCGAGCGGTCAAACAGTCCGGCACGAAACTTCACTCGCAGGATGCGTGATACAGCGTCATCCAGGCGCGCCATCGAAATCTGACCATCTTTCACCTGTGCCACGGTGTTCGCGTACAACGCACGCCAGCTGTCCGGCGCCATCAGCATGTCCACTCCCGCGTTGATGGCGGCGGGGCAACTCTCGTTGCTGCAGCCATCCAACTGGCCGTGGCCGTTCCAGTCGCCGACCACAAAGCCGTCGAAACCCATGCGGTCCTTGAGCACGTCGGTGAGCAAGCCGTGGTTACCATGCATTTTCACGCCGTTCCAGCTGGAGTACGAGGCCATGACGGTCTGCACCCCCGCTCCGATCGCCGCGACGTAACCCGCGCCGTGTACGTCGCGTAATACTTTTTCGCTGACCCGGGCATCGCCCTGGTCGCGCCCCTCGAACGTTCCCCCATCACCGAGGAAGTGTTTGGCCGTCGCCACCACATGCTTCTCGCCGAGAAAGCCGGGGCTGGGTGCAATGCCCTGAAGTCCCTCGATTTCGGCGGCGCCCAACATGGCAACCAGCTCGGGGTCTTGCGAGAATCCCTCATAGGTTCGCCCCCATCGATCATCCTGCGGCACGGCAATCGTCGGCGCGAATGTCCAGTCGATGCCTGTGGCGCGAGCTTCCTGTGCAGTCGCCGCGCCAATGGCCCGCACCAGCGCAGGGTCGCGTGTGGCGCCCATGGCGGAGTTCTGCGGAAACAGGGTTGCGCCGACGACGTTGTTGTTGCCGTGCACGGCATCGATGCCGAACAGCAGTGGGATTGCCTCATGGTTTGGTGATGACGTCTGCAGCGCCGCGTCATGGAATGCATCAACCAGCTTGCGCCACTTCGCGGGCGAGGCAAACTCGTCTCCGTAGGGGCCGCTGTTGCCGCCAGCCAGCACGGAACCCAAGTGGTAGGTCTTCAGGTCCGCCGGCGTCACGGTCGTGATGTCGGCCTGAATCAACTGACCGACCTTGTCCTGCAGTGACATGTTTGCCAGCAACGACTTGATCCTGCGCTCGAGAGCGGGATGGGGCGCCAACGCCGGCTTGACCTGCGGCCACTCCAGTGGATGCACGAGGATTTGGGCTGGGGGCGCGTCGAGCGAAGGTGTCTGCGCTTGCAGCGGGTTGAACAACAGCAGCGCCATCGGCGCTGCGCGCAGCAGGATGGCATGGATACAACTAGTCGATGAGCGCACGTCATCCCCTTGGTGTTGGTAAGTGTCCGCGACAAGTTGCGAGGCCTTGGTGAAGCGCGGCTCGCGTTGACAACGCTGTCATCGTGAAATATTGGCCTTGCCGACGGCCCCGTCAATTCGCGCTGCAACAAAGGTCGGCGGACGTTGCGCTGGATTCACGCCATGGAACCGCTTGGGCGCTTGAACCACCCGGTCGCCGCTACTTGTTGGACCCATCGCCGTTGACCAAGTGGTCGGTCAGTACAAAGCGGATCGCGACGCAGGAGCCCGCGAGCGGACTGCTGCGTGATTGAGTGGGGTCAACTGAGGGCTGCTGGCTCGCGCACACGCAAGGTGAACAGGCCGGCCATCAGCAGGCTGGCGCCGCCCACCGCGAGTGCATAGATCGGTTGGTCGTGGAAGCACAACCGCAGCATCAGCCCCAGCAAGCTGGCTGCCATCAACTGCGGGATCACGATGAAGAAATTGAAGATGCCCATATAGACGCCC
>JBBQQL010000108.1:0-14416 GCA_038215995.1 Lysobacterales bacterium
CGAGGCGAGGCGCCGCCGCCAGCTCCGCCCCAGATGTTTGATATTGCGACAGGACACATATCCGTCGACAGGCTGATTTTCCCCGTTCCCTGTTCCCCGTTCCCCGCACTTATCCCCGGAGACTCCCATGCACTTCATGCATTCCCTGCAACAGCTCTGGAAGGACCACAACTCGCTGGTCTGCGTCGGCCTCGACCCGGAGCCGGCGAAGTTTCCGGCGCACCTGCGCGATGACGCCGATGCGGTGTTCACCTTCTGCGCCGCGATCGTCGATGCGACTGCCAACCTGGTCTGCGCGTTCAAGCCGCAGATTGCGCACTTTGCCGCGCTGCGCGCCGAAGACACGCTGGAACGGCTGATCGCGCATATCCACGACAAGCATCCCGGCGTGCCGGTGATCCTCGATGCCAAGCGCGGCGACATCGGCAGCACGGCGCAGCACTACGTCAGCGAGGCCTTCGACCGTTATCGCGCCGATGCCGTCACGCTCAACCCGTATATGGGGCGCGACTCGATCCAGCCCTTTCTCGACCGCGCCGACAAGGGCGTGATTTTGCTTTGCCGCACCTCCAATCCGGGCGGCGCCGATTTCCAGGCGCTCGACTGTGGCGGCGTGCCGCTGTACCTGCGCGTAGCCGAAACCATCGCCCGCGACTGGAACACGAACGGCAACTGCGCCCTCGTCACCGGCGCCACCTGGCCGGAAGAACTGGGCAAGGTACGCGCGGTGGTCGGTGACATGCCGCTGCTGGTGCCCGGTATCGGCGCCCAGGGCGGCGACGTGGAAGCGGTGCTTCAGCATGGACGCACGCCTGAAGGTCGCGGCCTGATGATCAGCTCGTCGCGGGCGATTCTCTACGCCGGCAGTGGCGAGGATTTCGCCAGTGCAGCACGTGCTGCTGCGCTTGAACTGCGCGAGACCATCAACCGCCATCGCTGAGTGGTTCGTTCGCAACTGGACGAACGCATGTGCCATAAGTCACCATGACCCCGGGGCGCGTCTGGTGGGGGCATCGTGCGCGGCGTGACTTTCGGGCACCCGCGCACCTGACGTAAGGGAATATATCAATCAGATTCGCATGACCTTTCACTGGGGAGGGGTTCATGACGTCTGCCGGTTCGCCGACATTGACTTCGGCGCAGCTTGAAAAGCTTGAAGCGGCTCATATTCTGCTGCGCCAATCGCGTGCAACCGAGGCCGTCTCGTTGGCACGTCAGGTCGCCTATGGCGCGCCGTCTTCGGTGGAGGCGTGGCAGCTGTGGCCATGTGTCTGGCCGACGCAGGCGACGTAGCCGACGCCGAGGCAGCGTTCACCCACGCAATCGATCACGCACCCACGCACCCCGGCCTGCTGTTCAACTTTGGCACCTGGCTGTCGCGACAGGGACGCGCGCAAGCCGCCATCGAAAAATTCCGGCAGGCGACCGAGGCCCATCCACTCTTCGTCGGCGCGTGGCTGAAGCTGGGCATGCTGCTGCTGGACTCGGGCGACTTCGCGCAAGCAACACAGGCGTTCCAGCACGCCACCCAACTTCAGCCTGATGCAGCGCAGGCATGGCAGGGCCTCGGGCGGGCGCAGCAGGCCGCGGGTGAACTGGAAGACGCTGCGGCTACGCTTCGCCATGCGACGGGTTTGTCGCCCGGCGATCCCTCGCCATGGGTCGACCTGGGCGCGACGCTGCAACGGCTCGGCCGGCTGAATGAGGCCATGACCAGCCTTGAGGAAGCTCGTCGGCGCGGCGAGACCAGTCCCGCCGTGGCCGACGCCATCAACGGCCTGCTTGCCGACCTCGGCCGCACGGACGAAGCGATGGAACAAGGGCGTCGGCTGGTGGCCGCCCATCCGCGCTTTGTCCCCGGCCAGGTGAAGCTGGCGCAGTTGATGTGGACCCATGGCAACCATGACGACGCCAGCGAGGATCCGTTCGCCTTCATCCGCACGGCCATACAGCAGCAACCCGCCAACCGGCCATTGCGGATGGAGTTCATCGGCCTGTTGCTGGAGTCGCGCAAGGGCGAAGAGGCCGTGAACCTCGTGCGCAGCTTGCGCCGGGAAAATCGTGATGATCCGGTGCTGGTGTGGATGGAGGCGCTCGCCTGCGATTTGCTTGGCCTGCACGCCGAGGCCGGCGCCTTGTATGCGCGCGCCTATCCCATCCTGGGGCCGCATAACCCGGAGTTTCTCAACGCCTGCGCCCGCCACGCCTACCAATCGCGGGATTGGGACGCAGTAGCGCGCTACGCCAACGAAGCGATCGCGCTGGATGCCAATCAACAGGAGTCGTGGGGCCACCTCGGAACCGCCTGGCGACTCATGGACGACCCGCGCGAACACTGGCTGATGGACTACGAGCGGCTGGTGGGGATGGTCGAAGTGGAGCCCATGCCGCTGTTTGCGAGTCAGGCCGAATCACTGCAAGCATTGAAATCCACACTGGACGCGATGCACGCAAACGGGCGCGACCCGCTCAATCAGAGCGTACGCCACGGCTCGCAAACACCGGGCAACCTGTTCGCCAGGCCGGACCCGATGATCGCGAAAGTGCGCGCCACGCTGCAGGCGGCCGCCGAACGATGGCTGGCCAGCCTGCCGGAAGATCCACGACACCCCTTCCTGCGCAGGAACAACCATGGCGTGCGGATGATGGGCTCATGGTCGGTGAAGCTGAGATCATCCGGGCATCATTCCAACCACATCCATCAGGAAGGCTGGATGAGCTCGGCGTTCTATGTGGCGCTGCCGCCGTCTGTCATGGCCAACACCGGCGCTGAGGATGGGTGCATCCAGTTGGGCCAGCCTGCGGCGGAGCTGGGGCTCACGCTGGCGCCGCGCCGGGTACTTCGCCCGAAGCTAGGACACCTGGCCCTTATCCCTTCGTACATGTGGCACGGCACCGTGCCGTTTTTGGATGCCGAGCCGCGCATGACCATCGCCTTCGACATGTTGCCTGCGCCGCTGGCATGAAGGCGGAACGTTGAGGAGGTGAGGTGTGCCGCTTGCGCCACATGCACTCCACACTCCGACGTCGACCGCATGCCCGCGATGCCCTGCTCGCTCCCGTGATCAGCCTGCCTTGGGCAGCTCTCCCAAGGCATACAGGAGCTGCGCAGGAAGCGGCTTCAGGCCTCGCTGGACTTGGCCGCCTGCAACATTTTCGCTTTCAGATCCAGCGCATCGGCAGCATCGAGCAAGGCTCGCGCGAAGCTGCGCACTTCTGCAGGGCGTAGTGCATACCAGTGACCCGCCGTACCCGTTTCCGCCACCTTGCGCCCCGAACGCGAGACGCAGTGCGGACGGAAAATCACCATGCCGGTCAGCGACTCCGAACTGATGTCAGCGGACACGATCTGCATGTGTGTTTCGTCTTCTTTCTTCACCGAACATCTCCCGGGCAGTCATCCACCCTGGTGTAGCTTACGCCACCGCAACTTTTGCCGTCGTTCACGCAATATTTTGCTGATGGATGTGCTGTCGGAAATTGTCGTAGTGTTTGACGCGGTTGGCTATGGAGCCCGGCTCTAGCAGGTCGGGCGCATGAGGCCCTCGCACGAACAGCCGCAACGATCACCCCACACCCAAGGAGAGCACGCATATGACTGCAAACATCGACATCAGCGCAGCCGACTGGAATCGCCTGCAGCGGCAGGTGGGCCGGCTACGCGCGGGCTTGATCATCACGCTGCTGTTGCTCGTTGGGTTGGCGGTCATCCTGTTGCTCCACCGTCCGGGCGACATCATCCGCACCCAGGGCATCGTGATCGTCGATGCACAGGGCCACGATCGCATGCTGATCGGCGCGCCGGTGCCAGCCAGCGCGGACCGCACGCGCAAGGACGACCGCTCCGACGGCATCATCTTCCTTGGTTCAACCGGTGCCGATCGCCTCGCAGTCGGACAACTTCCCAAATTGCATATCGACGGCAAGACCTACCCCCGGGGAGGTGATGCCGACAGCTACGGCATAACGCTCTATGACACGAAGGGTAGCGAACGCGGCGGCATGGCTTTCATGGCTACCGGTCGTGTCGGGCTCGCGCTGGATCGGGCTACGCCACCGTACGAGTCAATCGGCCTGATGGTCGATGACAAGGAGAATTCCGCCAAGATGTACTTCAACTACGGCGACCCCAAAGCGCGGGAATCTGCGCTTGAATTGGGCACCGACGCCGACAGTGGCCACATCCAGCTCAACGGCAAGGACGGCCTGCCGCACGCGATGCTCAGCGTCGATGGCAAGGGCAAGCCCGCATGGCAGTTCGACGACGCTGCATCAGCCGCATCGGCAGCCTCAGCCGCAAAGGCAGCGCAAAGCGAAACGCACTGACGGATGCAGAAATTCGGCCCATGCGCGGATCGAACCGCGCATGGGCATCAATCGCCAACAGTCAGCGAATCCGTCTTGGCTACTTGTGTCATCCGACGCGGCAACAGACGCGTGCGCAGCCAGCGCTCGCACGGTGTCGACAGCCAACGCTCTACCGCGGCCCCGAGCAGCCAGCACAGCGGCAGCGTCAGCAGGTACCAGAGAACGCCGAGCCACATGTCGCCACCAGCGAGTTTGAACAACCGCACCACCGCGAACACCACGAACATGTGGCTGAGGTAGATCTCGTAGCTCAGGCGCCCCCAGGAGCGCAGCCAGTCCAGACCACGCCATGCGCGCCATGCGCCGTGCCGCTGGCGCTGCTCGCAGGCCAGCAGCAGGCACAGTGCCGACAAAGCCAGCAGCAGCATGTAGCCGTCGCGCAGCAAATGCCACATCGCCGCACCATCGATGGTCGCTGCCACCAGACCGACCGCGCCCAGCCATCCCAGCAAGCTGACCGTGCGTGCTGGCAGCGTCGCTGAGCGCGCAGCCAGCAACGCGCCAAGCACTCCCATGGCAATCGCCGACATGCCCGGCAGATACGCCTTCTCCTGCCATATCTCGTTGCCAACCAAGGCCGCGTGGGTCCACGGCATCGAGAGCGCCAGCAGAAGCAGCAGCGGCACAAGCACCCGGAGGCGACGCGTCACCAGGCATGCCAGCGGGAAGCCGATATAGAACACTTCCTCGATCGACAGCGACCACAGCACGTCCCAGTTGCCAGGCAGGTAACCGGTGTGTCCCTCGTACCAGTTCAGGTGCAGACCAAGCGCCGCCCAGATCGCTCCCGGCAATGACTGACCGCCACGACTGATCGTGTAATCCGGTACGGCGAGCAGGTGCAACACGCTCAGCACGGCGATCAGCGTCAGCAGACAGGGCACGATGCGCGCAAAGCGGCGCGCGTAGAACGCACGCAGGTCGATCTGATCGAGGCTGCCCCAGCGGCGCAGCGCGTTGCCCGCGATCAGGAAGCCCGAGATCACGAAGAACACGAATACGGCTTCATAACCGTTGTAGTTGAGTCGACTAAGGAACCAGCCGGGCAGCACATCGGCCAGCGCCGTTTTCTTCAGCGGAATACGCAAACCGAGATGGTTGAACACCACCAGCAGGATCGCCAGCCCGCGCAACAGATCGATACCGGGATTGCGTGGCGCTTGCTCACGGCGAACCGTTGCATCCAAGGCGCCTGCGGGCAAGCGGGTATGGGTCGACAGCATGTGACGCTCGCTCGCCAAAGAGCTGCATCATCATGGAATGCCGGCCGGCCAGGCAATGCCTGGCCGCGGACCAGGGCCTCAGGCGACGACGTCGACCCCGCGCCAGAACGCGACCCGGCCGCTGATCTGCTTCGCGGCGTCCTTGGTTTGCGGGTAGTACCACGCCGCGTTCGCGTTCACCTCATCACCGACGACCACGTCGTAATAGCTCGCCGTGCCCTTCCACGGGCAAACGCTGCGGTGATCGCTGGCCCGGAAGTGATCGCGGCGCAATGAATCCTCGGGGAAGTAATGATTACCCTCGACCACGACGGTGTCGTCGCTCTCGGCAAGCACGGTGTTTTTCCAGATCGCGCGCATATCAGTCGTCTCCCATGTCCTGGCCGGGGAAAAGTACGTCGGTGTAGCCGAATTGAGTGAAGTCGATGATCCGCGACGGATACAGTCGGCCGATCAGATGGTCGCACTCATGCTGCACCACCCGCGCGTGGAAGCCCTCGGCAGTACGCTCGATCCGCTCGCCTTTGGGGTCGACGCCGTCGTAGCGAATCAGGCTGTAGCGACTGACCACACCGCGCAGCCCGGGCACCGACAGGCAGCCTTCCCAACCATCCTCCATGTCGTGCGACAGCGGAGTGATCACCGGGTTGAGCAGAATGGTCTGTGGCACTTCCGGAGCCTCCGGGTAGCGCTCGGAATGCTCGAAACCGAAAATCACCAGTTGCAGGTCGACACCGATCTGCGGCGCGGCCAGGCCGACGCCACCGGCGGCATGCATGGTCTCGAACATGTCGGCAATCAGCGTGTCGAGCTCGGCGCTGCCGAGCATGGCATCGGGCACCAGCGGCGCCACACGCAGCAGCCGCGGATCACCCATTTTCAGAATTTCATGGATCATGCTCGCCTCGCCGTTGCAAAAAACTTCTGCGACCTATCGTGGACGTCTTCGCGTGAAGCCGGCATAAGCGCCTCGCTGAATCCGCTATTTTCCGCCAAACACCTTCTTCAGCAGATCGGTGGTGCGTGCGCCGGGATTGGTGCGGATCGACTGCTCCTGATCGCCGATTTCCGTGAACAGGCCATCGATGGTCCTGGCCGTCACGTAGTCATCCAGATCCAGCGAGCTGCCAGCCGTCTTCGACTTTCCACCGGTGAGTGAACCCAGCGAGCCCAGCGCATTGCCCAGGGCACCGCCACTGCTGCCGGAGGTAAATGCCTTGTACTTCTGGGTGACGCCGACACTGTCGGTGGTCTTGCTCACGATCGGGCGAATGCGTGCGGTCAATGCATCGCCAGCGACGCGGCGGAAGTAATCGGTAGCCGCGTGATCGCCCCCGGTGAGGATGCCGCGGGCGTCATTGAGGGTCATCTTGCGGATCGCATCGCCGAAAATCTGCGCCACCTGCGGCACCGCCTTTTCGGCGGCGCGGTTCATGCTCAACTCGAACGCATCCACTTTGGCGCCCTGCCCGAGCTGACGCGCCAGCTTGCCGGCCTGCTCGAGTTTGCCCGGCAACGGAATGCGCACCTTAGCTGTTGTTCCAGAAGCCGCCGTTGCGGCCCAGGCTGTTGATCGCGTTGGTGGTGCCCTTGGCCAGTGCTTCCTTGAGGCCAGCGGCGATATCGCTGCTCGGCAGGTTGCTGCCCAGCGTGGAAGCACTGGAGCCTTGCGTCGATTGCTTCACCTTGTTCAGCAGCTCCTTGAACTGACCCGTTCCGACAGCGGCCACCGGCAGCGCAACAACGGCGGCGGCAAGACCAAGGGCGAGGTAGCGAATCCGGATACGCATGGCGAACTCCTTGATGGTCCATGGGTCGCCCAGTGTACCCCGTTGCAAAATCCGCCCAGCGCGGGGCTATTCGACCAATGGCTAATACGATTCGGGGAAATTTGGCATTGACCCCCGAGGCAGACGGGACGACGCTTGGGCAATCGCCGAGGAGACGCCACCGATGCAAGCCGCCATCCCCAAGCCGAGTCCGGCCAGCAAGATCCTCTGGGTCGCCATCGCCATCGTCGGCGCCTTCTGCCTGGGTGTCGTCGCACTGAGACGCGGCGAGCCGATCAACGCGATCTGGCTGGTGGCTGCCTCCATTTCGGTATTCGTGATCGGCTACCGCTTCTACGGCAAGTTCATCGAGCACTCGGTGCTGAAGATGGACCCCACCCGCGCACCGCCATCCGTGCTGCGCAACGACGGTCTGGACTATGTGCCCACCGACAAATGGGTGGTATTCGGCCATCATTTTGCCGCGATCGCCGGCGCCGGCCCGCTGGTCGGCCCGGTGCTGGCCGCGCAGATGGGTTATCTGCCGGGCACGTTGTGGATCCTGTTCGGCGTGGTGTTCGCCGGCGCGGTACAGGACTTCATGATCCTCGGGCTCTCGCTGCGCCGTGATGCTCGCTCGCTCGGCCACATGCTGCGCGAGGAACTGGGGCCGTTCCCCGGCATCGTGGCGATGATCGGCGTGCTGGTACTGATGATGATCGTGCTGGCGGTGCTGGCGCTGGTGGTGGTCAAGGCGCTCACGCACAGCCCGTGGGGCACGTTCACCGTGGCCTGCACCATCCCGATCGCGTTCCTGATGGGCGGCTACATGCGCTGGTTCCGTCCGGGGCGCATTCTCGAAGTGTCGCTGATCGGCCTGGTGCTGCTGCTGGCCTCGATCGCGTACGGCAAGAACGTGGCCGATTCCGCCACGCTGGCGCCGCTGTTCGATTTCGACGCCAAGTCGCTGGCCTGGCTGCTTATCGGCTACGGCTTCTTCGCCTCGGTGCTGCCGGTGTGGCTGTTGCTGGCGCCGCGCGACTACCTTTCCACCTTCCTCAAGATCGGCACCATCGCCCTGCTGGCGCTGGCGATTTTTCTCTCCGCGCCATTACTGCAGATGCCCGCGGTGACGAAGTTCATCGACGGCAGCGGCCCGGTGTTTGCAGGCAACCTGTTCCCGTTCCTGTTCATCACCATCGCTTGCGGCGCGGTTTCCGGCTGGCACTCGATCATCGCTTCCGGCACCACGCCCAAGTTGCTCGCCAACGAAGGCCAGGCACGGCTGGTCGGCTACGGCGGCATGCTGATGGAGGCCTTCGTCGCGATCATGGCCTTGATCGCCGCCACCTCGCTGCACCCGGGCGTGTATTTCGCCATGAACGCGCCCAGCGCGATCATCGGCCACACCGTGCAGGAGGCCGCCACCACGATCAGCCAGTGGGGCTTCGTGGTCACTCCGGACGAGCTGATCCAGACCGCCAAGAACATCGGCGAAAGCAGCATCCTCAGTCGCGCCGGCGGCGCCCCCACGCTGGCCGTGGGCATGGCCCAGCTGCTGCACAACATCATCCCCGGCGGCGGCATGATGGCATTCTGGTACCACTACGCGATCCTGTTCGAGGCGCTGTTCATCCTCACCACGGTGGATGCCGGTACCCGCGTCGGCCGCTTCATGATCCAGGAGATCGCCGGCCTGATGTACAAGCCGCTGCAGGAAACCACCTCGTGGACCGGCAACCTGCTGGCCACCGCGATCTGCGTGACGCTGTGGGGGTATTTCCTCTACCAGGGCGCGGTTGATCCGTTGGGCGGCATCAACACCTTGTGGCCCCTGTTCGGCATCGCCAACCAGATGCTCGCCGCGATCGCCCTGATGCTGGCCACCGTGGTGGTGGTGAAACTGAAGCGCCAGCGCTACGTGCTGGTGCCGGGTATTCCGGCGCTGTGGCTGATCATCTGCACCCTCACCGCCGGCTACCAGAAGCTGGTTGGACCGATCAGCTTCACCAGCGCTGCCAACAAGTACTCGGCCGCCATGCAGCAGGGCCAACTGCTTGCGCCAGCAAAGAATGTCGCCGAGATGCAGCGCATCGTCACGAACAACTATGTCGACATGGCACTCACCGGACTATTCATGCTGCTGATCGTGACCATGGTGTTCTTCTGCATGCGCGCACTGCTGCGGGCATGGCGAATCGACCACCCGACCGCGCACGAAGAGCCTTACGTGGCGCTGAGCAGCGTGGTGAACTGAAGGCCCTCACGATGACGATCCAGTTTCTGCAAACCTTCAGAGAAGGCTGGAAGCGGGCGGTGCAAACCGCCCGGCTGTGCTGCGGTGTACCCGACTATGACGCCTACGTGAGACACCTGCGTGCGCACCACCCCGAGCGTGAGGTGCCCAGCTACGAGGCCTTCTTTCGCGAGCGACAGGTGGCGCGCTACAAGGGTGGCGGCGGAAGGTGTTGTTGAGTCAGGCCGATTTTCCGTCATTCTCCATACCCGGGCGCACTGACCTTCGCGGCCGCATCGGCGAGAATAGGCGGCTTGCCCGTCCAGCGATTGCCCATGTCCGAGTCCGACCCCATCGCCAGCACCCCTGCAGTAGCCGCACCGCTGCAACGCCATCCCGGCCTGCGCGTCATCGCCATCTACGAGATGGTGAAGACCGTGTGCCTGCTGTTGCTGGCCATGGCCGCTTTCCACCTCGACCGGCAGCAGAACTTCGAGCAACTGGTGCACTGGCTCGAACATCTGGATCTGACCGGCAGCAACTCGCTGCGCTGGAACCTGGTGTCGATGCTGGTTGAATTCGGGCCGAGCAAGTTCGTTGCCGTCGGTCTGGTGACGCTAGGCTATGCCGTACTGTTTGCGATCGAGGGCGTGGGCCTGTGGCTGGGCAAGCACTGGGCCGAGTGGTTCACGGTGATCGCCACCGGCTCGCTGATCCCGCTTGAGCTGTACGAGACCCTGCATCACTTCAGCTGGCTCAAGTTCGCCATGCTGGCAGGCAACGTGGCGATCATCATCTATCTGGTACGCATCGCGCGGCAGCCGCAAGGCTCGCGCTGAGCAAACCGGCGCCGGCTCAGTCAGCCGGCAGCGCGACACCGGCAAGCCAATGGCTGGCCTGCAACGTATCGAGCAGATCGCTGATCTGCTGACGCGCGGCCACCCCATGCGTCGGCAGCACCAGCACGTCGCCGGGCTGCGCCCAGGTCAGCAGGTCGCGCACCGCCACCACTTCGTCCAGGCATTCCACGATGACTGCAGCGGGTATACCGCCACGCTGCAGCTGGTCACGCAGGATCGCGGCGACTTCGCCGGCCACACGACCGCGCATATACCCCTCGATGTCCTTCAGCATCACCCGCGCGGGCTGGAACTGTGCGGCGACTGCGGCAAGCTCACGGATCGCCGCTGCCTCCCGATTGCCTGCCTGGCCCAGCAGCAGACCGAGCCGGCCGTCTTCCTGCTGCGCCGTGGCAACATCCAGCAAACCGCGCAAACCGTCGGGGTTGTGCGCGTAATCGACGAACACCTGCAGCGCGCCGAAGCGCCAATGCTGCAGCCTGCCCGGGTTGTCGGCATGGCGGCTGCCAAAACGCGCCAACGTGGCGGCGATGACGGTTGGGGGAATCCCCATTGCGGCGGCGGCGAGCGAGGCGGCGGCGATGTTGGCGATGTTGTAGCTGGCGCGACCGGCAAAGCTCAGCGGCATCGCAATGACCGCGCCAAGGTCATGGGTCTGCCCTCCGATGGTCAGACGCAGGTTGCCGTCGCGTACCGCGCAGGTGGCGCCGCCGCGTTCACGCGCCGCCTGCAGACGCGGCTGCGTATCATCCATCGCGAACCAGCCGATCGGGCAGGACAGTTGCCCGGACTGAGCCACCAGCGATGCGTCGTCGGCGTTCAGCACCAGTAGCCCGGTGTCATCGATCGCCTTGGCCAGGGTCAGCTTCACCGCGGCAAGGCCAGCCAGATCATGGATACCGTATTCGCCGAAATGGTCGTCGCTGACGTTGGTGACCACCGCCACCTGCGCGTGCTGCACGGCCAGGCCGCGCCGCAACAGGCCGCCGCGCGCGGTCTCCAGCATGGCCACCTGCACGTCCGCGGCGCGCAGCACGGCGCGGGCACCGGCTGGCCCGGAAAAATCCCCGCCTTCGCTGAGCCGGCCATCGATGAACACGCCGTCGGTGCAGCTGTGTCCGGTGCGCCAGCCGTGGGCCTGAGCCATCGACGCCAGCAGGCGCACCGTGGTGGTTTTGCCATTGGAACCGGTTACCAGTGCCACCGGCACCGGGTGCAAGGCGCTCCACTGCAGCGTATCCGGCGCGGGCAGTTGCCCGATCGGCCAGCAGGCCGCGCCATCACCGGCACCGATCGAAAGTTGCTCCTCGTCGATCAACACCGGCAACCCACGCTGCTCCGCCGCGTGCACCAGTGCCAGCAACGCTGGCTGTCGTTCGGCGGCGGCGAAGGCGCGCAGGGTTTGCATCGCGACATCTTCATCCCACGTCGCCGGATGACCGGGCGCATGCCAGCGCGCAGCGAGCGGCCCGTGAGCGGCCTCGTACGCACCCGTCCATGCCCATTCGTTGACTTCAGTCGCGCTGAACAGTTGATCCAGCGGGGCGACCAAGGCCAGCGACGCGCCACTGGGATGCCTGCGCACGACTCGCTCGGCCAGCGTCCAGCCGAGCGCGATGCTGGCCCGCTGCACGGCGGCATCCCATGCCTGCAGCGAAACCTCGTCCGGCATCGGCCCGAACGTCTCCAGAACGGCGCCGACGTTGCTAAAGTAGAGATTGAATCCGGTCAGTCGACGCGTATCTTCGAACGGGATGAAGTCAGGCATTGCGCTCAATCGTTGCTCTCGCGCGAGAAGCGCACGCCGCGCTCGTCACGCACC
This sequence comes from Lysobacterales bacterium, assembly GCA_038215995.1. Taxonomy (GTDB): domain Bacteria; phylum Pseudomonadota; class Gammaproteobacteria; order Xanthomonadales; family Rhodanobacteraceae; genus Rhodanobacter. Next base: position 12,279 of record JBBQQL010000108.1, read on the forward strand.
AGCTCACCGAGCGCAGCGAAACTGGCCTCGTCGAATGCCGCTTCGGTTGCCGGTGCCTGCATGGTTGCCGGCGCGCCTTCTGCGCGTGGCTCGGCTGCGCCCTCGGGACGGAACTTGATGATCTGCTTCCACGAGCGCACCAGGGCGTCGGCGAACACCAGCAACAGGTCGCCGCAGCGGCCCATGCGCAGGGCGCCCTCGATCGCCAGTTGCTCGTCGGGGATGATCGAGATCGCATCCTCGCCGACACCGGCGGCGCGCAGCGCCTTGGCAAGGATGCCGGGCACCTCGTCACCATCACGACCACGCAAGGCATCATCGCGGCGGCAGATGTAGTGATCGAAGCGACCGGCCACGGCGTCGGCGATCGCGACCAGATCCTCGTCGCGACGATCGCCCGGGCCGGCCAGCACCACGATACGCCGGCCGGTGACCTCCAGCCGCGTGGCAAGGTCGGCCATCACCGCCACCGCATGCGCGTTGTGGCCGTAGTCGAACAGCACCTTGAACGGATGCTCGCTGTATACATTCATGCGCCCGGGCGCCTGGAAGAACGTGGTGTCGAATGTGCGCAGGCCCTGGCGGATTGCGTCCAGCTTGATGCCCAGCGAGAACGCCATCGATGCGGCCACCATCGCGTTCTGCACGTTGTGCAGGGCGCGGCCTTCCATCGTGGCGGGAATCAGATGCGTCCACAGCAGCGGAATATGGCTGCCCTTGTCATACAGAGTGATCATCGAACCGTTGACGCCAGCCTCCAGCGCACAGGCGCGACCACCGGCGCGCACGTGCTCGCGCACCAGCGCGTGCGAAGGATTCATGGTGACGTAGCAGATCACCTTGGCCTCGGTGTAGCCGGACATCTTCAGCACGTTCGGATCGTCGGCATTGAGCACGGCGCAGTCGGTCGCCACCTCGACCACGATCCGCTTGACCTCGGCCAGCTGCTCCAGCGTATCGATGCCCTTCAGGCCCAGGTGATCCGACTGCACGTTGAGCACCGCGCCCACATCGACGGACGGCACGCCCATACCCGCGCGCAGCAGGCCACCGCGGGCGGTCTCCAGCACCGCGATGTCGATATGCGGATCAGCCAGCACCATCCGCGCCGACACCGGCCCGGTCATGTCGCCCTCGACCGTGCGCTGGCCGTCGATATAGACGCCATCGGTGGTGGTCAGCCCGGGCGTATAGCCGGCCATCTTGGTGATGTGCGCCAGCATGCGCGCGGTGGTGGTCTTGCCGTTGGTGCCGGTGATCGCGGCAATCGGCACCCGCGCCGGCGCGCCCGGCGGAAACAGCATGTCGATCACCGGCCCGGCCGCATCGCGCGGCGTGCCCTCGCTGGGGCTGACGTGCATGCGGAAGCCTGGCGCCGCATTGACCTCGCAGATGCCGCCGCCGATGGTCTTGTAGCTCTCGGCGATATTCGTGCTGAGAAAGTCCACCCCACCGACATCCAGCCCGATCGCGCGGATCGCGCGCACCGCCATGTCGCGATTGTCCGGATGGATGACGTCGGTGACGTCGGTCGCCGTGCCACCAGTGGACAGATTGGCGGTGGAACGCAGGTAGACGACCTCAGCCGCTGCCGGCACCGATGCGGCGGTATAGCCGACGCGCTCCATCATCATCTCGGCCTGGGCATCGAGCACCAGTCGGGTCAGCACTTTCTCGTGACCGACGCCGCGACGCGGGTCGGCGTTCACGATCTCGACCAGCTGCGCAATCGTGCGCTCGCCATCACCGACCACGTGACCGGGTGTGCGCCGGGTGGCCGCGACCAGTTCACCGTTGACCACCAGCAAGCGGTGGTCGTCACCGCTGAGGAAGTTCTCCACGATCACCGAGCGCGAATGCTCCCGCGCCGCATGAAAGCCGGCGATGATCTCCTCGTCGGTGCTCAGATGGATCGAGATGCCGCGGCCATGGTTGCCGTTGAACGGCTTGGTCACCACCGGCACACCAAGCCGACGCGCGGCGCGCAGGGCGCCCTCCTCGCTTTGCACCAGCTCCTGCTTCGGCACCGGCAGGCCGAGCGAGGCGAGGATCTTGTTGGTCTCCTCCTTGTCGCTGGCCAGCTCCACCGCGATATGCGGCGTCTTGCCGGTGATCGTGGCCTGGATGCGCTGCTGATA
>JBBQQL010000109.1:0-14407 GCA_038215995.1 Lysobacterales bacterium
CGCAAGAGTCCCGTCAGCGTGACGGCGTCGGTCGGCGGCTTGATCTGCGTAAATTCTGGCTTGCCAGGGAGATCTGCCATGATATAGCCACGATTGACCAGCACGATGAAGTCGCGATCGGTACGCAGTGGAGCCATCACCCAGAAGCCGTAGCCATCGGCGCTGGATCCATGCACCAACGTCGGCTGCACGTTCAGAAACGTGCCGTGCAGACGCACGTGCAGGTACTGCTGTTGGCCCGCCGCGACTTGGGGCCATAGCGAGGGTCCCGGCGCGGCCACTGGTGTTGCATGAACGCGCATGCCGACATCGTGGATCAGCCCCAGCTTCCAATGCAGACGGCGCACCTGCCAGTTGCCCAACATCACGAAGCCGCTGAAAAGCACGAGTGCCAGAACGATGCCGGCCGCGAGTGCAAACGGGCTGCGCAGCGTCCGGGCCGGCGCCGGATCGTTGCGCGCCGGCAAGCTCATGAGCCTTGCTGATGATTCATGTATTGCGGCGACATCGGCATCATGTTCGCGTTCTCGTTGTACATCACCCACACCGAGGCACCCAGCACGATCACCACCAGCACGATGGTGAAGATGAAGGCCAGCATGTTCCAGCCTTTCTCGGACTTGGTGTCCAGATGCAGGAAATAGACCACGTGCACCACGATCTGCGCGGCGGCAAGGCCGAGCACGATGAGGGTGGTGACCAGGGTGCTGACGAGCACATGCCCCATCACCAGCCAGAACGGGATGATGGTGAGGACGGCAGCCAGCGTGAAGCCGGTCAGATAGCTGCGCAGGCTGCCGTGGTTGGCGTGCTCGTCATGGTGCTCGCCCTGATGTGGCGTGCCGTGCCCAAGCGCGGATTCGGACGGATGACTCATCGAAGGACTCCCACCAGATAGACGTAGCTGAAGACGCCGACCCAGACCAGGTCGAGAAAATGCCAGAACATGCTCAGGCACATCAGGCGCCGCCGATTGGCCTCGGTAAGGCCGTGCTTGCCCAACTGCACCATCAGCACGATCAGCCACAGTACGCCGACCGTGACGTGCAGGCCGTGGGTGCCGACCAGGGTGAAGAACGAGGACAGGAACGCGCTGCGCCCCGGGCCCGCGCCATCGGCGATCATCGTCACGAATTCGTGGATTTCCAGACCCACGAAGCAAGCCGCCAGCACGCCGGAAACCGCCAGCCAGCCGAGCATGGCGCGCTTGCGCTCACGTGCCATTTCCAGCATGGCAAAGCCGAACGTGACCGACGAGATCAGCAGCAGGGCCGTATTCACGGCCAGCCCGGGCAGGTCGAACACGTCACGTGCGCTGGGGCCACCGGCGTAGCTGGTACCGAACACCGCGATGCAGGCAAACAGCGCGGCAAAGATGAAGCAGTCGCTCATCAGGTAGAGCCAGAACCCGAGCAGGGTTCCGTTGTGCGGATGTTCTTCCTTCAGGCACAGGAAGTCGCGCGGTTCGGAATGGTCCGTATCGATGGCGATGGTATTCATGCGGTTGCGCCCTTGGCCTTCGGCTCCCAGTTGCCGGTGTGTTTTTCGAATTGGGCCACGTCCTGCGCAGAGATGTGGGTGTCACGGTTGTAGTTGAACGTGTGGGCGATGGCGCAGGCGATCAGCGCGACGAACGAAACGATCGCCAGCCACCAGATGTACCAGACCATGGCGAAACCGAAGATCGTGCCCAGCGCGGCAAGCAACATGCCGGCGGCGGTGTTTCGCGGCATGTGGATGTCGTTGAAGCCGTCCAGCGGGCGCTGGTAGCCATGCTTCTTCATGTCCGTCCAGGCATCGCGGTCGTGAACCCGCGGAATGAAGGCGAAATTGTACGGCGGCGGCGGCGAGGAAGTGGCCCACTCCAGCGTGCGGGCGTCCCACGGATCGTTGCCCACGGCCAGCTCGTCGCGGCGACGGATGCTGACGTAGATCTGCACCACGAACGACAGGATGCCGAGCAGGATCAGGAACGCACCGAACGCGGCGATGATGAACCAGATCTGCAGGCTTGGATCGGTGAAGTGGCTCAGGCGACGGGTCACGCCCATCAGGCCGAGCACGTACAACGGGCCGAATGCCACCCAGAAGCCGATCTGCCAGAACCAGAAGCTGAGCTTGCCCCAGAACTCGTCGAGGCGGAACCCGAATGCCTTGGGGAACCAGTAGTTGACGCCCGCAAACGCGCCGAACACCACGCCGCCGATGATGACGTTATGGAAATGCGCGATCAGGAACAGGCTGTTGTGCAGCAGGAAATCGGCAGGCGCCACCGCCAGCATCACGCCGGTCATGCCGCCGATGGTGAAGGTAAACAGAAAGCCCATCGTCCACAGCATCGGCACAGGGAAGTGCACGCGCCCGCGGTACATGGTGAACAGCCAGTTGAAGATCTTCACCCCGGTGGGGATCGAGATCATCATCGTGGTGAGCGCAAAGAACGAGTTGACGTCCGCGCCCGAGCCCATGGTGAAGAAGTGGTGCAGCCACACCAGGTAGGACAGCAGCATGATCGACGCGGTAGCGTAGACCATCGATGAATAGCCGAACAGGCGCTTGCCCGAGAAGGTGGGCACGATCTCCGAATAGATGCCGAACATCGGCAGGATCAGGATGTACACCTCCGGGTGGCCCCAGACCCAGATCAGGTTGACGTACATCATCACGTTGCCGCCAAACCCGGTGGTGAAGAAGTGGGTTCCGATGTAGCGGTCCAGCGACAGCAGCAACAGCGTGGCGGTGAGGATCGGGAACGTCACCACGATCAGGCCGCTGGTACACAGCGACGTCCAGGTGAACATCGGCATCTTCATCAAGGTCATGCCGGGGGCGCGCATCTTGATGATGGTGGCGACAAAGTTGATGCCGGTCAGCAAGGTGCCCAGGCCGGAAAGCTGCAGGCCCCAGATGTAGTAGTCCACACCTGGCCCGGGGCTTTGCTGCAGCTCCGAGACCGGCGGCATGCCCAGCCAGCCGGCGTTGGAGAAATCGCCGATGAACAGCGAGAGCATGAAGATGACTACGCCGGAAGCGGTCAGCCAGAAACTGAAGTTGTTGAGGAACGGAAATGCCACGTCGCGCGCGCCGATCTGCAGCGGTACGACGAAGTTCATCAAGCCCACGATGTAGGCCATCGCCACGAAGAAGATCATGATCGCGCCGTGCGCGGTGAAGATCTGGTCGTAGTGGTGCGGTGGCAGAAAGCCCATGTTGTCGCCGAACGCCATCGCCTGCTGCGAACGCATCAGCATCGCGTCGGCAAAACCGCGGAACAGCATCACGGTGCCGAGCACCATGTACATGACACCCAGTTTCTTGTGGTCAACGCTGGTGAACCACTCGGTCCACAGATAATTCCATTTGCGGAAATAGGTGACTGCGCCCAACACCACGGCGCCCCCCAAAGCCACAACCACGAAGGTCCAGACGACGAGCGTATTGTCGAGTGGAAGCGAACTGAGCGACAGGCGCCCAAGCAGAAAATTCCAGATGGCGGGACGGTCAGGCATGGTTTGAACCTCTAAAATGCAGATCAGTGCGTCGCCGCGTCGTGCGCGGGCGCCGTCATCGATGAATCAGCGGACATCGCGTCGTCAGCGGATGTGCCGTGCATGGCATGACCACCCTTGGCGTCGATGGCCATCATCTTGTCCATGCACATCTGCTGGGGATCGACGCATTGGTTGAGAATGCGATGAAACAGATCCGCGTCAAAATGCGCGTAGTAGTGCACCGGCTCGGCGCGGCTGGGCTGGTTCAGCTGATCGAACGCATGCGTATCCAGGTCGCCACCATCGGCGCGAACCTTGGCCACCCACTGGCCGAAGTCCTGCTCACTCAGGCCGTGGAAACGGAAGCGCATGTCGGTGAAACCGTGACCGCTGTAGTTGGACGAGAAGCCATCGAAATCGCCGGGTTTGTTGATCACCGCATGCAGTACGGTCTGCATGCCGGGCATGGTGTAGATCTGCCCGGCCAGCGTCGGGATGAAAAACGAATTCATCGTCTCGGTCGAGGTGAGCTTGAAGTGGATCGGCCTATCCACCGGGGCCGCCAGTTCGTTGACCGCGGCGATACCGTACTGCGGATAGAAAAACAGCCACTTCCAGTTCAGCGAGACCACCTCGACCTCCAGCGGCTTGACGTCCGCCGCCACGGGGCGGTTCGCGCCGATACGCGTGAGCTGGCGGTAGGGGTCAAGCTGATGGGTGCCAATCCAGGTCATCGCGCCAAGCACGATGATGATCAACAGCGGCGCCGCCCAGACCACCAGTTCAAGCTGGGTGGAGTGGTCCCACTCGGGATCGTATTCGGCGCTCTTGTTTGATGCGCGATAGCGCCAGGCGATCACGAAGGTGGCAACCAGCACCGGCACGATGATCAGGCTCATGATGATCACCGAAGCGATCATCAGGTCACTCTGCTGACGTGCCACGTCGCCGGCGGGGTGTAGCAGCACCAGATTGCAGCCGCTGAGCAACAGTGCCGGCATTAGCAAAAGCAGGCCACGTAAACGTTTTACGGACATGGGTAGGCTTGGGGATAGAAGGGGAACGCCATATGATAGTGCTTGTGCAGCACACTTTCGATGCGACACATTGTCCTCTGGTCGGTTTGGCGAAGCGGGTGCATCCTTATGGGGTATGCGTGCCGCAGCCTCGTCGCATCGACAACCCCCGGCCAGGCCCACGCAAGACGCTGAAACCTCCCCCGACAAGCCGCAAGGCCCGCATCGCACCCACGGAAGCATCATGTCGACCAGTTACGCCCAACCCACCGATCCGTCGCCCGTCAATACGCCTTCGGCGGAAGCGTTGTCGCATGCGCATGACGTCACGCCTGGAGACATTTCCATCGGTGTGGTGATCGGACGCATTTCCGAGTTTTTTGACTTTTTCGTGTTCGGCCTCGGCTGCGTGCTGGTCTTCCCGAAGGTGTTCTTTCCTTTCGCGAGCGAACTCAACGGCATCTTCTACTCGTTCATGGTCTTCGCGCTGGCCTTCATCGGCCGCCCGCTGGGCTCGCTGTTCTTCCTCATGCTGCAGCGTGAGTTCAGCCGGGGTACCAAGCTGACCGTCGCCTTGTTCCTGCTTGGCATGACCACTGCGGGCATCGCCTTCCTGCCCGGATACGACTCGCTCGGCGTGGTTGCGATCGGCGCGCTGGCCCTGTTGCGCTTTGGTCAGGGCTTTGCGGTGGGCGGCAGCTGGGATGGCCTTGCCTCGCTGCTTGCGCTCAACGCGCCGCGTGGTCGCCGTGGCTGGTACGCGATGATTCCCCAGCTCGGCGCGCCGATCGGCTTCATTCTGGCGGCCGGCCTGTTCGTCTACCTGTTGATGAGCCTGACTCCGAGCGAGTTTTTCGCATGGGGCTGGCGTTACCCGTTCTTCGTGGCGTTTGCGATCAACGTGGTGGCGCTGTTTGCCCGTCTGCGCCTGGTGGTGACCCCTGAATACTCGACGATGCTCGCGCTGCGTGACCTCGAGCCGTCACCGGTGGGCGAACTGGTGCGCACGCAGGGCCGCGCCATTGCGCTGGGCGCGTTTGCGCCACTGGCCAGCTACGCGCTGTTCCATCTGGTGACCATTTTTGCGCTGTCGTGGGCACTGTTGTTCACCAAGCAGTCGACGACGACCTTTCTGCTGGTACAGATCATCGGTGCAGCGGTAGCGATTCCGTGCATGTTCCTGTCCGGCCGCATTGCCGATCGCTACGGCCGTCGCATGACCCTGGCCGTGTGTGGTGTGCTGATCGCGATCTACAGTGGCTGGACGCCGCTGATGCTGGGTGGTGGTACCGCCGAGGGGTATTTGTTCATCATCGCCGGCTTCGCCTTGCTCGGCTTCTCGCATGCGCAGGCTGCCGGCGCGGTCAACTCGAGCTTTCTCAGCTATTTCCGTTACACCGGTGCGCTGATTACTTCGGATCTGGGCTGGTTGCTTGGCGCCGGCTTTGCACCGCTGGTGGCGCTGTCGCTGTCGGTCTATCTGGGCGTCGGCTACGTCGGCCTGTACCTGCTCTCGGGCGCCGTAGGCACGCTGGGCGCACTGTGGATAAGCCGCGCTGGCGGCATGCCGAACGACTGACCGGGCGAGCCCTGCACGTCGCGGCTGGTGCCAGGCACGTGCACAGGCTGATGTCTGACCGCAAACATCAGGCCGCGGCCGCTGCTCGCTCACGCTGGCGCCACGGCGGCACGTTCGGCCAGTCGATATCAGCTGCGTCGTTGGCCACTGCCCGGGCCACGTCGCGGCGGTCCAGGTGTGGCGCGAACTGGTGGATGAACTCCAGCATGTATTCGCGCAGCACGCTTTCCCGGCGCAGCACGATCCAGGTGGTGCAGGTGGGAAACAGGTGCTCGGCGGGCAGGGTGTGCAGATCGCTGTCGCCCTGCTGCATCGCCATTTCGGCCAGCACGCCCACGCCAAGCCCCGCCCGCACATAGGTCTTGATCAGGTCGGCATCGCCAGCGGTCATGGCGATTTGCGGGTTGAGGTCGACCGCCTCGAAGGCGCGTCGCAGCGAGGATTCGGCTTTCAGTGAAGATTCGTAGCTGACCAATGGCAGTTCGGCCAGCTCGCTCAGGCTGGGCGGCCGGTTGCGCAGGGCCAGCGGGTGGTTGCGTGGGGTAACGATCACCCGTTGCCAGCGATATGCGGGCAGGGCGATGCCTGATGCCGGTGGTGCACCCGCGCTGCTGACGATGGCCATGTCGACCTGGCCAGCCTCGAGCCGGGTCAGCACTTCTGCATCGCGGGTGGGCTGCAGGTGCACGCTGACCTGCGGGTAGCTGGAGCTCAGTGCCGCAATGGCGCGGGGCAGGGCGAAGCGGGCCTGGGTATGGGTGGTGGCAATGCGCAATTCGCCGCAAGCTTCGTTGCGCAGGTTGGCGGCGATCGAGCGGATATTGGCCGCTTCGGCCAGGATGATGCGGCTGCGCTCGATCACCTGCTGGCCGGCGTGGGTGATCGCATCAAGACTCTTGCCCTTGCGCACGAATAGCTGGAAGCCCAGCTCGTCCTCCAGTTGCCGCAACTGCTTGCTCAGGCCGGGCTGGGTGGCGTGTACGCGTTCGGCGGCCAGCGTGATGTTGAGGCCGGAGTCGGCGATGGCGATCAGGTAGCGCAGCTGGGCTAGTGTCATGAGGGCTGATCCGTGGTCGGTCGGGGCGATGGATTGAGGGGCGAACGCAATACGGATACATCGCCTGGCACGGGTGGTTCGGTTCTGCTTGCGTGACTACGCCTGAAAAATCACAAGATGATTGGACGTCTATACGTCCATTAGACAAATATGTCAATGGTTTCATGTGATTGCACCGGGTCATGAGCTGTCGGCATATGCCGGATTGAATAAATCATTTGTCGGGCGCCGTGCAGGTTCGTAGCGTGATCGCGAATTGACTGGGCAAGTGAAGCAGGTTCGCGTAATGAAGCTCTACCCATTGTTTGCCGATCTGTCCCGACGTGCCGTGCTGGTGGTAGGTGGTGGTGCCGTGGCCGAACGCAATATTGCCGCGCTGCTGGAGGCGCAGGCCGACGTGACCGTCAATGCGCCCGAGCTGACCCCACTGATGCATGACTGGGTAACGCAGGGACGCATTGCCCATCGTGGCGACCCATTCCAGGACAGTTGGCTGGAACGGGTCTGGCTGGTGGTGGCAGCCACCTCCGATCGTGAACTGAATGCGCAAGTCGCCAGCCAGGGCGAACTGCGCCGGATCTTTGTCAACGTGGTCGACGATGCCGCGCTGTGCACCTTCCACGTGCCGGCGGTAATCGACCGTGCGCCGCTGACCATCGCGATCTCCAGCGGCGGCGATGCCCCCATGCTGGCGCGCCTGCTGCGCGAGCGGCTGGAAACCCTGCTTGACCATTCGCTGGGTGCGCTGGCCACGCTGGCGCAGAAGCTGCGCAAGCGCATCCGGGTGCGCTTTCCCGACATGGCGGCGCGGCGCGGCTTCTATGAAAGCCTGTTTGCCGGCCCGGTCGCCGCGCTGCTGCGCCAGGGGCGGCCGGATGAGGCGCTGGCGTCAGCGGAGCAGGCGTTGTCGACGGCAGCCACGGGCTCCAGCGGTTCGGTGGTGCTGGTCGGTGCGGGGCCGGGTGATCCCGGCCTGCTGACGCTGCGTGCACTGCGCGCGCTGAACGAGGCCGACGTGATCCTGCACGATCGGCTGGTCGGCGCCGGCGTGCTGGAGCTGGCGCGCCGTGATGCCGAGCGCATCGAGGTCGGCAAGCAGGCCGGAAACCATCACACCACCCAGGACGGCATTCATGGACTGCTGCTGGAGCACGCCCGTGCGGGCAGGCGCGTGGTACGGCTGAAGGGTGGCGACCCGTTCGTGTTCGGTCGCGGTGGCGAGGAACTGGAGTTTCTGCACCAGCATGACATTCCCTTTGAAGTGGTGCCCGGCATTACGGCGGCCGTCGCCTGCGCCGCTTACGCAGGTGTGCCGCTGACCCATCGCGATCATGCGCAGTCGGTGCGGTTCGTCACGGCGCATTGCCAGTCCTCGCACGATACGCTCGACTGGCGGGCGCTGGCGCAGGAGCGTCAAACCCTGGCCGTCTATATGGGCGTCGGTGAACTGCCCACCTTGCAGGCGCGGTTGCTTGAACACGGCCGTGCACCCGGCACGCCGTTCGCCCTCATCGAAAACGGCTCGCGGCCAGAACAGCGCGTGGTGACGGGCAGCCTGGCCAACCTGGCCGAACGTGCCGCTGCCCATGCCGTGTGCTCGCCGGCCTTGCTGATACTCGGCGAGGTGGCAGCGCTGGCCTCGACCCTGGCCTGGTTCGGTTCGGCGCCACTGGGCGCGCCGGTGCACGAGATACGGCCACTTTCGCGCCGACATGGTGAGAGGGTTGCGGTGACCGCGCCCGACGACGTGCTCGCGGCCGTCCATCGCGCCATCGGTTGAATTTCACGAGTGACGGTGCACTATGACCGTCGCCCGCCCTTTTCTGGTCTCAAGGAGCAAGCCATGATCTACGAAAGCATTCTCGACACCATCGGCAACACGCCGATCGTGAAACTGCACCGGCTGCCGCCCAAGGGTGTGGATATCTACGTCAAGGTGGAGGCGTTCAACCCGGGCGGTTCGGTGAAGGATCGCCTGGCGCTGGCGATCATCCTTGATGCCGAGAAGCGCGGTACGCTCAAGCCCGGGCAGACCGTCATCGAGGCGACCTCGGGCAACACTGGCGTGGGTCTGGCGATGGTTTGCGCCGCACGCGGTTATCCGTTCGTGGCAGTGATGAGCGATTCGTTCTCGGTCGAACGACGCAAGCTCATTCGCGCCTATGGCGGCAAGGTTGTGCTCACGCCTGCGGCTGAACGCGGTACCGGCATGGTCAAGAAAGCCCAGGAGCTGGCGGAAAAGCATGGCTGGTTTCTGTCCAGCCAGTTCGAGAACCCGGCCAACCCGGCCTTCCACCGCAGCACCACCGGTCCGGAGATCCTGCGCGACTTCGCCGGCAAGCGGCTGGACTACTTCGTCAGTGGCTGGGGTACGGGCGGCACCCTCACCGGTGTGGGCGAGATGCTCAAGCTGGCACGCCCGGAGGTGAAGATCATCGCTGCCGAGCCTGCCGGCGCGGCGCTGTTGGCCGGCAAGGAGTGGCAGCCGCACAAGATCCAGGGCTGGAACCCCGATTTCATCCCCACGGTTCTCAACCGCGACGTGGTCGACGAGATCAAGCTGATCGCCGACGAGCGCTCGCGCGAAGTGGCGCGCGCGCTGGCTTCGCAGGAGGGCATCTTCGTTGGCTTGTCCTGTGGCGGCACACTGGCTGCGGCACTTGAAGTGGCCAGGACCGCGCCGGAAGGCTCCGTATTGCTGGCGATGCTGCCGGATACCGGCGAGCGCTATCTGTCGACGTGGCTGTTCGAGGGCGTCAACGAAGGTTCGGACGACATCGGCTAGGCGCGTCGCGGCTCTTCTCCCTGCGCTGGCGTGGGGAGGGGAGTGACGAGGTGAGGTCGGGCGGCGGCACGGCGACCTTGGCTCTTGCGTAAGGGCCGATCCGTGCTGAGCTTGTCCTGGCGCGGGCCGGTAACCGGCTGCACACCGCAGTCTGAACTAACCATCGGTTACATGATATCCATCAGTAACCAGCGTTGACTATCATGGGTCCTTCGCCTCACCCCTCACGGAGAAAACCGCATGAAGCTCTTCTATTCCCCCGGCGCCTGTTCGCTTTCACCGCACATCGTGGCGCTTGAAGCGGGTATTCCGCTGCAGCTGGAAAAGGTCGATCTCAAGGCCAAGCGCACCGAAGGCAGCGAGGATTTCTGGCAGGTCAATCCGAAGGGCTATGTGCCGGCGCTGTTGCTGGACAACGGCGAACTGCTCACCGAGGGCACGGCGATCGTGCAGTACCTGGCCGACCTCAAGCCCGAGAGCGGCCTGGCCCCGGCCAACGGCACCCTGCCGCGCTACCGCCTGCAGGAGAGCCTGGGTTACATCAACTCCGAAATTCACAAGACCTACAGCCCGCTGTTCCGCCCGGATACCCCCGCTGAGGTAAAGCAGGAGCGCAAGGATTACCTGCGCAAGCGCTATGCACCGTTCGATGCCGTGCTGGCCAGGCAGGACTGGCTGCTCGGCGACCACTTCACCGCCGCCGACGCCTACCTGTTCACCGTCACCAACTGGGCTGGGCGTGTGGACCTCGATCTGTCCGAATTCCCGGCGCTGCAGGCGTTCCAGCAGCGTGTGGCGGCACGCCCCCATGTGCAGGTGGCGATGCAGGCGGAAGGTCTGATCAAGGCAGTCGCGGCCAGTTGATCGAGCTGATGCTTTGCGCAGGCCATGGCTTGTCGGCGTGACGGGAAGGGGAGTAGCGTCCGTCCCCTCCTGCAACGCCGCATGGCACCTGGTGGCGCCGTGGCCTGCCAAAAGAGAGCACATGACGACTTGTCGCCGATAACCTGGGTCACGCTGTGCCCGTAAACGGCAGGTCTGACGTTTGTCCTGGCGGCTCGCGGAGCGTGACTGCTGCACCATCGTGTCTGCAGTGACTGCCGTACGCGACATCCGCGTTTGAAAGGCGTCTAAAGTTCATCGAGGGTTTCCAGATAGCTTTGCGCTTGCGCAAGCGTCGCCGAGCGTTCGTCGGCCTTCATGCGATCCCAGCTTCGATAGGCCATCGTCAGGCGCGGATTGCGATCGAAAAGCTCTCGGTGGCGCAAGTGAAAATGCCAGTACAGGCTGTTGAAGGGACAGGCTCGCTCGCCGTGGCGCAGTGAGTGCTTGTAGTGGCAGCCCTTGCAGTGATCTGACTGGCGATGGATGTACGCCGCCGAGGCGCTATAAGGTTTGCTGGCCACGATGCCGCCATCGGCGAACTGGCTCATGCCACGTGTATTGGGCAGTTCGACCCATTCGAAGGCATCGATGTAGATGCCGAGATACCAGCGGTCCACCTCATCCGGATCACAGCCGGCGAGCAGGGCGAAATTGCCGGTCAGCATCAGACGCTGGATGTGGTGGGCATAGCCGAGGGACATCGACTGTCCGATTGCCGCACGCAGGCAGGCCATTTTCGTGTCGGCACTCCAGTACCACGCGGGTAGCGGTCGCCTCGCATCGAGTGCATTGAGCGTCGCGTAGGCCGGCATGCGCGCCCAGTAGATGCCGCGGACATATTCACGCCAGCCCAGGATCTGTCGGACAAAGCCCTCGGTCGCGGCAAGTCCCGCCTGGCCGTTGGCGAAGGCGGCTGTTGCCGCATCGATCACCTCGCGCGGGTGCAGCATCTTGGTATTGAGCGCAAAGGACAGGCCCGCATGGAACAGGGTGGACGATTTCCCGCTCATCGCGTCCTGAAACTGCCCGAAGTGCGCCAGCCGGTGGGTGATGAAGTCTGCCAGCCAAACCTTCGCCTCACTCCGGCTCAGCGGCCAGCCGAAGGCATCGGCCGCAGGCTCGCCGATGGTTTGCACCCCCGCGGCCTTGATCTCCGCCCACAGTTCGCGCAAGTCATGCTGCTGCCAGGGCCATGCCGGTGCGGGCGGATCGCCCGGCCATTTCTCGCGATTGTCCGGGTCGAAGTTCCAGCGGCCACCGCACGGTTCCCCATCCGGATCGAGCAGGATCCGGTAGCGACGGCGCAGCTCGCGGTAGAAAAATTCCATCCGCGGTACTTTCGTGGCGAAGCGCGCCGCCGCTTCGTCGCGCTGCAGCAGGAAGTGCTCGGCGCTGACCACGGCCTGCGGCAGTGCACTGTGTTCGAAAGCCTGCACAAGCTCCTGCTCTACCCGCCACTCGTCCGCCTCCATCCGCTCCAGCCGCGTCGCACCGAACTGCTCGATCAGCCAGGGCAGGTTGGCAGCAAAGCCCTGCCGATTGCGCGCGTCACCAAGGCGCAGGTACTCCACCCGATGCCCGGCGCACTCGAGCGCGCCGGCAAAACGGCGCATCGCAGCGAAAATACCCAGCACCTTCTGTGCGTGATGGCGCACATAGTCGGTTTCGCTGCGCACCTCCATCATCACGTAGACCACATCCTCGCGCTGCTCGCGCAGCCAGCTGTGCCTTGCATTCAACTGGTCACCCAGTACCAGGCGCAGGCAGGTCATGGCGGTGTCACTGTCTGTGTTGATCCACGTTGGCGGCGGCAGCGCTCGCTGCAGTAGCGCACCTCATGCCACACCCGCGCCCATTTCTTGCGCCACACAAACGGACGCTGGCACACAGGGCAAATCTTGCTGGGCAGGAGGGACTTTCCATGCATCGTCGCGCGATCCGGTTACTTGCAGGTTTCACGGCGGTGACTGGCTATGCCCTATCGGCCGATGGCGTTGACCGGAAAACGCTTCCGGGAATGGTTCATGGCCCGTTGCATTCGGGCGATGACTTTCCCGATGGCTTGGATTCGACAATGATCGCATGCGTTGGCGTGCTGCCAACATTCTCTCCGATGTGCGTTTGCGCGGGCGACCAGATGACATCTCCCGCTTTGAACGTGCGGTTGATCTCCTTGCCGTCTGGTAGATGGATGACTCTTTTGAATGGCGAAAGCGCATAGAGCGCAAAGGCTGGATGATGGTGCTGATGCGTCTTTTCCCCCGGCTGGTCGCGGTACTCGAGTACTCGGACACAGGCGTTGTCCAGCAGGACTTTGTACTTGTCACCATCGGTTTCGGCGGCATCCTGGGCCAGACAAGGCGCCGCGGATGCGAGGAACACGAGAGCTGCCAGTGGGTGCTTCATGTGGATCTCCTGCCTGACCAGTGATTGAGCCTGGAACTACGCCTGCCGCCTGAGCCAGGCGGCGGCACCGCTTGAGTAGAGAGTCAGGTGAAACTTCGATACGAAGGCGTCCGACATGTGGTTCGCGCAGCAGAGGCATGAACCTCATGATCAATGAAACGGGAGGGATTCACTGCAAGAACATGAGGAAAGCGGCGGCAAGCAAGGCTCGTTCATCCACGCTCCCCATCTCGATCGTGGCCAGGTGTTGGCCGCGCAGGTCAAGCACCTTGGGGCCGTCTACTCTCAGCACCACCACGTGCTTCTTCAGAAATACGTTGCCATTTTCCACTTCTGCGAGCAACTGACCGCCAAGGCCGAGCAATTTTTTACCTTCGGTCGTTCCGATGGTCTGCCCCTGGAGGTTCTGAATCTTCCCATCGGTGAGCGTGAGCAAGACTTGCCCTTGCAGGTTCTTGATATTGAGCATCCCAGGGCACTCCTTCCAGGTTCAAAGCGGTGCAGGTGATGGTGGTCCGGCGTTGTTGTCAGCAGCCAAACGCGCCAAGGGCTCGCGAACTTCCTGTGGCAGCCGCAGAAGAGGACCTTGGCTGAGCAAAAAAAATACCAAGCGCAAACGCCGCCATAAGCCAGCTTTCGGAGCCAAACCCGGCATGACGTGCCATGGCCGTACCAGAAAAAATGGCAATGACGACTCCGGCCATGCCAGACAGCGTTGCCAGATAGCTGAATTTCATATGTCCTACCCTCTGCCGTCAAACGCTGCAACTGAAAGGCGACCGGTACGCTCGTGCGCTTGGACTTTACACTCCTTTTTTGGCCATGATCAGCCGTCCTGGACGTGTCCGCGTTAACGGGGTCGAAGCCGACGCGGCTACCACCCCGCTGACGCCCACGTACCTCAACCGTGGAAGTATCGGGGCGCCGGGTGCGCTGCATCGCGCTTCAAATATGGGAGGGTGCTGTCAGCTGGCCACTGCCAGTTGTGCGGCCAACCCCACATACCCGCCCGGTGTCAGCTCCAGCAAGCGCTGCTTCGCCTCGTCGGGCAGTTCCAGCCCGGTGATGAACGTGCGCATCGATTCGCGGGTGATGCCGTGGCCTCGGGTCAGCGCCTTCAACTGCTCGTAGGGCTCGGGCAGGCCGTAGCGGCGCATCACGGTCTGCACGGCTTCGGCGAGTACTTCC
>JBBQQL010000110.1:0-14209 GCA_038215995.1 Lysobacterales bacterium
ATGATTACCGCACTGCAGGGCGAAAACGCCGTGCTTGCCCATCGTGACCTGATGGGTGCCACCAACCCCAAGGAAGCAGCGCCGGGCACCATCCGCGCTGACTTCGCCGAGTCGATCGACGCCAATGCGGTGCACGGCTCCGATGCTGTCGAGGCCGCCAAGGTCGAGATTGCCTACTTCTTTGCCGCGACAGAAGTGCTCGCGCGCTGAGACATGATGCTGTGAGGCACGAGTTGTGAATCAGGTTGTTTCAAATCCGCCCGTCAAGGTCAATCTGCTCGACTTCGATCGCCAGGGTCTGCGTGATTTTTTCACGCAGATCGGCGAGAAGCCGTATCGCGCCGAGCAGGTGATGAAATGGATTTATCACGACCTTCAGGACAACTTCGAGAACATGACCGACGTGGGCAAGGCGCTGCGCGCCAAGCTCACCGAGGTCTGCTATATCGGCGCGCCAAAGACCATGCTGGACAAGGCAGCCAACGACGGCACGCACAAGTGGCTGCTGGGCATGGACAGCGGCAATGCGGTCGAGACGGTGTACATCCCGGAGCCCACGCGTGGCACCTTGTGTGTTTCCTCGCAGATCGGTTGCGCGCTCAACTGCAGCTTCTGCTCGACCGGTGCGCAGGGCTTCAACCGCAACCTGTCCACGGCCGAGATCATCGGCCAGGTCTGGGTGGCAGCGAAATACCTGGGCAACGTCACCCACCAGAATCGCCGGATCACCAATGTGGTGATGATGGGCATGGGTGAGCCACTGGCCAATTTCGACAACGTGGTGCGGGCGATGCGGCTGATGCGCGACGATCTGGGCTTCGGTCTGGCCGCCAAGCGCGTGACCTTGTCCACCGCGGGCATGGTGCCTCTGATCGATCAGCTGTCCGATGCCATCGACGTGTCACTGGCAGTCTCGCTGCATGCCGCCAACGATGAGCTGCGTACGGAACTGGTGCCGATCAACAAGCGTTATCCGATTGCCGAGCTGCTCGCCGCCTGCGAACGTTGGGTCGCGCGCAAGCCGCGCACCTCGATCACCTTTGAATACACCTTGATGAAGGGCATCAATGACCAGCCACAGCATGCCCGGCAGCTGATCAAGCTGATGCGCAAGCTGCCTACCTGCAAGGTCAACCTGATTCCGTTCAATCCCTTTCCCGGTACCCGCTACGAGCGCTCGGACGCGAACGACATTCGCGATTTCCAGACCCAGTTGCTCAATGCCGGTGTATTGACGATGCTGCGGCGCACGCGCGGCGACGATATCGATGCTGCCTGTGGCCAGTTGGCCGGGCAGGTGACTGACCGCACACGGCGCAGCGCGGACATCCGCAAGCGCCAGGACGAGGAAGCATTGCATGCGATTTGACCGGGTATTGATCTTCTGCCTTTTGTTGCCACTGTCCGGCTGCGTGACCACGCATTCGGACAGTAACTCGTTAGGCAAGCCCTTGCCCCAATCCACCAAGGCACAGCAGGCGCAGGACGCAGCCCGCATTCATACCGAACTCGGTCAGCACTATCTGGCCAACGGTGATCTGGAAACCGCGCTGGCAAAATTGAAGCTGGCGTTGAACTTCGACCCGAATTACGCGCCCGCGCACACGGTGATTGCGTTGATCTACGAGCGCATCGGCAATCAAGCGGAGGCCGAAGCCAACTACCGCAAGGCGGTTGAGCTTGAGCCCAAGAAGGGTGACTGGAACAACAACCTTGGCCAGTATCTGTGCTCCATCAACAAATATGCCGAGGCAGAAGGCTATTTCCGCAAGGCAATCACCGATCCCTTCTACTCCACGCCGGACTGGGCACTGACCAATGCCGGCGTTTGCCAGATGCGGGCGAACGAGCTGGCCAAGGCGGAGTTGGATTTTCGTGACGCCATCGCGCGAAATCCCAGCAATCCAGATGCACTCTTGCAACTAGCAAACGTGCTTTACCTGCAAAAGCATGCGTTCAAGGCCAGGGCGTTCCTGCAGCGATTTGATGCTCTGGGCAAGCCGACGGCTTACTCGCTCAAGCTTGGTTACGATATTGAATCCAGTATGGGCAACCCGGACGGTACCCGCACTTACAGCAAGCGACTGCTCAGCCAGTTCCCGGATTCGGAACAGGCACACGCCATCCAATCTGCCGCCAGCCCATGACTTCCAACCAGCATTCCGCGTCCGAGCACGGCTCAAGTGAATCCGATCTGTTCGGCATCCATTTGACTCATACGGTTTCAGACGGGACACAGCCCCACAGCGTGAGTTTCGGCGCCCAGCTGCATGCGGCGCGTGAAGCGAGCGGGGTGAATGTGGAGGCCTGTGCGCAAACCCTGAAGCTGCCGGCGCGTGTATTGCGCCAGCTTGAATGCGACCAGTACGACGGTATCGATTCGAAAGTGTATCTGGCCAGTTATATCGGCAAATACGCCGGTCATCTCGGCATCAGCGCCGACGCGATCCAGCTGGAGCTCGATCGCATTCAGCAGATCGAAGCGCCGCTGGTTGCCACGGGTGGGATCTCGCACTCTCGCTTTCTGCTTGACCGTTATGCGACGGCGGCCACTTACGTGGTACTGACCTTGGTGATTGCGGTTCCAACCATCTGGTTCGGTGTGCGTAGCACGCTGGATCGGGACATTACGCATCTGGCACCGCTGGATTCGGCACCCGTGGCCCAGGCGGATGCCCCGGTGGCCACTCGCGGCACGGCAGCGCTTGCGCGCCCTCAGGTCAGCGCGCTGCCTGCAGCGACCGCGCCTGCCGCAGCCGTTGCATCGCCAGGACAGGATCAACCACTGATGGCGTCGATGGCGCCGTTCCCGAACCTTTCCAGCGACACCGCGGTGTCAGCCCAGACCAGTCCATCTGGAATCGATAGTGGCAAGGGCGCCCACAGCCTGAGTCTCAGCCTGTCGGCGGCCAGTTGGGTAGAGGTCGTCGACGCCGACGGCAACCGGCTGGAATATGGTTTGTTGCCGGCCGGTACACACAAGAGCTATCACAGCGATCAGCCACTCGACGTGCGTATCGGCAACGCAATGGCGGCACAGGCAAGTGTCGATGGCAAAGCGGTGGGCCTTGATGATTTCCGCCGTGCAAACGTGGCACGGTTCCGCGTGCAGGTGCAGGACGGCAAAGCCTCCGCAACCAGCCTCTGATTGGGCTTGCAGGCCGCTGTCGGCGGCCCATTTCGGGTATGCTTGTCCATTGTCTGCTCGGCAACGAGTCGGACCGATTGGTCTTTCCCCTTTGGTTAAACGCGCAGGACAGCGCATGCGTTGCGGGCACGCAGCCTTTTGAATGGTGATTGCATGGCATTTGAAGAATACGACAAGTACGAACAAAGCGAATTGGTGCAGAAATGGCTGCGCGAAAACGGGGTTTCAATCGTTGTCGGCGTGGCGATTGGCCTGGTCGGCATCTTTGGCTGGCAGCAGTGGCGCAACCACCAGGCGAGTCATGAGGCTGAAGCCTCGCAGCTCTATCAGCAGGTGCAGATCGCCCAGCTCTCCGGCAAGCCGGATATTGCCTCGCAGTTGACCGATGCCTTGATGAAGGATTACGCCGAGTCACCCTACGCCGTGTTCGCGGTCAGTGACCGGGCCAAGCAGCAGGTGCTGGCCAAACAGCTGGACAAGGCCGAGGCATCGCTGGATTGGGCCGAAAGCCACGCTGCACAACCGGCCTTGAAGTCGCTGACCTCGCTGCGCATCGCGCAGGTCGAGTTGGCGCGGGATAAGGGCACCGCCGCGCTGGCAACGCTGGATCGCATACCTGCCGACAGTTTTCAGGGACTCACTCAGGAACTCCGCGGTGATGTGCTGGTCAAGCTTGGACGTTCAGACGACGCGCGCAAGGCCTATCAGGCGGCGTTGTCGAATTTGAGCGAGGATGCGCCGCAACGCGGCGCCTTGCAGATGAAACTCGATGATTTGGCCACGGCCGGGAAGCAGGGTGCATGAAAAGATTTTTATTGATCACACTGGCTTCATTGGTGACCCTTGCGGGCTGCCACTCGTTCAAGAAGGAAAATGTCCAGCCGCCGACGCCGTTGGCCAAGGACTTCAAGTCCACCGTGCAGGTGACCCGGGTCTGGCACACCAGCCTGGGCGACGGTGCCGGTAGAAGCGGTGCGCGCCTGCGCCCGACCGTGGTCGACGGCGTGCTTTATGCCGACAGCACCGATGGCAAGCTGGCTGCCTTTGACGCGGCCACGGGCAAGACGCTCTGGTCCAAGAGTTCGCGCACGCACGGCTGGTTTGGCTGGGGCGACAAGAAGCGCAAGGACGCCACGTATGCCGGCGGCCCTGCCGTGGATGGTGGCTTGCTCGCGGTAGGTACCCTCGATGGCCATGTTTATGGCGTGAATGCCAAAGACGGCAGTCCGCGCTGGGAAGCCGAGCTGGATACGGAGGTTCTGGTGTCGCCGTTGATCGTTGGCGATACCGTGGTGGTACGCGGCGGTGACGGCCGCATCTACGCGCTCAATGCGGCCAATGGCGACCGGCGCTGGGTCTTTGACCAGGGCACGGTGCCGCTGCTCAGCCTGCGTGGCAATGGCCCGC
The DNA here is from genome assembly GCA_038215995.1 of Lysobacterales bacterium. GTDB lineage: Bacteria > Pseudomonadota > Gammaproteobacteria > Xanthomonadales > Rhodanobacteraceae > Rhodanobacter. The sequence continues at coordinate 4,556 of JBBQQL010000110.1, forward strand.
TGCTGGTGGCCAATGGCGTGGTGTTCTTCGGCAGCGATGATGGGAAGTTGGTCGCGTTGCGGCTGGACAACGGCGCCAAGCTGTGGGAGCAGCGCCTTTCCAGCGGCGAGGGTCGTACCGAGATTGATCGTCTCGACGATGCGGACGGAGCGATCCTGATTGATGGCAGCACGCTTTTTGCCGCTGCGTATCACGGTAATCTGGTCGCCGTTGATGGCCCCAGTGGCCGCCCGTTATGGTCGCGTCCGTTCTCGACGTTTGGTTCGCCGGCACTCGGTGGCAATGCCATTTATGGCGTCAACGATGATTCGCAGGTGTGGGCGTTCGACAAGAGCGGCGGCGCCGACATGTGGAAAAACGACGCGTTGAAGTATCGCTGGCTGACCGCTCCGGAAGTGCAGGGTGATTACGTGGTGGTCGGCGACATGGAAGGCTACGTGCACTGGTTGCAGGTCGGAAATGGTGCACTGGCAGCGCGTGAGCGTTTGTCCAAGAAGGCGATCCGCGCCCAGCCCCTGGTTGTGGGCAACACCGTATACGTGGAAGACGTCGAGGGCCACATTGCGGCCTATCGTCTTTCGTCGAACTGATTGCTGAAACGAAGTCCTTATCATGCTGCCCGTCGTCGCACTGGTTGGTCGTCCGAATGTCGGTAAATCGACCCTTTTCAATGTAATGACGCGCAGCCGTGATGCTCTTGTAGCGGACATGCCGGGCGTCACCCGCGATCGCCACTACGGCGTATGCCGCAGCGGCGATCGTCCCTTCGTTGTCGTCGATACCGGTGGTTTGTCCGGCGTCGAAGAAGCCATGGATGTACTTACCGCCAAGCAGGTACGTCTGGCGATTGAGGAAGCAAACGTCCTGGTGTTTGTGGTGGATGCCCGCGAGGGCTTGCTGCCGCAGGACTACGTGATTCTCAATGAATTGCGGCGCAGCGGAAAAACCATCATTGCCGCGGTCAACAAGACCGATGGCCTTGAGGAAGAGGCCGTACTGGCGGAGTTCTCGGCCTTCGGCGTTGGCAAGATTCTGCCGCTGTCGGCCGCGCACAGTCGGGGTACCACCGAACTGCTCGCGATGATCATGCCGCTGTTGCCGGCCGAGGAAGAGGGGTCGGAAGAATCCGCGAACGAGGATGGCAGCATTCGTGTGGCCATCGTCGGCCGCCCCAATGCCGGCAAGTCAACCTTGATCAACCGCCTGCTGGGCGAGGATCGGTTGATTGTCTCCGATGTGGCCGGCACTACCCGCGACCCGATCCGGGTACCGCTGGAGCGTGACGGCAAGCGCTATACCTTGATCGACACCGCGGGTATCCGGCGCAAGGCGCGGGTCGAGGAAGCGGTCGAGAAATTCAGCATCATCAAGACCCTGCAGTCGATTTCCGCTGCCCAAGTGGTGGTGATCATGGTCGATGCCCGCGAAAACCTGGCTGATCAGGATCTCACCCTGATCGGCTATGCGATGGACGAGGGCAGGGCGTTGGTGATCGCCATCAACAAGTGGGATGGTCTGGATCAATACCAGCGTGACGAATGCATGCGTGCGCTCGATCGTCGACTGGTCTTCGTAGAGTGGGCCAAGCAGGTTCACATCTCGGCACTGCACGGTTCCGGCTTGCGCGAATTGATGAGCTCGGTGGTTCGCGCGCACGCTTCGGCGACCAAGGTGCTCACCTCTTCCGATCTCACCAAGACGCTGGAGAAAGCCTACGAGGGCTATCAGCCACCGTTGGTGCACGGGCATGCCCCCAAGCTGCGCTTCGCGCATCCGGGCGGCAACAATCCCCCGACCATCGTCATTCATGGCACGCGTACCAAACACATCGCGCCGTCCTACCAGCGCTACTTGGAAAACTTCTTCCGCAAGCGCTACAAGCTTGAAGGCACGCCGATTCGCATCGCTTTCCGCGAAAGCGAAAACCCGTATGCGGGACGCAAGAAGGTGTTGACGAAGGAGCAGGAGCAGAAGGCGCGGCGCCGTGTTTCCGACCTGATCAAGCGCACCCGCTGAGACCCGGCTTCGTGCGACTCCGATTTCAGCGCAGGTCGGCTTCGATCAAGGAATAGACCGCAGCATGGTGGGCCTGCCCGCCAGTCCACAGTCGATTGCGGGCAATGCCCTCGAAGCTCGCTCCGGTTTTTTCGGCGGTTCGTCGGCTCGGCAGGTTTTCCGGCAGCACGATGATCTCGATCCGGATCAGGCCGAGTTGCTTGAAACCGAACCCTGCCAGCAGTCGCACCGCTGCCGTGGCGAAGCCGTGTCCCTGGCCAGTCTGTCGGATCCAGTAGCCCAGGTTGGCGCTGCGATGCTCCGCGTTGAGCTGATTGAGCCCGATGCCGCCGAGCAACGTGCCGGAGTGTGCGTCGAAAATCGGAAACGCAAAGAACTTTCCGCTATGCCAGCTCGACCGGCAGAGGGCAATCCAGCTTTGGGCATCGTCCAGCCCGTAGTTGGCATGACACCAGGGTAGCCAATGACCCACGCTCGCTATCGATTCCTGCACCGCTTCAACCAGCATGGGTGCATCGTCGCTGCGCCACGGTCGCACTCGAAGCCGGTCATCGACAAGCTCCAGCGTGTCGGCAGATGTCTTGTCCGTGACCATGCCTGGATGGTGTTTGTACGCATTCGGCGAATGCCACGATAATGGCGGACTTTACAAGCAGGCATCAAGATGAGCGCACGCATCCTCGACGGCAAACGCATCGCACAGGAATTGCTGGATCGTCTGGCCCTGCGGGTGGCGGCACGCGTGGCGCAGGGATTTCCCGCGCCGGGGCTGGCGGTGGTGCTGGTTGGAAGCGACGCGGCTTCATCCGTTTACGTGCGCAACAAGCGCAAAGCCTGCATGCAGGTGGGCTTTCGTTCGTTCGATCATGACCTTCCGGCGCAAACCAGCCAGGCCGAAGTATTCGCGCTGATCGACCAGCTCAATGCCGACCCGAGCGTGCACGGTATTTTGGTGCAATCGCCGCTGCCCTTGCACTTCGACGAAGATGCCCTCGTCGACCGGATTGACCCAGCCAAGGATGTCGACGGCTTTCAGGCGATCAATGTGGGCAGGTTGGCGTTGCGCCGGTTTGGACTGCGGCCATGCACACCCAAGGGCGTGATGACCCTGCTCGGGCACACCGACCGCCCGGTGCGTGGCCAGCATGCGGTGGTCGTGGGTGTATCGAACCACGTCGGCCGACCCTTGGTGCTGGAGTTGATGATTGCCGGCTGCACCATCACCTGCTGCCACCGGTTCACCAAGGATCTGGAAAGCTTCGTGCGCCAGGCCGACATTCTGATCGTGGCGGTCGGCAAGCCGGGGCTGGTCAAGGGTGAGTGGATCAAGCCCGGCGCCGTGGTGATCGACGTGGGCATCAACCGGCTTGACGACGGTCGCCTGGTGGGTGATGTCGAGTTTGATGCGGCGGCCGAGCAGGCCAGCTGGATCACCCCCGTGCCCGGCGGTGTCGGCCCGATGACGGTGGCCACGCTGATGGAAAACACCCTGGAAGCCGCCGAAGCCAGCGGTGCGTAGGAGCCCGCTCGCGGGCGATGCCTCTGTCTTGTCAAGCACCGTCGAATGATCAAATCAACAGCATCGCCCGCCAGCGGGCTCCTGCATGAGCGCACCCTGCGTCTGGCGGGCACGTATGCGGGGCGCGTATAATTCCCTCTTTGGCAGCGGGACTTTTCGCATGCGCATCCTCGCCGAGGCCCTGACCTACGACGACGTTTACCTTGTTCCAGGCCACTCCATCGTGCTGCCGCGCGATGTGAATACATCTACGCGGTTCACCCGCAACCTGCGCCTGAACATTCCCATCGTTTCCGCCGCCATGGACACGGTGACCGAAGCTCGCCTCGCCATCACCATGGCGCAAAACGGCGGCATCGGCATCATTCACAAGAACATGACCGCCGAACAGCAGGCGGCCGAGGTTCGGCTGGTCAAGAAATTCGAGGCCGGTGTGATCCGCAGCCCGATCACGGTCACGCCAGACACCTCCATTCGCGAAGTGCTGCGACTGACCCACGCCCACAACATCTCCGGTGTGCCGGTGGTTGATGGCGCAAAGCTGGTTGGCATCGTCACCAGCCGCGATCTTCGCTTCGAGCGCAAGCTGGATGATCCGGTACGCAACATCATGACCCGTCAGGACAAACTGGTGACAGTTCGCGAAGGGGCCGGCCAGGATGACGTGTTGCAGTTGCTGCACACCAATCGCATCGAAAAAGTGCTGGTGGTCAACGACGAGTTCCAGTTGCGCGGGCTGATCACGGTCAAGGACATCCAGAAGGCGCGCGACAATCCGCACGCCGCCAAGGACAAGCAGGAAGCCCTGCTGGTCGGAGCCGCGGTGGGCGTGGGTGGCGATACGGAACAACGCGTGGCTGCCCTGGTCGATGCTGGCGTTGATGTGCTGGTGGTGGACACGGCGCATGGCCATTCGCAGGGCGTGATTGATCGCGTCGCCTGGGTCAAGAAGCACTACCCGCAGGTCCAACTGATCGCCGGCAACATCGTGACTGGCGAAGCGGCACGGGCCTTGCTCAATGCCGGTGTGGACGCGGTCAAGGTGGGCGTGGGCCCGGGCTCGATCTGCACCACGCGCGTCGTTGCTGGTGTCGGCGTACCGCAGATCACAGCGATCGACATGGTCGCCACGGCATTGAAGGACGAGATTCCGCTGATCGCCGATGGCGGCATCCGCTATTCCGGCGACATCCCCAAGGCCCTGGCTGCCGGCGCTTCCACCGTGATGCTCGGCTCGATGTTTGCCGGCACTGAGGAGTCACCGGGCGAAGTCGAGCTGTTCCAGGGCCGATCCTACAAGAGCTACCGCGGTATGGGCTCGATCGGTGCCATGCAGCTCGGTTCGAAGGACCGCTATTTCCAGGAAGAGTCGGACACCGACAAGTTGGTGCCCGAGGGCATCGAAGGTCGTGTGCCTTACCGTGGCCCGTTGCGCAATATCATCCACCAGTTGATCGGCGGTCTGCGCGCATCGATGGGCTATCTGGGCGCGGCCACGATTGAGGATGTGCGCAGCAAGGCGCAGTTCGTCAAGGTCACCTCCGCCGGAGTCACCGAAGCACATCCGCACGATATCCAGATCACCAAGGAAGCGCCGAATTACCGGTTGAATTCCTGAGTGGAGCGGGGAACGGGAAACTTGCAGTCCGGGGCGGGCGACGAGCAGTCGCTTCGCCCAAGGCGGCAGTTGCCGGCTCCACCAACCCCTTCACGTTTCCTGTTCCCCGTTTCCCGCTTCCCGCTCTGAAAAACCATGACCAATATCCACTCCGACAAGATCCTGATACTCGACTTCGGTGCGCAGTACACGCAACTGATCGCGCGCCGAATCCGCGAACTTGGCGTGTACTGCGAGATCTGGGCGTGGGATCACGATCCCGCTGAAATCGCGGCGTTTGGCGCCAAGGGCATCATCCTGTCGGGCGGTCCGGAGTCGACCACGCTGGAAGGCGCGCCCAAGGCACCGCAGCAGGTATTCGACTCGGGCCTGCCGATCCTGGGTATCTGCTATGGCATGCAGACCCTGGCTACCCAGCTGGGTGGTGCCACCGAGGCTGCGGACGCGCGTGAGTTCGGTCATGCCGAGGTCGATATCGTCGCGCCGAGCCAGTTGTTCGACGGGCTTACCGATCATGCTGGCAGCCACAAGCTTGATGTGTGGATGAGCCATGGCGACCACGTCGCCAGCGCGCCGCCCGGGTTTGTGATCACTGGCAGCACCGATCGCATCCCGGTCGCGGTGATGGAAAACGCGGAGAATCGCTGGTACGGCGTGCAATTCCACCCCGAAGTCACCCACACGAAGCAGGGCGGGGCACTGCTGAAGCGCTTTATCGCCGAGATCTGCGGCTGCGCCACGTTGTGGACAGCAGCCAACATCATCGAAGACCAGATCGCCCGTGTGCGCGAACAGGTCGGCGATGACCACATTCTGCTGGGGCTGTCCGGTGGCGTGGATTCGTCGGTGGTGGCGGCATTGCTGCACCGTGCGATCGGCGACCGGCTTACCTGCGTTTTCGTCGACACCGGCTTGCTGCGTTGGCAGGAAGGTGACCAGGTGATGGCGATGTTCGCCGCCGAGGCGGAAAGCGGCGGCATGGGCATCAAGGTGATCCGGGTCAATGCGGCGCAGCGCTACTTCGACGCGCTGGAAGGCGTGGCCGACCCGGAGGCCAAGCGCAAGATCATCGGTGGCCTGTTCGTGGAGATCTTCGACGAGGAGTCGGAGAAGCTGATCGCGGCCGGCGGCAAGGTGAAGTGGCTGGCGCAGGGCACGATCTACCCCGATGTGATCGAGTCGGCAGGCAGCAAGACCGGCAAGGCACATGTGATCAAGAGCCACCACAACGTGGGCGGCCTGCCTGCGCACATGAAGCTGAAGCTGGTCGAGCCGCTGCGTGAGCTGTTCAAGGACGAAGTGCGGCGTATCGGCATGGAGCTCGGCCTGCCGCGCGCGATGGTGTATCGCCATCCGTTTCCCGGTCCCGGCCTGGGTGTGCGCATCCTAGGCGAGGTCAAGCCGGAATATGCCGAGTTACTGGCCAGGGCCGACGCGATCTTCATCGACGAACTGCGCAAGGCGGATCTGTATGACAAGACCAGCCAGGCATTTGCGGTGTTTTTGCCGGTGAAATCGGTTGGTGTGGTCGGTGACGCGCGCGCCTACGAGTGGGTGATCGCCTTGCGTGCGGTGGAGACCATCGACTTCATGACGGCCCATTGGGCGCACCTGCCCTACGACTTCCTTGGGCGTGTTTCAAATAGAATTATCAATGAGTTGCGTGGTGTATCTCGCGTAGTTTATGACATAAGCGGCAAGCCGCCCGCGACCATCGAGTGGGAATAAGCGAATCAAGCACTTGCGTCTCGCGAGCAGAGCCGGCAGCCAGCCGGCTGTCCCATGAAGATTCGCCAAACCACTGAAATGACATCAGAAAATCCTGACATCGTGGCATCTTTTTCGGACCAGGACCGGCAGTACATGCAGCACGCCCTGCAACTGGCCGAGCATGCACGCGACGCCGAGAACGAAGTTCCGGTGGGCGCGCTGATCGTGCAGGACGGAGAGATCACCGGGCTGGGCTGGAACCGCAACATCACTCTGCACGACCCGACGGCCCACGCTGAAATCATGGCGATGCGCGCGGCTGGCGAAAAACGCGCCAATCACCGCCTGTCCGGCTCCACGCTGTACGTCACGCTGGAGCCCTGCAGCATGTGCGCGATGGCCATGATTCACGCCCGCGTCGGTCGCGTGGTATATGCCGCCGCCGACCCCAAGACCGGCGCCGCGGGCAGTGTCTTCGATACGTTGGTGGATCCGCGTCACAACCACCGCATCGAGGTCAGCGGCGGCTTGATGGGTGAGGAATCGGCCACCTTGCTGCGCGACTTCTTCCGCGCCCGGCGCTGATCGGCTTCCTGCAGGAACGCCAGCGCCTCGGCGCAGTACTGGTCGACCTTGGCGGTCAGCAACGGATCGGGCCGGGTATGGCCGGGGTTGACCCCGACAATCGGCTTGCCGGCCTTGGAGGCCGTGTTGACGAAGCGGCTCCCCCGAAAACACCATCAGTGAAGAGCCCACCAGCAGCACCGCATCAGCCGTATCAGGTGGCCCGGATGCCGCTGCGACGCGCTCCGTCGGTACGTTTCACCAAAAAGCACGACATCCGGTGTCAGCATGCCACCACAGGCCGGGCGGGGCGGCACCAGAAAGCCGGAAAAATCCTGATCCTGCAAATCCATGTCGCCGTCAGGGGCCTCAACTGCGTCGAGCTCAGCCCAGGCGTTGCTGTCCACCAACAAGTCCTGAAAGTCCGCGCGAGGCAGGCGGTGCTCGCAGGCAAGGCGACAGCGCACCCGGTCAAGCCGTCCATGCAAATCAACGACCTCCTGGCTTCCAGCCGCCTGGTGCAGGTGATCAAGATTCTGGGAGGGCATTGTCAGCTTGTCTCACGCCTCCGGTCGTGCCAGCGTGTGGTGGGTGACATGGGCACCACGGTCCGGAAACGTCGGCGGTTCCGAACGATCCGGAAGGGGTGACGGGTAGGGCAATGGCAACGTGTCAATACTCATGCCCGGCCAAGGTGCGAGTTCGATACCATCTCACGGTAGAGAAGTGATCCGGTCGTCAGTCGTTCCCACCAATTGCAGCCGCAGACCCCAGGGAGAGGTGAAATTGATCATCGTCTGCCCTGCATCCGGCCCGGAATCAGCCACCACTGGCTTGCCGACGGCATGGGCACCTTCTTTCCTCAGCCACCGATCGGCATGGGCCACATCGCCGCCGACGAATCGCAGCGGCGTCGACATGGCGGGAATCTGACCAGAGCCAGCCCGGACCAGTTCGAGCACCATCCCGGACTGGCACTCCATCAACGCCGAGGTTTCGACGCCTGCCGACGTATCGATTCGTTCGCAATCAAGTACGTTCCGGAAGAATGCCAGGGCCTGACCGACATCGGGCACATTTACCCGCGCATAGTCGACGCTGTGGCGCAGGGACTGGGCGTGGATTGGGCAGGGCAGCCATGCGCTGACGATCAGCGTCGCGACAAGAAGCAGGGAAACGGTAAATTTGGGCATGATTCGCCACCGGCGTGATGCAGTGGCGACGATATGTGTACGTTCTGGCAGTCTCAAAGCATCAATTGACGACCACCGAGTTTCCTGCGAAGAACGATCACGCGGATCGGCATCGCCCTGTATTGTTCGCCAGCAGAAACGCAGCGATCGTTAAAACATCGTTTAATTGTGGGCATGAAGACACGATCTTTCGTCCGCCGGGAGTGAACCGGCACCTGTCGGCATCCGTCATGGCACGCGAGTCGAACGGTTTAAGCGTTCCGCATCGCGAGGAAATTTCCATGAAACGTCACACCAATTCAATACTGCAGCGCAAACGCGTGGACTTCGATGGTGCGCACGACCCACGTCAAAAGTCGGATCGTCAGCGTCATGTCCTGGTCAGCGAGGAGGTGCGGGTCAAGGATGGTTACGACTGGCTGGAGCAGCTCCATTCGTCGGCTCATCGTCAGGTTGTCCGGGGTCACCGGGTCCACTGATCTCGAAATGCCTCGGCGGCTGGCTGTCGCAGGGTAAGTCAGTGCAGCAGCCGTGGATATGTCTTCGCTCGTTCAGCATCACGCGGGAGGCCGGCTCAATCGCCAGCGACGTCCCTCGATGGCGAAAAAGCAAAGGTGGCCAAAAATAGCCGGCCACCGGGAAGCCGTGGTCGATGATCTGCTGGGGATGCGTGCGAACGACGACATGCCGCTCCAAAGCCGTCGATGTTTTCGCCGATAACATCGGCCGTTCGGTCAATCACACCGAATCCATTGAGGCTCCATCAACTAAACTCGATAGAGTCCTCCTTAATTTGACAGAGTAGGTCGTTTCACACGCCGTTGCAATTTAGCGTTTCGAATCATTTTAAACATATCAATAACGTAGAGGTTTTTTGACTAGTCAAACCGCTTCTGGGCCGTTGCACATGAAATTCTACTAGGCGTTGCAATTTTCGCAGAATGCTCGGCCGCCGGACGATATTGGGATTGCTGGCTGCTGCGCTTGGAAAGAGTAGGGTTGATAGCGCCCAGTCAGCGCACCTGGAGGTTGGC
>JBBQQL010000111.1:0-14087 GCA_038215995.1 Lysobacterales bacterium
GGCAGCAGCAGCATCTTCTGGTTCGGCGACTTGGCCATTTCCTTCAGCGCTTCGACGTAGTTGTTGGCGACGAAGTAGTTCAGCGCATTCACGTTGCCGCCGGAGATCGCGTCGGACACCATCGTGGTCGCCTTGGCCTCGGCTTCAGCCGAACGTTCGCGCGCCTCGGCGGCGCGGAATGCGGCCTCCTTTTCGCCCTCGGCCGACAGGATCACCGACTGCTTCTCGCCCTCGGCCTTGAGGATCGCGGCCTGACGGAAACCTTCGGCGTCGAGGATGTTGGCGCGCTTCTCACGCTCGGCCTTCATCTGCCGCGCCATCGCGTCAATCAGGTCGCGCGGCGGCGCGATGTCCTTGATCTCGATGCGGTTGACCTTGACGCCCCACGGGTGAGTCGCCTCATCCACCACCTTCAGCAGCTTGGCATTGATCTCGTCGCGCTTGCTCAACGATTCGTCCAGATCCATCGAGCCCAGCACGGTACGGATATTGGTCATCACCAGCGCCAGCGAGGCCTGCTCCAGATTGGAGACCTCGTACGCCGCCTTGGACGCGTCGAGCACCTGATAGAACACCACGCCGTCGACCTTCACCACGGCATTGTCCTTGGTGATCACGTCCTGTGACGGTACGTCGAGCACTTGTTCCATCATGTTGATCTTGCGCCCGACCGCCTGGTAGACGGGGATCAGGAAATGCAGGCCCGGGCTCAACGTCGTGGTGTACTTGCCGAACGTCTCCACCGTCCACTCGTAGCCCTGTGGCACGATACGCACCAGCTTGACGATCGCGACCACGACCAGAAAAACCACGACCAAAGCAAGAATCTGTCCCATATGCCTTCCCCCTGTCCATAATGAAGCCAAGAGTATAGGCGAGCGGGAGTGGCCAGGCAGTTACGACCGGCCTGACGCCTGTCGCAGCCGGCTCAGCGCGCTGGCATCAACGGCAACAGCAGACTCACTCGCAAACCGCCACCCTCGCGATTGGCGAGCAGGATTCGCCCGCCGTGCGCCTCGCTGATCTCACGCGCCAGGGCCAGGCCCAGCCCGGTACCGGACCGCTTGGTCGAGTAGAACGGCAGCAGCGCCTGCGCCAATACCGTCTCACTCATGCCGGGCCCACGGTCGGCCACTTCGATGCGCAGCTCGCGCGGGGTTTCCAGCAGTGACAAGGTGACCTCGTCGTCCACACCACCGGCTTCGTGTGCGTTCTTGATCAGGTTGATCAGCACCTGTTCGATCTGCGCCGCATCGAAATGGCCTGGCCGCTCCGGTACCGCTGTGGCCATCCGGTAGGCGCAGTGCAGGGCCAATCCTTCCAGAAACGGTTCCCACGCTACCGGCTTCGATTGCGGTGTGGGCAACTTGGCAAAACTGGCGTAACCGGCGATGAAACCATGCAGGTGGCGGGCTCGCTCGCCAATGGTGGCGAACACATTGGGCAGACGATCCACCTCGCCGCGGCGCGCCAGTTCCGCGCCGGAATGCGCCAGTGAGGAAATCGGCGCCAGCGAATTGTTGAGCTCGTGGCTGATCACACGAATCACCCGCTTCCAGGTTGCCACTTCCTGGCGCGACAATTCGCGGGTCATGCGCCGAAACAATTGCAGCCGATGCGGGCGCCCCTGCAGCCGGAAGGCGCGCTGCGACAGGTGGAAGGTCTCCTCGCTGCCATCCATCTCGACACTGAGCAAGGCATCTTCGCCGCCCTCCACTGCCCGCCGCAAAGCCTCCGGCGCATCGGCCAGCAGCTCGGAAAAATCGAGGCCGATCAGGCTGCGCCCGGCATTGAACAGATGACGCGAGGCGATGTTGGCATAAGCCACGCGATCCGCGGCATCAGTGAGCACCAGCGCCACCGGCGTGTTCTGCACCACGGTGTCGAGCAGCAGCTCGCGCTGGACCAGATGCTGGCGCTGCTCACGCAAGGTCTGGCCCAGCGCGTTGTGCATGCGGATCAGCTCACCGAGCTCGTCGCGCCGGTCGATCGCGATGGAAAAGCTGAAATCGCCATCGCGATAACTGGCCACCGCCCCCTCCAGCGCACGCAGCAGTCGACTCACCGGCGCCATCACCCGAGCGGCCAGCCATACCGCCACCAGCAACAGCAGGAAGAAGCCGAGGCCCAGCGCACCGTAAATGCCAACGTGCAGCGATTTGGCCGGCGCCGCCACCGCCGCTGCCCCATCGACCTTCACCGTCAACTGGGTTCCCAGCCATTCCAGAAACTGCGGCAGCGGCCATTGAGTGACGCCCGCGTAGATCAGCACGCCGGCCACGCCCGCCGCGAACAGCAGCAGACTCAGGCGCGCGCGCAGCGAGTTCAGCCAGCGCCACATCAAGCGCCACTCCCGCGGCCGGCGTGTGATCTCAATGGCATGACGCATCCACCGTCATGAGCGTCGCTTGGACCGAAGCTCGCGTTTGCACGGTCGCGACGACGGCGAACAACATGCCCGGCAAGATCAACAAACCTCGAAAGCCCACGGCAGTTCTCCGGCGAATCGGGTGCAAGCATCTTTGTACGCCGCCGCTCACACGGCAAGCAGACAGCCATCAACTGGATGCCGCCAGTCCATAGCGCTCCATCCGCCGATACAGTGCCTGCCGCGACAGCCCCAGTTGCTGAGCGGCACGGCTGACTACGCCATCGGCCTTGTGCAAGGCACCCTCGACCGCCTCGCGACTGGGTTCGTCCAGATTGCGTGTCGTCGCCGACACGTGCTGCGGCAGGTTCAGCAATTCAGGACTGATCTGGCCACCGCCAGCGAGCAGGGCGGCACGCTCGATTGCATTCTTCAGCTCGCGCACGTTGCCCGGCCACGGATATCCCAACAGCGTCTCGCGCGCCGCATCACCAAGCTCGCCACGACCATTCAGGAAATACTCGGCCAGCGGCAGGATGTCGTCGTTGCGCTCGGCCAGCGGCGGCAGGTTCACCTCGATCACGTTGAGCCGGTAATACAGATCCTCGCGGAAGGTGCCCGCACGGATCATCGCCTTCAGGTCGGCATTGGTCGCGCTCAGCACGCGCACCTTGACCTGGCGGGTACGGCCGGAACCCAGTCGCTCGAACTGGCCGGTCTCCAGCACGCGCAGCAATTTCATCTGCCCGGGCAACGGCAGGTTGCCGATTTCGTCGAGGAACAAGGTGCCACCATCGGCCAGCTCGAAGCGACCTTCGCGCGCCTTGTTGGCGCCGGTATAGGCACCTGCATCGGCGCCAAAAAGTTCCGCCTCGATCAACTCGCCCGGCAAGGCCCCGCAGTTCACCGCCACGAACGGGCCACGCTTCACCGCGGAATTCGCGTGCATGATCGTGGCGATGCGCTCCTTGCCGGTGCCATTGGGACCGGTGATCAGCACCGATACGTCGGAACGGGCGATCTGGCATGCCAGGTCCAGCGTACGCGCCATCGCTTCGGAGGCGAACACCAGGCCATCCAGCTCGTATTTGCGCTGCAGCTGCTCGCGCCGCAGCCGCCGCTCGCGCCGGCTGCGGGTCATCTCGCGACTGGATTCAGACAGCTCCAGCAGGTTCTCCACCGTGGCCAGCAGCTTGCTGTCGTCCCAGGGCTTGGAGAGGTAATCGGCCGCGCCGGCCTTGACCAGTTCCACCGCCGTCTCCAGGTGCGTCCAGGCGGTCAGCAGGATCACCGGCAGATCCGGGTGGCGTTCGCGAATCGCGCGAAACAGCGCAATACCCTCCTTGCCCGAGGTGGTGTCAGCGGTGAAATTCATGTCCTGAATCACCACGTCGATCGCCTCGCGATCAAGCATCGCCAGCCCCTCATCCGGCGTCAGCGCGGTCATGGGTCGAATTTCATGCAGCGACAACGCCAGCGACAGCGCGTCGCCTACGGCCGGGTTGTCGTCGATGATCAGGACAGTTCGGGTCATTTGTTTTCTGCACATGCGGACATGGATGCCGCTCCTGCCCGGAAGGTTGCCATGACCATCGAACTATCGCCAACCAGCGACGACGCCCGATGGCCTCAAATCGCCTTGGGATGCGCCGGTGCCGTGCCCGCCTTCACCGCTGCAATCCACGTATCGGTACGCGCTTCCAGCACGTCCAGCGGCAGCGCACCGCCGCCGAGGATCTCGTCGTGGAAGGCGCGGATGTCGAACTTGTCACCCAGTTCCTTCTTCGCCCGCGCACGCAGTTCCAGGATCTTCAGCTCGCCGGTCTTGTAGGCCAGCGCCTGGCCCGGCCAGGTGATGTAGCGATCCGTTTCCGCCTGCACGTCCGGCTCGTCCTCGCTGGAATGGGCATGGAAAAAATCGACCATCTGCTGACGGGTCCAGTGCTTGTAGTGCACGCCGGTATCCAGCACCAGCCGATCGGCGCGCAGCAGCTCGTCGACCAGGCGACCGTAGTTCGACAGCGGGTCCTTGTAGAAACCGATGTCCTTGCCGAGCTGCTCCGAATACAGCGCCCAACCCTCGATATACGCGGTGTAGCCGGCCTGCTGGCGGAACGGCGGCAGCTTGGGCAGGGTCTGCGCGATGGATATCTGCAGGTGATGGCCGGGGATGCCTTCGTGATACGCGGTCGACTCGATCGTCAGCACGCTGCGATTGGCGAAGTCGCCGGTGTTGACGAAGATCTGCCCCGGCCGCGAACCATCCGGCGTGCCCGGGTGATATTCGGCCGCCGCCGCCTCCTTCTCGCGAAACGCTTCCACCGGCTTCACCACCACGTCGGTCTTGGGCAGCAGGCCGAACAGCTTGGGCAGTTCCGGCTGCATGCCGGCGATATAGCCGCGGTAGCGATTGAGGATGTCCTCGCGCGAGGTGGCGTGGGTCTTCGGGTTGGTCTTCAGCGACGCGCGGAAACTGGCCAGATCCTTGAATCCCTGCTCATGGGCGATCGTTGTCATCTCGCCCTCGATCCGCTTTACCTCGGCCAGGCCGATCGCGTGGATCTGTTGCGGCGTTTCCTTGGTCGTTGTCATCTGCTCCACATCGAAGCGGTAGATCGCCTCGCCGTTGGGCAGGTCCCACACGCCCGGCTGACCGCGTCCGTGCGGCGCGTAGTCCCTGGCAACGAATTCGCCCAGCTTGCGGTAGGCCGGGCGCACGTCCTGCGCGATTGCCGCCAGGATCTCGTCATGCAGACGCTTCTGGTCCGCTGCCGACACCGACTTCGGAAAATGCTTCAGCGGTTCGGCGAACACGCTGTCCATGCCTTGTGATTTGTCGATGCTGTCGATCTGCGTGACCACTTTCTCGAGCAGATATTTCGGCGGCATCATCTTGTCGCGCATGCCCTGCCTTGCCACCGCCGTGACCTGATCGAACAGCTTCGGCACCGCCTTCAGTCGCACCAGGTAATCCTCGTACTGCTTGACGTTGTCGAATGGAATCGAGCTGATGAACCCGGCCAACTGCAGATGGATGCCACTCATCTGGTCCAGCGGCATCTCATAGAGCTTCAAGGCATAGGATCGCAACTGATCCTGCAACTGCCGCACCATCAACTGCTGGTTGAGCTTGTCGCTGTCGGCAAAGCCGCGCGTGTCGATCGCCTGGAAGCGCTTGAGAAAATCCTCGGTCGCCTGATGTTCGGCGGCCTGATGGGCGAGCGAGGCATCACTCCAGCGGTCGTTGTAGCGCAGGTCGCCCAGCATGGTGGCGAATTCCGGCGTGTTCTTCAGCGAGTATTGCCATTGCTCATCCAGCAACGCATTCAGCGCCGCCACCCGCGTGGCGACATCGGCCGCCGGGCCGGCCTGCGCCGCGGGAGTTGCCTGCGCAGAGGCCGTCAACATCACCGAGCCCAGCAGGCTCGCGCAAATCAGCAAGGGCAAGGTTTTCATGAAGTGGTTTCCTGGTAGGTGCATGAGAAATTCATACTCGTCGATTGTGCCCGTCGCCGACCACACACTCCCGTGCCAGAGTGCACAGTACTCACACGGACCGCGTCGCCACCACCGGCGGCACCGCCGCGGCACGCTGCGCGGGACCGAGCACCGCAAGCTGACCCAGCAACAGCATCAGCGCGGCGCCCATCGGCAGGTAGGTCCACGGCAGACGTGACAGCTCGTAGTGCTGCATCAGCCACAGGTTCACTGCATAAGCCAGCAACATGCCCAGTGCGATGCCCACGCCAACCACCAACAGGTTCTCCAGTTGCACGTGACGCAGGATGTCCGCGCGCCGCGCCCCCAGCGCGCGACGGATGCCGATCTGGCGTGTGCGCTGCTGTACCCAGTAGCTGGTCAATCCCATGATGCCGACCAGGGCCACGATCAGCACCACCAGGCTCACCCCCGACAGCAACCACACAGCGGCCCTGGACTTGGCCAGCATGTTGGCGCGCATGTCTGCATACATCTGGTAGGTCGGATCAAAGCCCTGGATCAGCTGCGGACCCAGTTCGCGCTGGATCGCCAGCTTGGTCGCCGCGCGCACGCGCTCCGGATCAACCGCTGGTCCTGCGCGCACGGCGAACAGCGGCATCGGCCATTGCCCCGGCACACCTGGAAACAGCATGCTGTAGTCGATATCGCTGCGATTGTCCTGCTCCAGCTTGTTGCGCATGAGATGCGCAACAACGCCAACGACGGTGCGCCGCGCCGCATCGGCATCGGAGCCTATCCGGATCACCTTGCCCAGGGCGTCGCCATCCGGAAACAAGCGGGTGGCCAGTGCGCTGGTAATGATCGTGGATCCGTTGTTGTTGATGCCTACATCCTGATAATCGATGCCCTGTTCGGCCGCCGTGAAATCACGCCCGGCCACCAGCCGCAGGTCAAGCGCCTCGCGCAGATGGTCACCGATGTAGACCGCGGTATTGGCCTTGGTGCTGGAGCCGTCGACGACCACGTCACCATTCATCTGCGCCGTGGTCTCCATCGGCAATGAGCCGGCAATGCCCACTGCCTCGACCCCGGGCAAGGCGCGCAGGGTTGCTTCCACTTCGCGCAGCCGGCTGGGTGCCCACGGCTTTCCGCGTGATGCAATGTTCCACGCGACAACCAGCTTCTCCGGATGACCGATGCCGTCGGAAGCAAGGATCGGCACCAGCCGTTGCTGCAGCAGGAACAGCGCATTGCAGGCAATAGCGCAGGCCAGTGCCACCTGCAGCACAACCAGCAGCGGCATCAACCGATGGCGCAAAAGCGGGCGGATGATATGTCGCATCATGATCTCCTACGTCAACTTGATCTGCATGGCCGGCGGCTGGCGACACACACGCCAAGCCGGCAGGATGCCCACCACCAGCCCAACCGCGAGAGACAACAGCATCAGTGCAGCAAATGCCATCGGGCTGAAATGAGCCGCGTCGGCATACGCCACCGGCTGCATGCGCACGATCCACAGACCCAGCCAGGTCAACGGCAATGCCAACACGCCGCCGAGCAGACCGAGCACGGCGGTCTCGACAAGGTGCTGGGCGAAAACATCCCGGCGCGAAGCTCCAAGCGCACGACGGATCGTCACGTCCGCCTGCCGACGCAGGAAACGCGCGGCCAGCAGGCCCGCCACATTGACCAGGCACAGCAGCAGGAACGCCCCTGCCAGTGCCAGGTTCAAGCCCACATCGTCAGGCACGACATGGTTGGTCGTCATCCATGCCTGGACGCCAAACATCGCGACCTTCGGCGGGTATGCAAAGCGCCCGGCCGCATGCTGTGCATCCGCATAGCTGACAACAAAGCGCCGGTAGGCGTCGGCCGCTTTGGCGGAATCCAGTGCAACCCAGGTTTCCAGCCAGCGGCATTTGCTTACCTCGACGGACTGGAAGCTGATGATCGCGGCGCCCTTGCCGCATTTCCCCGCTGTCAGCGGCCCCACTCCCGCCGCCAACGCTGCCTGCACCGGCACGAAGAACTGCTCCGGCTGACCCAGTACATCGCCCTGATTGCGTGGCAGATCGAGGAACTGTGTGCGCGGCTTCCACGGCGCGCTCACTCCCACCACGCGGAAGTCGCGCCCACCCATCAACACACTGCGCCCGACAGCATCCTGCGTGCCAAACAGCTTCCGCGCCAGGTCACCATCGATGACTACCACCGGCACCTGTGCCGCCTGTTCCTCAGCGGTCCAGGGCCGCCCATGGCGCAGCGGCACACCCAGCATGCCGAGCACCGGGCCGTAAGCCATCAGTCCCTTCGCCTGCTCGGAATGCTTGCCATCCGGATCAGTGATCCGGGTGTAACTCTGCGCCAATGCCACCTGCTGACGTGCTCGTTGCGCGTCGACAAGTGTCTTCGCATCGATCAGGTCGAGATAGCTGTCCGGCCGCTTGTAGTCGCTGTTGTCCTTGTCTATCGCGTCACGCGCATCCATCGTGACCACCTGCAAATGCGGACTGATGCCCGGCAACGGCTCGCCGGAAAGCGCTCCGAAGATGGTCAGCGCCGTCAGGCACGACGCAATTCCGATCGCCATCGTCAAGGTCAGCAGAGCGACCATCGGCAGGCTCTGCCGGCAGCGCCGCCAGGCGAGGTGCAGGTAATAGCGGAACATCAGGTCACTCCATTCAAACGATGCATGCCGAGATGAAAATCCGAAAGACTTTTACCGCCATTCACGCCCTCACACCGACCGCGTGGCCACCACCGGCGGCACGGCCGCGGCGCGCAACGCGGGGCTGAGTACGGCGAGCTGGCCCAGTACCAGCATCAACACCGCGCCGGCCGGCATCCATTCCCACGGCAGTCGCGGCAATTCGTACTGTTTCATCAGCAAGGCGTTGCCCACGTAGGCGAGCACCATGCCGATGGTCACGCCGATACTGACGATGAACGCGTTCTCGGCCATGAATTCACGCAGGATGTCCACTCGCCGGGCACCCAGCGCGCGACGGATGCCGATCTGCCGCGTGCGTCGCTGCACCCAGAAACCGGTGAGGCCCATGATGCCGATCACGGTGACGATCAGCACCGTCAGCGTCACACCCAGCAGCAGCCACAGGGCCGCTCTGCGGGTCTTGAACGCAGCATCGCGACGGGTACTGTAGAAGCTGACCTGAGCCAGATATCCCGCCTGCAGCAGCGCGCCAAACTGGCGCGATATCGCCCTGCGCACACCGCCCAAGGCGATATCGCGCATGGCCGGATCAACCCGAACGGCATAACTCAAGGACGCTGTTTTGCCGACCCTGTCGGCGAGCAACACGGTATCGTCGGCCCGGCCATGATTGGCCATGCCAAGCTGGTTGCGCAGCAGATGGCGCGCCACGCCAACCACCTGGTAATGGGCAGCGGACTTGTCACCCGGGTCGCCCAGCAGTTTGCCGACTGCCTCGATATCACCGAACAATTTGCGTGCCAGAGCCTCGGTAATGATGAGCGGCGTGACCAGGCCCTTGCTGGCGACGCCGGCATCCCGATACTCGCTGGGCAGGAAGTCGCGGCCCGCCACCAGCTGGATACCCAACGTCTTCACCAGCCCCTCGCCTTCGTAGCAACTGGCACCCACCTTCGCCCCGGTCGGCCCCTGCAACGCCATCACGCAAAGATAAGAGGGCACCATCGGCAGTCCGAGTCCGGCGGAAACGGCACGTACGCCAGGCACTTCGCGCAGAGCCTGCGTACCGGCACTGACCTCCGCCGAAGTCCATGCGCCATTGGGCAAGTTCAACTGATCGACCAGGATCAAGCCCTTGGCGTCCACCCCGCTGGGCGCCAGTATCGGCTCCAGTTGTTGCCAGGCCAGGAACAACACATTGCACAGGATGGCGCAGGCCAGCGCGACCTGCAGCAGCACCAGCGATGGCATCAAGCTGTGCCGACGCAAAGTGACAAAAAGTATGCGGATGGACATGTCGAGCTCCCTTATTCGCCCTTGACCTGCAGGCCCGGCTCCACTGCCGCCGCCCGCCACGCGGGCAGGATGCCCACCGCCATGCCCACCGCCAATGCCAGCGCAAACAAGGCACCGAACATCAGCGGATCGAGATGCACCAGACCGGAAAATTCGCTGCCCTGCTGGCGCAGCGTCCACACGCCCAGCCAGGTCAGAGGCATCGCCAGCACGCCACCGGCAAGACACGCCCCACCCGCCTCCAGCACATGCTGCGCGAACACCGCACGGCGCGGCGCACCGAGCGCACGACGGATGCCGATCTCGCCGCTGCGGCGCAGGAAACGCGCCGCCAGCAAGCCCGCCACGTTGATCATGCACAACAGCAGAAACGAGCCGGCCAGCCACACATTCAGCCGCACGCTGTCGGGCACCACATCCTGTTGCTTCAACCATCCAGCCACACTGGTGAGTTTCGCCGTGGCCGGCTGGTCGAAACCCGTCAGCTGCTTCTGCTGCTCCACGTAATGGGTGAGGAACGTACGATAGCCCGCCACCTGCGCGGGGCTGTTCAGTTGCACCCAGAAACCCAGCGAGGCGCAATGCGCCGGGTCGTTGGGCAAGCTGCCAACTGGCGCCCTGTACGACGCGTCACAACGATCGGTAGTGAGAGGCCCCAGACCGGCGTCCAGCGCCGCGGTGTATGGCAGGTAGATGCCCTCCCAACCATCGCTGCTATAGGCACCCATGTCCAACCCGTAGAAGTGTGGCTGCGGCGCGTACGGTGAAAACACCCCCACCACCTGGAACAGCGTCTTGCCCAGTCGCACGCGGCGCCCCACCGCATTGGCGGTGCCGAACAGCTTTTGCGCCGTGTCCGTATCGAGCATCGCCACCGGCACTCGCGTCGTCTCTTCCGCCGCACTCCAGTTGCGGCCATAGCGCAGGCTCACGCCGAACATCGGCACGAAATCACTGCTGGTGGCCAGGATCACCTGCGACCCCAGCACATGCTTGCCGTCGCCCGAGGCCACATCCGAGATCACGTCGGCGGTCACCACCTGCCGCGTGGCGCGATGCGCCGCCAGCAAGGCCTGTGCATCCCCCAGCTTGATCCGCTGATAGCCGCTGCTGGCGCTGACGCCATTCAGCGCCATGTCGGCCGACGTGGTGAACGCCTTGCCCTGCACCGTATCCACCCAGGCTTGATAGATGAACTGGCTGCGCCCCGGCAACGGGTCGGCAGTGAGCACATGCAGCAAGGTCAGCGTCGTCATGCATGCTGCCAGGCCCAGTGCCACGGTGAGCACCACCAGCACGGAGCTGCGGGGAAAACGTCGCAAGCCATGCGCGGCCAGCTCAAAGTTGTAGCGAAACATGAGTCAGTCCTTCCCTGGTGAATTTGTGTCTGTCATACCGATCTCGTCGCTACCACCGGCGGTACGGCGGCGGCACGCAACGCCGGACCCAGCACCGCAAGCTGGCCGAGCCCCCACAGCAACAGCGCGCCAATCGGCAGATAGAACAGTGGCAGGCGCGGCAGTTCGTAGTGCTGCATCAGCACCCCGTTCAACAGGAAGGCCAGCAACATGCCCAGCACAATGCCCACGCTGACGATCAGAAAGTTCTCGGTCAGGAAGTAACGCACGATGTCGCCGCGGGTGGCACCGATCGCACGGCGGATGCCGATGCTGCGCCTGCGCTGCTGTACCCAGAAATTGGCCAGCCCGGTGATGCCCAGCGCGGTGACGAACAGCAGGCCCAGCGCCGAGGCCAGCAGCAGGCCGATCATGGTGGTATCGCGCTGGAAATATTCGGCGCGGATCTCCTGGTAAGTCTGCATGCGCGTCGGGGGGATCAGCCGATTCGGATTGAGCTTCAGCAAGGCAGCCGAAGCGGCCTGCAGCACGCTGGCACGATCCTGCGGGGCGCTGCGCATGACGTAGAGCACACTCAAGTCAGGCGGGCGCCGCGGCGAAATCAGGCTATCGCCGTCGACACCCGGGGCACGCAAATTCGGGCGCAGGAGCCGGTCGACGATACCCACGATGAGTACGTAGTTGTCGCCGTCGTACATGCTCTTTCCCAGCGCCTGCTCGCCCGGATACAGGTGCTGCGCCAGCGCGCGGGTGACGATGGCAACCGCGGGTTTGCCCTCGCTCACGAACTCCTCCGGCCGGAAATCGCGCCCTGCCACCAGACGCAGGCCCAGCGTCTTGATCAAGCCGGGCGTGCCGTCGTATACGGCGGGCTCCACGCATCCACTGCCTTCGATCGAGTTGTTCTGCATCGCGCGATCCAGTGCCTGCTTGCTCGGACAGATGCCGCTGGACGACTCGCTCTGATCCAGCGGCATGGAATAACTGACTGCCACCGCCGACTGCACACCGGGAATGCCACGCAGCGTTGCCAGATCGGCGGCGTGCTGGGCCTGGGGATTCGCCCCTTTCTCGATGCCCGTGCTTTGAATCACCGACAACTCGTTTTCGGCAATGCCGGTGGGCACGCTGATCCGCTGCACGCGATTGGCGATCATGAACACCACGTTGCAAACAATGGCGCAGGTGATCGCCGCCTGCAGAACCAGCAAGCCCGCAGTGAGTTTGTGTCGACGCAAGGTCGAGAGTATCGGGCGCAGTTGCATGCTGGAGGTCCTCACGAGGTTTTCAACTGCAGTGCGGGCGGTACGCGGCACGCGCGCCACGCCGGCAGCAGGCCGGCCAAAATGCTGGCGAACACGGCCAGCGCGAACGTGCCAAACAGCATCAACATGTCCATCTGCGCCAGTTGCGCATAGTCATCGGGACGATGGCGCACGCTCCACAACCCAAGCTGGGCGATCACCAGGCCCAGCACGCCTCCGGCCACGCCGATCAGCGCCGACTCGATGCCCAACTGCTGAAAGATGTCGCGTCGCCGCGCACCCAGCGCACGCCGTACGCTGATCTCACCGCTGCGGCGCAGGAATTTCGCCAGCAGCAGCGCCACGATATTGACGATGCAGACGAGCAGAAATCCGAGCGCCAGCCACAACTGCAGACGCACATCGGTCGGCACCAGGTTCTTGTGTGCCAACCAGCCCATCAGGCTGTAGAGCTTCGCGTCCGTGGGCGGGCGCTGGAAACGACCAAGCGACTTCTGCTGCGCGGAATAGTCGATCAGGAACTGGTGATACGCCTGCACCTGCGCCGCGCTGTCCAGTTGCACCCAGAACTGCAGCCAGGTCATCTCGCCGCTGGTCATGGAATCACCGGAATCACCCTTGCCCCAACTGGATTGGTTCCCGCTGGTTTGGAACTTCAAATCCACCGCCGTGGACAACGGCAGGAAGAACTGATCCGCGTCGCCAAATGACTGCGCCGACAGATCAGCATAGAACATCGGCTGGGGCCGCCAGTCGGCAGTGACGCCGATCACCCTGAAATCGCTGTCGCCCAAGCGTACCGCCTGACCGATACCGCTCGCGTCGCCGAACAGTTTGCGAGCCAGCGTTTCGCTGAGCACCACGACATGATTCCGCGACGCATCATCTGCCGCTGACCAGCCCTGCCCGTGCGCGAACGGAACACCGAACAGCGAAAGGAAATCTGCGGTGGCGTAGCGACCACTCACATTGAACGGCCGCACATCCGCTCTTGCCGGGCGCACCAACAGCGAGCCGCCCGCCGATGCGGCCTGCCGCGTTGCCGGATGCGCGTTGAGCAGGGCCATTGCGTCAGGCCAGGTGAGATTGTCGGTCGGATCGGGGCCATCTCCACGGTGCTTGTGGTTCAACGGCAACGGATCCAGGTGCGGCGTGAACAACATCGCACTGCGCCCCGGCAGCGGGTCGTTCGTCATCACGTGCAGCACCGTGATCATCGTCATGCTGGCGCCGATGCCCAAGCCGATCGCCAGCACCATCAGCGCGGTGAGGATCGGGCTGCGTTTCAGGCTGCGTAGTGCCATCTGTATGTAGTAGCCGAACATGCTTGGACCCCTTCGATAACACCTGCAGGAGCGGCTTCAGCCGCGATGCTGTTGAGTCGATGTAACCAGGAGCATCGCGACTGAAGTCGCTCCAACAGGAGATGGTTCATTTCTGCGACGGATCACACGCTCCTCGTCGCGACCACCGGCGGCACCGCCGCGGCGCGCAGCGCCGGCCCAAGCACCGCCAACTGGCCGAGCCCCCACAACACCAGCGCACCGATCGGCAGGTAATACATCGGCAAACGCGGCAATTCGTAGAACTTCATCAGCGTCAGATTCAAGCCGAACGCCAGCACCATGCCCAGCACGATGCCACCAGTGACGATCAGGAAATTCTCGGTCTGGAAGTAGCGCAGG